>CAKPEF010000001.1 GCA_934149305.1 uncultured Clostridia bacterium
AATATTATTTAGGAGGGTGAACAATTCACTGATTATTTTGCTTTATTTGGGGTGAACTTTTCATTGGTTATTGACAGATTTTTCCGTTTTTTACTTACTTCCAAGTTCTTTCTTTACAACATCTGCGACTTCTTCGGCTACTTTTTTCATAATTTTTTTATCTTCACATTCAACCATCACTCTTAGTTTTGGCTCTGTTCCAGATGGTCTTACTACTATTCTTCCGATGTCTAATAGTTCTTCTTTTGCCTTATCTATCGCTTCTTTTACTGCTTTGTTTGTATAGAATTTAACTTTTCCCTCTTGTTTTACTGGTACATTTATTGAAATTTGTGGGTATTTCTTCATTATTTTTGCAAGCTCAGATAATTTTTTGCCACTTCTCTTAACCAAACTTAAAAGTTGAATTGATGTTAGCTCTCCGTCACCTGTTGTTGCAAAGTCTCTAAATATAACATGACCAGATTGCTCGCCACCAAAATTATATTCTTCAAGTAACATTTCTTCTAATACAAATTTATCTCCAACTTTGGTCGCTATAAAGTTTACTCCATTAGCTTCGCAATACTTTATAAACCCCATATTTGTAAGAATTGTTCCGATGGCAGTATTTTTAGCAAGTTTGCCTCTTTCCATCATATCTTTTGAGCATATTGCCATGATTTGATCTCCATCGATTAGTTCACCTTTTTCATCTACGCAAAGACATCTATCAGCATCTCCATCAAAGGCAACGCCCATGTCTAATTTGTTGTCAACGACATATTTTGCAAGTGCTTCTATATGAGTAGAGCCACAATTTTCATTTATATTTATTCCATCAGGTTCATTATACAAAATCTTTGCATTAGCACCAAGTTGGCTAAATAATGTTTCAGCAGTAACACTAGCACTACCATTTGCGCAATCAACTGCTATGTTAAGTCCATCAAGTGATGCTGGAACTGTACTCTTTAAATGCTCTATGTAATCTTTTACGGCATTTTTGGCATAAGAAACCTTACCAACATCTGCTCCGGTAACGACTTCATTTGAAAATGCATCATTAAATATAATTTCTTCAATTTGATCTTCTAATGCATCAGGAAGTTTGTATCCATCACCACTAAACATTTTTATTCCATTGAATTCAGCTGAGTTGTGTGATGCAGAAATCATTACACCAGCATCAGCTTTGTATTTTCCTATAAGATATGCAACTGCAGGAGTTGGCACAACTCCTAAAAGAAGGACATCTGCTCCCACAGAACAAAGTCCAGCTGTTATAGACGATGAAAGCATTTCTGAAGAAATTCTCGTATCCATACCAATAACAAAAAGTGGTCTACGTCTTGCATTATTAGACAAAACCATTGCTGCAGCCTTTCCTAATTTTGTTGCAAGCTCTATTGTAAGCTCTGAATTTGCAATACCTCTAACGCCATCTGTTCCAAATAATCTTCCCATATTAAACTCCTATTCTTTAATTTTTTTAACTACATGCTCACTATCTTTATATATGCTATCTTCTGCAACTGTTCCGCGAACCATGTTAGATGGATAAACTATGCTATTTCTTCCAACGATCGTACCAGGGCAAAGCACTGTGTTACAACCGATTTCTACATTATCTCCTAAAATCGCACCCATCTTTTTCATTCCTGTATCTTTTCTTTCATTACCATCTGAAACTTTAACTAGTTTTTTATCACTTTTGACATTGCTTGTGATTGAACCGGCACCCATATGAGCCTTGTATCCTAGTATTGAGTCACCAACATAATTGTAGTGAGGTACTTGAACATTATCAAATAAAATAACATTCTTTAACTCTGTAGAATTACCTACAACAGCATTTTTACCAACAATTGCACTACCTCTAATAAAAGCGCAATGTCTTATTTCGGCTTCGTCATCTATAATACATGGTCCGCCTATGTACGCCGTTGGGAACACTTTAGCAGATTTAGCTATCCATACATCATCACTTGGATGATTAAATTCATCTTCAGGAAGTGTTTTTCCAAGTTCTAAAATAAAATTCTTTATATCCGGCAAAACATTCCATGGAAACTCCTTATCATCAAAAATTTTCTTTGCGATAGTTTTGTCTGTGTCTAATAAGTTTTCAATCTCTAATTCTTTCATATCTTACCTCTTTTCTCTTCAAGGAGAGAAGCAAAAAGTCAATTTAATATAAGTCTTTCTGCCTCTGTTCCTAAAAGTTTTAAGTTTATTCAACTGTTACTGACTTTGCCAAATTTCTAGGCTTATCTACATCTAGATTTTTCATAACCGTTACATGATATGCCAAAAGCTGCATCGGTATTATAGCAACAATTGGTGCCAAGAATTCATTCACACTCGGTAGTACAATTATATCATCGTATATATCCTTTGGCAAATCAGCTATTGTGGTTACTACCATAACCTCTGCCCCTCTAGCTTTTATTTCTTTTATATTGCTAATTGACTTATCTAATAACTTCTTTGAAGTGCAAAATGCTATTGCATGTGTTCCCTCTTCAATTAACGCAATTGGTCCATGTTTTAACTCACCAAATTGCAATGCATCTGAATGAATATATGATATCTCTTTTAATTTTAGTGCAGCCTCTAAAGCTATATAATAATCCAATCCTCTTCCTAGAAAATACACGTCTCTGTCGTTTACTATTTTTTTTGCATACATTATATACTCGCTATCATTTTCTAATACTTCTTGAACTTTCATTGGAAGAAGTTTCATTTCTTCAATTAAACCTTCTAATGTACTTTTTTCACATGTTCCTCTCTGCATTGCCAAATATATTGCAAAAATATCTAAAAGCATCACTTGTGCAATATAAGCCTTTGTTGAAGCAACAGCAATTTCTGGCCCAGCCTTTGTATATAACACATTATCGCTCATTCTATCAATTGTACTTTCTTTTACATTTACAATTGATAAATGCTTTATTCCTCTTTCCTTTGCAAGCTCCACGCCTGCTATTGTATCTGCTGTTTCTCCAGATTGACTTATAAATATTGCTAAATCGTCTTTATCTAATATTGGATTTTTATATCTAAACTCTGATGCGACTTCAACATTTACTGGTATTCTTGTTAACGCCTCAATTATATTTTTACCATTAAGGCCTGCATGCATTGCCGTACCACAAGCAACTATATGAATATGTTTAATATTTTTCAAATCCTTATTTGTTAATTTAAGATTTATATTCAATGAATTATCTTGATTTATATACTCATCTAATGTTTTCTTAACTGTAATTGTATTCTCATTTATTTCTTTTAGCATAAAATGTTCATAACCATTTTTTTCTGAATCCTCATCTTGTGTTTCAATAATCTTTATATCATTTCCTCTAGGTGATAAATTGTTATCGAAAAATCTAACCGAATTTTCTTCTATTACTGCAAATTCGCCATTTTCTAATATGCTTATGCTATTAGTATATTTTAAAATTGCTGAAAAGTCTGATGCTATAAAGTTTTCTTTATCTCCTATTCCAACTACAAGTGGACTGTTTCTCTTTGTAGCAACAATTTTGTTTGGCTCATCTGTGCAAATAACACCAAGTGCAAAGCTTCCAACAAGCATATCAGTTGCTTGTTTCACTGCTTTTAAAATATCTCCTTTATAATACATGCTAATTAGGTTTGGAATAACCTCTGTATCTGTTTCTGAATAAAACTTATACCCTTTATTTTTAAGCATCTCTCTTAGTGTAATATAATTTTCAATTATGCCATTATGTACAAGCACAATTTTTTTATCATTACTTACATGCGGATGAGCATTCTTCTCAGTTACTCCTCCATGTGTTGCCCAACGAGTATGACCAATTCCGATATTGGCATAACCCAAATTTTTGCTCTCAGAAACTAGACCATCAATTCTATTTGTGGTTTTTATTATATTTAGAGAACCATTATTAAGCGTTGCAATACCACAAGAATCATAGCCTCTATACTCCAGCTTTTTAAGACCTGCTAACAATACATCACTTGCATTTTGTGTACCTACATAACCTACTATTCCACACATATTGTCTCCTTTCAATATTCACTTATATTATATTCATTGTTAGCAACTCCTATGCTTTATCTGTTCACATGTCACCACGTGTTTTTGCAAGCAATTAACGACAGAGTATGCCGTAAGACCATCCGCTGATAAATCGATAAGCCTTACCCTCGTCAACAAATCATAAAATCAATTTGTCCATGCGCTATATGTAAATACTATCCTCCTTATATTTAATGTTTGGCTAACACCTATAATTATATAATACTTGCCTTTTAATGCAAGCATGAAATTTTGGTGAACTATCTTGACAGAAATAAGAATCTCCGCTTCTTATAGTTCCATTTTTTAACATTACACCCACCTTATTATATAGTAAGGTGGGTGTAATTTAAGTAGTTTTAGTTATTTGTTGCTAATATTAGAAAGATTAAAACAAAAAATAAGAATTTGCTATTGCAGCAGCAATTTTCATTTGAATTGTTATTATTGCATCCGCAGCCTTCTCCCATTTTACTTTACCTCCTTTTAGCACTAAATTTGGCAAGCTCGTTACTATTCAATCTTATATATGTTCGAGTAAAAAGAATTTCATTTTTAAGGCGAGTTCTTCGCTTAGCAATATGTGGTGTTCTTAGCATAAAATCTTGTCTTTTGAAGTCTTATGTCTTTCTCATGCTAAAGAACATCCATAGTGCTTGGCGAAGCTGTTTGAGATCTAAAAATGAAAACTTTTTGCGAAGATAAAATATATAAGATTGAATAGTAATTCGAGCTTTTACTTCTTTGCTACTTTATAGTATGCAAATCGCTTAAAAAGTGTTACAATATGTAAATAGAAATTTAACTTACATGAAAGGATTTTATTTATGAACAAAGATATAGAATTACTTGCTCCGGCAGGTACTTATGATGCATTTTTAGCCGCTATAGAAAACGGTGCAGATGCCATATATTTAGGTGGAAAACTTTTTAACGCACGCGCAAACGCTAGCAATTTTTCACTTGAAGAGCTTGAAGAAATGGTTAAATTTGCTCATTTAAGAAATGTAAAAATATATGTCACTTTAAATACTCTGTTAAATAATGCAGAACTTGCAGAAGCTTTGGATTTTGCATATGATCTTTACAATATAAACATTGATGCAGTGATAGTACAAGATTTCGGGCTTGCAAAAGTCTTACATGAATATATCCCAAGCCTTGAACTACATGCTAGCACTCAAATGACAGTGTATAATCTAGCTGGTGTTAAAGAGCTTCAAAAAGTAGGCTTTAAAAGAGTGGTACTCGCTAGAGAATTATCTTTTGAAGAAATAAAAAATATATGTGATAATACCGATGTCGAAATAGAAATTTTTATTCATGGTGCACTTTGTATTTCATATTCTGGTCAATGCCTTATGAGTAGCATGATTGGTGATAGAAGTGGAAATCGTGGAAAATGTGCTCAACCATGCAGACTGCCATATACTCTGCTTAAAAATGATACTGAAGTTACTAAAGGTTACCTACTTAGTCCAAAAGATTTATCTATGCTAGATTTAATATCTTCTATTCCAAATGTTAAATCATTAAAAATAGAGGGCCGAATGAAATCACCTGAATATGTTGCAACAACAGTTAAAACATATAGAAAATATATTGATAAATACCTAAATCACGAAGACTATTCTGTAAGTGAAACTGACAGAAAAAATATTGTACAAATATTTAATCGTGGTGGCTTTACATCAGCATATTTAAAGAAAAAACAAGGTAGCGATATGATGTGCTACGAAAAGCCTAAAAACTGGGGAATTTACATAGGTAAAGTTACTTCTTATGATGGGAAGAGATATATCGAAGTTTCTAATAAAACTGAGCTTAACATCGGCGATGGTATCGAGATTTGGAATAATGAAAATACTCCTCCATCTACTATAATAAGTGAAATTGAAGGAAACAAGATTGGTAGAATACATGGAAATATCCATGTTGGTGACAAAGTCTATAAAACATCTGATAAGAATTTAATGAAAACTGCAAGAGAAAGTTTTTCTAGGAATTTCGTTAAAAAATCAAATATCGATATGAAAGTCACAATAAAAAAAGATGAGCCAATTTGCTTTGAAATAAACGGTATGAATTATAACTCTGACACAATTCCCGACATGGCTCAAAACAAACCTATAACTAAAGAGAAAGTTATAGAACAATTATCTAAAACTGGTGACACGCCTTTTAAGATTGAAAATTTAGATTTAACCTTAGATGAAAATTTATTTCTACCAATAAGTACATTAAATGATTTAAGAAGAAATGCTTTAAAAAGTTATGAAGAATTCGTACTTAATAATGATGTACACGATAAAGTTATTAAAAAGCCATTAGAAGCGAATTTTAAGCGTTCTAGCAAGCAAATAAATAATGTAACACTATGTGTAAGAAGCCTAAATGAAGATTACTCAAACCTTAAGAATGTTGACACAATTTGTGTGCCTTTTAAAGAGGTACTAAAAAATAAGGAAAAATTTGAAAAAGTGCCATTTAAGAAATACATCATGCTACCTACTATAACTAAAAACAATTATGACATTTTAATCAAAAAGCATGTCTTAGAATTTTCAAAAATTTGTGATGGTTTTGTGCTATCAAATATTGGTCAATTAGAGTATTTTAACGGAATCGATACTGACTTAATAGCCAATTATACTTTCAACATTTTTAACAACTACTCAATTGATTATTTAAGCAAGCTAGGCTTTTCAAAAATAACATTATCCCCTGAGCTTACAAAAGAACAAATAAATTCTCTGTCTTATGCCATTCCAAGTGAACTTATGGTATATGGAGCTCAAAGAGTTATGACATCTGAGCATTGTCCAGTTGGAAATTTAATCGGCAAATTTAGTGGAAGTAATGCTTGCTCAAAGCCATGTACTAAAAATGATAAATTTTATTTGAAAGATAGACTAGGAATGAAATTTGAAGTATTACCAGATAACATAGACTGTGAGTCAACGATTTATAACTCAAAAATAACATCTATAGAATCAAAAGATTTAAAAATAAATTCTATTAGAATTGATGTTACCGATGAACCATTAAACGAAGTACAAAAAATAGTTAACACACATAAATCTGGTCAAAAAATGTCTGGCGAAAAATACACAAACGGACACATAGCAAGAAGTGTGTAGAATAAATCTTAGCGATACAAAAATAAGCCCAAACTGTTATTTAACCTAAAACAGTCTGGGCTTTAATTTTTAATATATTAAATTTCCAACTCTAACACCTTCAGCTTCTGCCATTTTCCATTTTCCGTTTTCGAATCTCCATATTACTGTAACTTCATCTAATATGTCGTTATCTTCAAAAGCACAAATTCTTTGCGTTGTTTGTATTCCAGATTTATCGCTTAGTTTTACTATTTCTACGCTTGTAAAACCAGTTGTTGTGACCTTTTTGTTTTCGCATATTATTTTTCCTGATTCATCTATTTTTTTAGAAGCTATGTAGTCGCTCTTTTTATCTGCTAAGTCTAAGTATAATTCTTTAGCTACTTTTCCACATCTTAAATGAGCCTTAACTCCATCAATTATTTCTCCGACAAATATTATGCCTCTATTATCTCTTTGCCCCCATATATCTTTTAGTGTGTCTTCTCTAACCTCTACTACTCTTATATTTTTTGTTTTATCATCATTTTCAAGAATTATAACAACTTCCATTTTATCATCACCTGTCAAATCATTTAACAAGATTTTTGAATTCTGTCCACTAAAATTTTTAAGCCCTGCTTTGGTAAAAGTTTGGCTTGCTGTGTCATATATAACCACATCTACTTTGTTTGACTTCATTTCATTTTTTTCATCTTTTTCACCTATCAAAATAATCATGTCATTTTCGCCATCGCCTGTGACATCTCCTATTTTATAATTTATAACATACATTTGATTTTGATATTCAATTTTGTTAAATTCATCTCCAACATTTAATTCAAGTGGTTTAAATTCGCTTTTCTCTTTATTGCCAAGCGACATGTTAATAAATATAGTTGCAACTACCAATAATATAGTAATAAACCAAACAGTTTTCATTTTCATAAAAAACTCCTCCTTTATACTATAAGTATTAGGAGGAGTTTTTAAATATACATATATTTTTAATATGGTAGTGGATTTGAACTAAGCTTTATTATTAAGCCCATATTATCATCTTTAGCCGCAATATTTTTTCTTATCGCACCACATTTTTTGCACTTGTATACGATTACATAGCCTTTTTTAGGACTATTTTCTATTCCAATAGGCTCTAGCATTCCATGGCAATCTTCGGCTCTATCACCTGGATTTATATCTACATGTTTTGCATATAAACAATATGGACAATGGTCCCTGCTTGTGTAATGTAATTTTGGAACTTCTTTTCCGCAATTTTCACATATAAATTCTTCATCTATCTCTGTAAAATTAGACATATTTTTCTCTCTTTCTATCTATAAAAACATCCGCCACCAATAAACTCTCTTATTATTGAATTTATCGGGATTTGTTCAGTGCTCATTGGCAAAAAGTATCCTAAAAATTCATAAAGTCTCTTAGCCTCAGAATATTCTGGATGTGTGTTATCTACTGCTGCAAGAAGTGGTTCTACATAAGATTTTAAAACTGCTGTTTCATATACTAAAGAAGAATTGAACATTACATCTGCATCTTCTTGATATGGGAATATGTACTTTTCTTCACCATTTCTAACCGATGGCCACATTTGAATTGTGGCAATTGCGCCATGTCCTCTATATTTACTGTCTCTAAGCATTCTTCTTATAAGTCTTGAATCCGATGTTGAAACTCTATTACAATCATCAACATTTAACGCCGTCAATGCACTAATATATATTTTAAATTTATTTTCTCTTGGTATAGATTTTGTAAGTTCTTCATTTAATCCATGAATTCCCTCTATAACAATTATTTCATTATCATTTAATTTAGCCGTATTACCTAAATATTTTCTATGACCTGTACTAAAATCAAATGTTGGCAAGCTTATTTCTTCGCCATTTAAAAGTGATGTCAATTGTTCATTAAATAAATTAACATCAATTGCCTCTAAACATTCAAAATCATAATTTCCATTTTCATCTTTTGGATTATGTTCTCTGTTTACAAAATAGTTATCCATCGATAATGTAATTACTTTGTATCCATTAACTCTAAGTTGTATTCCCAATCTTTGAGCAAATGTTGTTTTTCCTGAAGATGATGGGCCGGCTATTAGAACTATTTTCTTATTTTTATCGGCCGCAATCATATCAGCAATTTGTGCGATTTTCTTTTCGTGTAATGCTTCTGAAATTCTAATAAGCTCTCCAACATTTCCGCTCTTTATCCAATTATTAAGCTCTGAAACATTTTCAACTTCTAATACCTTATGTATCTTTTCATATTCTGCAAATGTGTTATATAATTTTTTGGTTTCTTTAACTTTCATCACTTTTTTAGGATTATATCTTCTTGGATAAACCAACAATACTCCATTTTCATATGATGTAAGCTCAAAATATTTTAAACATTTAGTTGATATTGGCATTACTCCATAAAAATAATTATATGTCTCGCCACAATAATACATTGAAACATATGGCTTTGCTCTATTTTCCATAAGTCCAATTCTATCTAATCTATTATTCTTTTTATATAACTCTTTTGCCTCATCAATAGATAAAGTTTTCTTTACAAATGGCAAATCTTTTTTTATTATCTCGTTCATTCTATCGATCACTTTCGTAACCATTTCATCTGTAATCTTAGTACCATCAGCACATTCGCAATATATTGAATGACCTAAGCAATAATTTACTATAATTCGATAATCAGGATATAACTCCTCAAAAGCCTTAAGCATAACAAAAGTTAGTCCTCTAACATAAATTCTACTACCATCGGCAGTTGTATAGTCAACAAGCTCCAAATCACAATCTTTTTCTATTTTAGTTTCTAATGATTTTACTTCATTAAAAAGCTTGCATGCCATTATTTCATCTTCATCAACACTTAAATTTTTTCTTATAAAATCTATGACTTTAGTTCCCTCTGAAGTATCATAATCTAATCCATCAAACGTAACCTTAACCATATTCATTCCTCCTTTGTATACAAAAACCTGCACACAATTATATTTTATATAATTATATGCAGGTAGTCAACTAGATAATCTCACCTTTCAAGTACCATACATGTTGTGAAACTATACGCACATCAATATTTTTTCCTATCAAGTCTTTGCTTCCAGAAAAATTAACCACTTTGTAGCTCTTTGTTCTTCCTGTTAGGACTTCGCTATTTGTTTTGCTAACGCCCTCTACTAAGACATTTTGAATTGTTCCTATATATTTCATGTTCTCTTCTTCTGTTATTCTGTCCGCTAGTGTTTTTAATCTTCCAAATCTTTCTGATTTGATTTCATCTGGCACATGGTCTGGCATTGTTTCTGCCTTTGTTCCTTTTCTTACAGAATAAATAAACATGAAAACTTGTTCGAATCTAACTTTTTCTACAACATCTAATGTGTCTAAAAAGTCTTCTTCTGTCTCACCAGGGAAACCAACGATAATATCTGTTGTAAATGTTACTTCTGGAATTTTTGCTCTTATTTTATCTACTAATTCTAAATATTGCTCTTTGGTATATCTTCTATTCATAAGTTTTAAAACGTTAGTACTGCCTGATTGAAGGGGTAAATGTATTACTTTACAAACACTTTTACAATCTCTAATTGCATCGATTACATCATCTTTAAAATCCTTTGGATGTGGAGACATGAACCTAACAATATCTATTCCATCTATTTTATCTATATCTCTTAATAGATTCGCAAAAGTATATCCATCTCCTCCGTTGTATGAATTTACATTTTGCCCAAGAAGCATAATCTCTTTGTAACCCTCTTTTGAAAGTTCTTCTATTTCTCTTAATATATCTTTAGGGTTTCTACTTCTTTCACGCCCTCTTGTATATGGAACTATACAATATGAGCAGAAATTATTACAACCATTCATTATAGTTACAAGTGCAGTTTTTCCATCCATTCTCTTTATTGGAACGCCCTCAATTACTTCGCCGTCTATATCCCACACATCTATTATTTTTTTCTTTTCTGTTATTTCTTTATATAACATCTCTGGAAACTTGTAAAAGTTATGTGTACCAAAAATTATATCTACTTGTGGATAACTCTTTTTAATTTTCTCTATAATGTGCTTTTCTTGGCTCATACAACCTCCAAAGCAAATTATCATATTATTTTTTTCTTTAAGCCTCTTTAGCTCTCCAAGCTTTCCAAATACTTTTTCTTCTGCATTTTCCCTTATACAACATGTGTTAAACACCATAACATTTGCATCTTCTACACTATCTGTTGCCGTATATCCCATGTCTTCTAACATTCCAGCTATTTTTTCAGAATCATTTTCATTTAACTTGCATCCCATTGTGTTTATGTTGTATTTCAAACCTGTATTTAACTCTTTAACTTTTTTTATGAATTCATTTTGCTCATCCATGTTTTTTTCGACTATATTTACCATATTTCACCTCTTGTTTCATTAAAAAATGAGGCACATCTATAACATGCCTCACATATAACTTATTTTTATTCTTCTTCGTTTTCATCATCATGATGATGTCCGCAAGAATCGTGATTGCAATCATCACATCCACAACCGCAATCATCATCAAACATCATTTCAAGTTCAATTGTGTTATGGCAATTTGGACATTCAAAATCTTCACCATCTTCTGGAATTTTAAAAGGAATTGTTTCTCCACAATATGGGCATTCTGCTTCAAACTCTTCGTTCATAGCAGAAACTAATTCTTCTTCCATATCTTCAAGCATTCCATAAATTTCAGCTGTTTTTTCTTCTAAAGCTACTTGTCTTTGCTCAATGCTATTTATTCTATCATCAAATTCTTCAACAATCTCTAAAACAATTGACATTACTTTTGTAGCCTCATCTTCGTTTGATATTGAATTTTTAATGTCCTTTAGTTTTGAGTTTAAATCTTTTTTTATATCAGCCATATTTAACCTCATTTCTATTATATTATAATACTAAACTCTTTCCATGTATTCGCCTGTACGTGTGTCTATACGAACTTTGTCTCCGATGTTTACAAATAATGGAACATTTACAACATAACCTGTTTGTAATGTAGCTGGTTTTGTTGCGCCTGTTGAAGTATCGCCTTTGAAACCTGGCTCTGTATATGTAACTTCAAGCTCTACAAATATTGGAGGTTCAACTCCAAATACTTTACCTTTATATGAAACAACTTTAACCATCATATTATCTGTTAAATAATTTAATGTATCACCTAAATCATCTTTTCCAAGTGGTAATTGCTCGTATGTCTCATTATCCATGAAATAATACATCTCACCATCTGAATATAGGTATTGCATATCTTTTCTCTCAATTTGTGCTTCTTGAACTTTCTCAGTTGGATTAAATGTTCTCTCTAAAACAGCACCTGTCATAACATTCTTTAATTTTGTTCTAACAAAAGCAGCTCCTTTACCTGGTTTAACGTGTTGGAACTCAACTATTTTAAAAACTTGGCTATCCATCTCGAAAGTTGTGCCATTTCTAAATTCTCCTGCACTTATCATTAACTAAAACCCCTTCCATATTTCTTTTCGTAGTTACTTTGATATTCTATACTATTTTTGCCATTTTTTCAATACTTTTTTTGAAAATGGTGACATAAAGCGGATAGTATACTGTAGCTTAGCTTTAATACATGGCAAACGCAAAGCTACAATATCTTTATGGAGCACACATAAGGCTCCACTACATTCTTTAATATAATTTCATTAAATAATATGCTTTTCATTTTTGAGGTCCGAGCAGCGTTAATACATATTTTGCCAAATTTTATTTATCTACTGTATATGTAGTCGTTCCATCTTTTGCATCAAGTAGTTTAATGCCATATTTTAATAGTTCTTCGCGTATTTTATCTGCCTTTGCATAATCTTTGTTCTTTTTTGCAATAGAACGCTCTTCTATCATAGCCAAGATTTCTTCTTCACTTTCATGTGGTGTGTTTGGTTCATCAACTGTTAAATCAAGAGAAAGTACTTTGTCAAAGTCTTCTATAAGTTTACGCTTAGTATAATCGTTAGTATCAGATTTGATAACATCATAAACCGTTGTTATTGCAAGAGATGTATTAAAATCATCTCCCATAGCATCTACAAATTGTTGTTTATATTTTTCGAATGAAACAATATCTAATTTTTCATCTTCATTATTCAATTTTGAAATCTTTGATTTTAATTTTAAATATGCGTTTTGCGCTCCTTGAAGATTTTCGAAACTAAATTCTAAAATTTTTCTATAATGACTAGACAAAACTAAATAACGATAAGCTAACGGCTTAAATCCCTTGTCTATAAGTGTTTGAACCGTTACAGTTTCCCCTTTGCTCTTACTCATCTTCATTTTTCCAAGATTTAAATGCTCAACATGAAACCAATAATTGCACCATTTATGTTGTAAATATGCCTCACTTTGTGCAATCTCATTGGTATGGTGTGGAAAAATATTATCTACGCCACCACAATGAATATCCAAATATTCTCCTAAGTATTTTATAGAGATAGCCGAGCATTCAATATGCCATCCCGGATATCCATATCCCCAAGGAGAATCCCACTTTAATTCTTGATCTTCAAATTTTGATTTTGTAAACCAAAGGACAAAATCGGCTTTATTTTTCTTATTAGTATCTTCTGTAACATTTTCACGAGCCCCTATAATCAAATCTTTTTCATTATTATTTGTTAAAGTATAATAATTATCTAATTTGCTAGTATCAAAATAAACATTGCCACCACCTTGGTACGCATAACCATCTTCAAGTAGTTTTGTAATTATTTTTATATATTCATCAATCTGAGAAGTAGCAGGAACTACTTTAGCAGGCTTTTTAATATTAAGCTTTTCAAAATCTTTGAAAAATGCATCTGTATAAAAAGCTGCAATATCCATAACCGTTTTATTTTCACTTTTGGCGCTATTTACCATCTTGTCCGTACCAGAATCTGCATCACTAGTTAGATGTCCAACATCTGTGATATTCATTGCCCTATCTACATCATATCCGATATATTCCAAAAACTTTTCAAGAATATCCTCATGTATATAGCTACGCAAATTTCCAATATGAGCAAAGTGATAAACAGTTGGACCACAAGTATATAACTTAACTTTTCCCTCAACATTAGGTACAAATTCTTCAATTTTTCTAGTTAATGTATTATATAATCTCATAAAATCTCTCCATTCTTAATTTTTATTTATATTTTGGTTATCCCGCGTATTCAACAATTTTTTAGGTTCCCTTTTCAAAGCTATATACATATAAAATATTAATAAGCAAAAAGAATTTATTGAAAACAACGGTATTTGGACAACAGAAAAATTTTCTGGCAAACAGCCAGATTCAAAGGATAAACTCAACATGAGCATAAAAGCTGTGTTGTATGGCAGTATTCCCGGTATTGCACAAGAGAGCCCATCAAATATGTTTGCTTTATCAACTTTATTTTTGTTTTTAAAGAAATCTCCCACAACGCAACTCATCATTGACATAGCCGCAGTATTATTAGAAACTAGAAGTATTGAAAATATTATCATTAGTACGCCTCGAAGATTATCAAAAAAAATGTCATTTTCACTAATAATATCGCTATTTTTTAATTTCCTTTCAAAAAACGATTTAGGTATAAATTTTATTATTACAAACAAAAATATCCAAAAAGCAATAACTCCAAAAACACTTTCTATTCCTTGAATAATAATACTTTCTTTTCCAAACAGCTCCTTTACTGTTGTGAGTCTTAAAGCCAAAGAAATAAATATCGCCAGAAAGTCACTAAGTATCAAAGTTGGAATAACTTCTTTTGTTTTTGATAAAAAAATAATCATTACTATTGGAATCAAGAGAAATACAAGTGAAATATAATTTCCCTGAACTTCAACATTAAATTTTCTCTTTTCAATCAATATACATCCTAATACTATATATATTATACTTGAAATAAAAAATGTCAAAAATGAAATTTTAGCCCTCTTTTTTATGGTACTGTACAAATCAACATTCATTGTATTAACAGATATCACCGTTGTATCAGATATTGGCGATAAATTATCTCCAAAAAAACTACCCGATACTATTGCACCTAGTATTAGCGCTGGATTACATCCTAAAGAAACTGAGAGTGATAAAAAAACTGGAACTGCCATAGCTATGGTACCAGTTGATGTTCCGCAAGCTGTTGAAAAAATGCAACATACGCTAAAAATAATAAGAGGCAAGAACCTAGCATCCAAGCCTATACTTGAGCATAACATTAGTAAGGCATCCGAAACACCTGCATTCTTCAGGACACTTGATAAAATTCCAGCCAATATAAAAATTATGGTACATGAAAGTAAAGTATCATCTTTCAAGTTATTTATGCACTTTTTGCCAAAAAATTTCTTATCTTTTTCCAAAAAGAATTGTGCAAATAACGCCATAACGCCAGCAATCCAAAATGTTTTTAAGGATGCACTTCCTCTAATCACAAAAGATAGAATTATAATAATCATTATAAAAATAGGCAACAAAAATTTCAAATCAATAAATTTTTCTTTTTTTACAGTAAATATCAATTTATATTTCACTCCTTATTTTGTTGTAAACTTTACAAATATTTTCATTGTATTGTTGAATACAAACTTTTTTCAATTCTTCATCAGATGAAATAAGTTCACTATTTATTAAAGAGTATAAAAATACTTTTTCTTCTTCACTTATTACATTTCTAACCTTATCATATAATTTATCTGCATATGTGCTATCCACAATCTGCCTATCAGTATAAGAATTTATGCATGCAAAATGATAATAATCTATTTCTTCTTCCATTTCACTGTTTATTCTTTCAATTAAATCTTTAAATAATTCCATAATATATTTTCTTTTTTGCAATATTGCGCTTTCCGTAATATTAGAAGTAAGCACTGCCATTTCCATCTTCTCTCTGTAATTGTTAGGAATCCACCTCAAATCACACGAAGCTTCAAATCTCCACTTATTATGTGGTTGATACTCTCTATTTATTAAATATAAAGCCTCGTAAAACATTTCAATTCCTTTATTTAACAAATCAATAGCATTGATATAAAAACCTCTCTTTATCGCCCTTAAAGGATTAATTTCAACATACCACCTATATTGACCTATTATTAAAGCCAGTCTATTTTTCCTATAATTCTCATCAAACATTATTTTTGAATCAATCAAATTTCTAGGCTCATTATTTCTTTCAAAATAGTATTCCGCATGCATATACGCTTCCTTTTTTCCTTCATCCCATATAATTTCCTTTTCAAGTTCAAGAATCATTTGGTGAACATTTATTTCAATTTTTTTGTCATCCTTATCAAACATATAAAATTCATAATTTGGAATACATGCCGGAATACTTTCCCTAGATTTCACAAAAATTGAAATATCGATATCACTGAATTCGTCTAGATGGCTTCTTATATTGTTATCGGACAGACCACCAAGTAATAAAATCGCTAAAATTTCTTCTCTTTCTTTTAATCTTTCTAAAAAAGGTTCAATCAATTTTCTCATGTCTTTTTTTAAGTTTCTCGTTTTTATTCGATCATCAATCACAAGTATTTCCCCCCTATTTCTACATTCATTTAACATCCTTTATTACAAAGCAGAAATAATCACGAATACATCAATAAATTATTTTTCATGTTAGCATCTCACTTCACAAAAGTCAATCAATTTATGGTACTTTTTCGAAAATGTGAAATATAATTTTAAAATCACATTTCACATATCTATCTAAAGTATTAGCCTATCTTGTGCTTTCTGGCAAAATGTGGTATGCTATAATAAGTATACAAAATGTGAATACATAAATTGCTTATGGTATTATTTTAGTTTCATAATTGAACAATTCTCAAGTTAGAGGTTACCATATTAATAATGCTACATATGCTATCATAATGAATTTGGGATTTAATGAAAATTTTTCTACAAAAGCTTTGGCTAGTATGTCATCAATTATTAGAAGTGTAAAAGTTGATAATAAAGATTATTACCTTATAAAGAATTTTATTAATTCTGGTTACATGTATGATGCTGATGCAAAAGAAATAATGGCTTATGTTGAAAAAGATACTGGTTTACCTTTTAAAATCGTTGAAATTTTTGAAGAAAATGGTACGACTCTAGAAAAGGTTTCTTTATTTGAATATAAATTTGATTGTGTTACTGATAGCGATATGCTAGAACCAGATGAAGCGATATTTTCTATTCACGAAGATTGATATTAAAATTGATTATCCCAGTTAGCTTTTACTTCTAACTGGGATTTTTATGTATGCTATAAATTATTTACATGTATGTTTTCTGCTTTGCTTTTTAATTCGTTTTGTATTATGTTTTGTATTTGTGCGACTTTGTCCTCAGTTAGTTTTTCTTCTGCCACTATTACATTCACACTTTCTCCATTTTGCATTATTACTACATCTCCAAAGCCTTTTAGTTTTATTAAGTTTTCTGCTATTGAAATTGCATTTTTTTCGTTATTTATGCTTTTTATTTCTTCTTGTGCTATGTTTTTTTGCTTTTCTTCTAAGTTTTGGTTTTCAAGCATTTTTTCATATACTTCTATTCGTTGGGCATAATTATTATTTCTTTCTATTCTGCTTGCTGCAAAATATTCATTTGCCGTTATTAGTTTTGTTGATGTTTCTATGCTATTCATGTAGTCATCAACATTGCTAACTAAACTCTCGCCATTTACAAGCACTGCGTTTCCTAAATCATCTGTTATTGTGCCTGTGACTTCTACTTCATAATTTCTTTTTGGATTTTTTGCATAATTTAGATACCCTGCTACGCAAAGCATTATTGTTAGCATCCACGCTAGTATTTGATTTTTCTTTATTACACTTACTCTAAAGCTCATTTAACCTACCTCCTATTTGCTATGGTTGTGTTTTTATGAAACTTAAGCTACTTCTATAATGCTTTTTCCATAAGTTATTTTACACTCCCCTTGCTATTACCTTTTTATTGTGCAAACACTTGAATTTTATGACTTGGTATATTAGTTACGGCTGATACTGCGTTTATTATATTCTCTTTTACCTGATTTACTTCTGCTCCCTCAGCTGTTACAATTACTCCTATTATTTCTGGCATTATATTTTGCTTGGTTACAATATTTTTATTACTACCGCTTTCTTCGTATACCACTTTTCTTTCGTTACTTGTTTCTTTTGTTTCTCTTTTGCCTCCACTACTGTCTAGCTCATTTGTAAGTGTTGTGACCTCTTTTGTATCATATATTGGCACTTTTTCTATGCTATTTGTGTATGAAATCATTACCTTTACTTTTCCTACTCCTTTTATTGAAGTTAATATGTTTTCTAGTTTCTTTTCTAGACTATCCGAATTTACTTCTTGCTTTACTACCTGTTCTATTTGGGGAACTTCTTCTTTTTCTGTGAATAATGAATTTATCACTACCATTACTATGACAACTAGTACCAATAATATAACTAAATTTTCTATTCCTTTTTTTGAAGTTAGATTGAACTTTTCTAAAATTTTTTCCATCATATGCCCCCTATCTAGCCGTAATGGTTACATTTTCGCTTTTTATTCCATAAGTTTCATATGCTATTTTTTCTATTTTCTTTTTGTCTATGAAATTTGGTTCATTTGGGGCTTGATAATTACTTGATACTTCTATGCGAACTGGTTGAACATACCCATCTTCTGTTTCGATTTCTAATTTTAGTGCTTTTGGTTCCAATGTATCGCTATCACATTCACATTCTATTTTATTTACTGTATAGCCAGATTCTTTTAGTCTTTTTACTATGTCATTTCTTAAATTTTCCTCGTATGTATCTTTTAATTTTGAGCTATAGTATGTCTCATAATCAAAGTCTTTTGATGATATTTTATATTCTTCTTCATTTTCTTTATATAAGCTTGATACATCTATATCTTTATTAAAAATTGAGACAAATGGCTCTACTATAACTATTGTTATTACTATAAGACAAGTGAATATTACGTTTTGTTTTAGCTTTCCTTTTGGCAAAATCATTTGAATGATTCCTATAAATATCGCAAGACACAGTATTTTGCTTGTGTAACCCTCTAGAAATTCAATCATTTAAAAACCTCCTTAGCATCTGTGATTATGCTCACTAATTATAAATATTTTTCCAACTTTATTTTAGTGTAATGCTATCAATTGTTTTTATGGAGCACACTGTGCTCCGCTACTTTTTTTGCAACTATTTTAAATTTTTTCATAAATTAGTTTAATCTACATCATCTGTACATTAGTGAGAAGTTGCTCACTTTTAATAAAAATGTTACTGAAATTATAAATAGCATTGACATTGCTGCTAAAATTCCGAACCATTACTTTGGTTGAATCACATATTCCGCTCAAACATTTTGATATTCGCTTGTCCACTAAAGGTTCTGCAATGCAATTAGTTATGTTAAATATAACCATTATCATAAGCGATTTTATAAGTGGTCCAAGTGATATTGAAATTATTACTAAAACACCTACAATTCCTAGTGCGTTTTTGGTAATCGATGTTGCACCTATGACACTATCTGCTGCATCGCCTATTAGTTTTCCAACTACTGGTATGCTCACATTTACAACCGATTTTGTGGTTTTTGCAACAATCCCATCGACATTTGCTGCAAGTGTGCCTTCTAATGATAGAATTCCAACGAATATTATTAGCGATATTTCTAAGATAAACAGTGCATTCTTTTTTAAAAATGCTCCGAACTTTGATACATCAACTTCATTTGAAATATTGCTAACTAATGTTAAAACGGTAGATATTAAAACAAGTGGTATTAAGAGTGCAGAAACTAAATTACTTATAATTGCTGTCATTCCAAGCAGTACCGGTTGGAGCGAGCTTACTATTACTATATTGCCGTGATATTGTTAAATAGATTATTATTATAGGAATTATTATTCCCATAAAGGCATTTAGACTTTTTATTGTATCCTTTGTAAGACTTACCACTTGCATAAACGATGTTATTATTAAAATTGCTATCATAAGATAACAAACATAAAAAGCTACTTCTGAAACTCCGTTTTCACTCGAGGCTTGTATACTTTTTATAATGCCACAGAATATACAAATAGCTAGTATTTTAAACATAAGTTTTAATGAATTTTTTATCTCTTTTATAAACAAATTAAGTATCCTGTCAATAAACGTTTTGCTGTCTATTTTTACATTTCCAGTTGTGAGCGACTCTATAAAATCTTCCTCTTCAATTTCTGGAAAAAGCTCTGTTCCATATTCTTTCATTTGATCTATATAACTTTTTAAATCGCTTTCTGCTTGTACACTACTAAAGATACAGATTAAAAATATTAGTATACTAACAATAAATTTTTTCATATGTACACCTCATAGTATTTTTATAATTGTCTCTAATAACGTTGATATTATGGGAATTGACATTGCAATTATAAGTATTCTTCCTGCGAGTTCTATTTTTGAGGCTATCGCCGTTTCGCCAGCATCCTTGCACACATTTGTTGCAAACTCTGAAAGATATGCTATGCCTGTTATTTTTAAAAGTATTGTAAGAAATCCTGTATTTATATCTATTTTGTTTGAAAGGCTTTTTAGCAAATCTATTATTAGAGATAATTTACTTACTGAAAAAAGCAAAATCATTATGCCTGCAATTATTGATACATAAATTGCGTATTCGCCTTTATATTGCTTTAATATCATGATTATGAAAACACTTATAAATGCAATTCCTATTATTTTTATAATCTCCATTTTTCTCTCCTTACAAGCATGTTAATTCTATTTATTTTTATTTTATGGAGCACACTTAAGCTCCGCTACATTTTTTTGCACATTTGCATTTTAGTTCCCACCTATTTTGGTTCATGAAGAACTTCTAGGTTGCTATTTTAGAAATTATTTTGCACTACCAATTACTCAAAATAATCACAAGTATGTACTTATAAATTAAATAATGTTTTTACCGTATCAAATAAATTGCTGATTTCTTTTACTACCATTGCAAGCACTATTACTATTCCGGCAAGTGCAGTCATCATTGCTTGGTCTTCTCTACCGGCTCTAACTAGTACTTGATGCAATACTGCAACCAATATTCCTATGGCAGCTATTTTAAATAAAAGTTGTATCTCCATAAAAACCCCCTATATTAACAAAATAATAAGAATAAGTCCTGTTAAAACACCCATATTTCTATACATTTTATAGCTTCTGTTCTTTTCTTCAGTTGCATCTTTTAATTGTGTCATAAGCATTTGCTGAACAAGTCTTATATTTTTTATTTGGTTTTCTAAGTCTGTTTGACCAAGTGATACAGAAAGTCCCTTTAATATTTCTATATCTTTATCTTTTAATTCTAAAAAAATCTTTTCTTCATCTACTACATTTCTAAAAACATCCCCCGCAGACATGTTTTTGTTTTCTCTAAAATGCTCCGCCGATATAAAAAATATTCTATAAATCTTTGTTCTTAAGTTTTCTGATATGTACATAAATGTGTCAATCAAACTATCATATGTATATGAGATTTTTGTTTCAAATATTTCTAATGCGGATATAATATCTTCAAGTTCACTAACTCTAGTGCTAAACCTATTAGATATAAAAAAGCCTATTGCCATCGAAGCTAGAAAAACAATGGTAAGCAAAATAATTTTAACTACTAATAACATAGTTTTTATCCTCCAGTTTATATATTTTTTTAATCTCACCTGGTTTTTGCTTTTTAGTGAGAATAATTATGTTTTTGAACATATTTCCTTCTAAGAAGTCTTTAGAAATATCTTCTATATCCTTTCCATGCATTGTGAGCAGCAATTTTGTCCCCATAAAGCTAGCTTCTTTTATTGCCTCTAAATCATCTCTTCCACCAATTTCATCCGTAGCTATTATTTTAGGAGCCATGCTTCTTATCATCATTTTTATTCCAATAGATTTTGGCAAATTACACATTACATCTGTTCGAACTCCAATCTCATTTTGAGGAGTTCCTTTGTACATTGCCGCAATCTCCATTCTTTCATCTACCAAAGATATGTTTTCGCCTCTTATATTTTCGAAGCCATTACTTAAATTTTTTATCATGTCCCTTAATATTGTTGTTTTACCTGCACCGTGGTGGAGATACTATAAGCGTATTTTCAAAGGGGTTATTTTTCGTTATCTTTTCAAGTAGTGCTTTACTGCAATTTTTTACCTCTCTTGCAACCCTTATATTTAAACTAGATATGTACTTTATGTTTTTTATTTTTCCATCTTCTATAATTCCCATTCCTGATATGCCAATTCTATGACCACCTCTAAGCGTTATATAACCTGAATTTATCTCGTTTTGCACAGCATATATAGAATTGTTACAAAAACTTTCTAAAAGCCTTAGCATGTCCTCTGTATTTACTTTATGATTTAAAAAAAGTTCATTGCCTAAATACCTAACTTCTATAGGTTGTCCATTTCTTATTCGTATTTCTTCTGCTGTATCCCATATATTTTCACTTGTTATATTTTTGATTTCATTTAAACTATCTGGAAAAAAAGAAAGAATTTCATCATATACTTTTTGAAACATGCTTTTCACCTCTAGTGTAATGTATATTCAGTTAATCTTTTTATTAGAACTATTTTTTGAATTTTTCATCGACATTTTTTTAAGACAAAAAAATGACAGCCTTTCGGCTGTCATGGTTTTAAAACTTGCATTCTTCATCTCTAAAGAGATTTAAAAGTGATTTCACTTCGATGTCAGGATAACGCTCTGCAATTGCAGGATACTTTTGCTTAATCCAACGTTTGAATGAAGCTGTTACTTCGACCTTTGCCATAGCAACATTCTTACTTTCGATTTTTGCAATTGCCTTATAAACATCAGCATACGAGGGGGCTCCAATGTAGCTAAGCGATATTGCCAGAGAAAGTAAAGAATCAATCTTTATGCCCTCTGCTTTACAAAACTTGTTTGTCACCTCAACGATAGCCAACGGAACTTTTTCAAGCCCAAGCTTTTTATCATCGCACGTTTTAGCTTCAGCAAAAAAAGTTTGTAATGATTTGTCAACTGCTAATTTAAGCGCCTGTTCTGCTGTGTTGCTATACCCCAAAAGTTCATATGCACCTTTGAGAATTGCATCAATTTCTAATGGTGTGTACACCTTTTCTTTTGATTCCTGTTCGCCAATCTCTTTGGAAGATGTATCAGGTTCCTTGGGAATTTCTTCTACTTTTACAGATTCAATAAGCTCTTTAGTAGCTTCTTCCGCTTTTGAAAGTGTAATAAGCTCTTTTAGCTCCTCCTCTTCTTCTGCTTCAAGAGGTGTAAGAGACTCTTTAGAACTTTCTACCACATTTACTTCAGTAGAGGAAATAGGCTCGTCGTGAGTTTCTTCCTTCACTTCAGTAGATGTGATACCATCTTTTGTAGCCTCTGTCCTTGCATGTTCTTCCGACTCTTCAAAAGTTTCTGCATCCGCTTCAGTAGAAGAAGTAGAATCCTCAATAGTTTCATCTTCTACTTCAGTTGAGATGATAGACTCTTTTAATGTCTCTTCAAGATCAGTCGCAATAGGCTCTTCAGAAATTTCTTCTTTTACACTAACGGATGCATCCTCTTCTTTAGAGGTTACCGGCTTTTCAGAAGCATCAGGCAATTCAACATTACATCTTAACGATGTGATTGTATTGTCAGGAGAAAGTGCTATGAACTCCCTCATTGTTTCTTTTACAGCCTCTATCTGCTGATCCTCCCAGTATATTTCTATGTACTCGATAGTCTTTTCAGGGGTATAAACTACTCTCAGTTTTAATGGATGTGTGCTTAACAAAACTGCCGTAGCAAACACTTCTGCTTTTACAATTTTCTTTTTATAACAAATTGTAAAATTATTCATTTTTTGAAGCCTCCTGTTGCTAATTTGCTAACTAATGGAATAAATGATTCCACCGCCTCTGCATACAAATTTTTGAGTTTCTGGCGTAGCAGATTTCTCACCATCTGTAAAGCGGTGTTTGTCGACGTCTTCTTACCCTTAGAGGCATCTTTTACAAGTTTTGCAAAGTCTTCTTCACCTGTAGTTTTATATGCTACAATAGCTTTTGAAAGAATTGAAGCAGCTGTCTCAACATTAGGATACATAGAAAATGCAGACAAAATAGCATCAACTTTGTTTTCAAAAGTTGCGCTACTGTTTATTGCATCTACTATTTCACTCTGTTTTGCTCTTCCGAGTAATTTTTCTTCATCAATGGTGAAGGTAAAATGCTCTTTGAGTGTTGCAACAACCTCTTCTTCTTTAATGATATATTCTGGATACTTGCCAAAAATCTTTTTATAAGCTTCTGGCTCTATGTAGCCCAAATATCTTCCAACTTTTGATTCATCAACGGGAGTTCCCTCATGTACAAGTGCATAAGTTAGCTTACCTGCCGACTTCTTTTTGAAAAATGAGTCTTCATCCTTCAATATATCATTAAAGTAAAAAGTCTCGACTTTTTTTCCATCTCTTCTTTTTGTTGAGCACGGAACAAATTCTAGCAAATCTTTTCCGAGTCTCCGGATAAATATTGCAGGATGCGCTCCATTGAATTCAGCCCCCTGTCCCTTGAACCATACAAAGAAAACATCTCCTTCTCTGTATTCTCTTTCTATGTTTCTTGGTTCAACAGTCTCTGTAACAATGGTTTTTGTTTCAAGATTTTGAGTGCTTAATACCTTTTGAGATTCGTACCTCTCAATCATGTTATCAAAATTATTCATCTCCGCAACAGGTGCTAGATTTGCAACAATATTCATAACAGGATTAGGTACTTTTCCTCTAAGCGCTACAACATCACCATCCACAACTACTTCAAATCCTTTAATAACATCATAAGGATTTTTATTATTGCCATGAACAGTGTTTTTAGGCAAATCTAAAAATTTGTCCCAAAAAGAACGTTGGTCAACTTGCTTTGTGTAATAAAATTCCATTTTTACCTCCAGATTATTATTTTTTTCGAGCCGCTTGGAATATGACGCAAAAATATGTTATTTATATACCTCCTAATTAGAAAATAAATTTTTAAAATTATATTCACGCCTCTTATATTATACCATTTTCGGTCAAAACGGTCAACATAATGTTAACTCTTTTTTGACATTTTTCACATATTTTTTACATTTAATATGCATAAAATGGCAAGGATTATATTTTCAAATCCTTGCCATTCGTTTTTTATCAATTTTAGTCATTTCGTATTGCATCAAGTGCTTTAATCTTAGTTGCTCTAATAGCTGGATATAATCCTGACACAACACCAATTATCATAGCAAAACCGACAGCAGCAACAGCTAGCCATACTGGTATAACTGATATCGTGCTTGCAGAATCAAATCCTAGTACGCTACCAAGCTGTGGAGCATATTTGTTTAAAATATGTGACACAAGATAACTTAGTCCTATTCCAGCAACACCACCGCAAAAACCTATAATCATTGCTTCAAATAAGAATATTTTTCTTATATCTGTTACTAGGCAACCTAATACCTTCATAACACCAATTTCTTTTGTTCTTTCATATATTGACATTACCATTGTATTTGCAATACCTATTGCTGAAACTAAAAGCGAAACCGCACCTATGCCACCTAAAATAAGCTGTAACATATTTGATGTCTGTTTTACATTATCAAGGCTATCCGCCATACTATATGAACCATAACCCATATCTTTAATTTTTTGTTGAATCTCAGCGACATTATCTACATCATCAACACTTACCCAAATTGAACTATAACTAATATCTTTTGCAGAAACCTTTTTACCAGCGCTCTTTTGTTTCTTTATGTACCATTCTCTCACTTGCTCAAAAGGTGCATATGCACTATAGCTTGTTTCATCTTGAGATTCTGCTAATACACCGGCCACTTTTAATTTTTCATACTTTGGCACTTTATCGCTTTCCCATGTATTATCAAATGTTATTTGTATTCTATCATTCATTAAATCTATATTGGGAGTATCTCTTCTTCCACCATTTCCTTTTGGATTATAGAAATAAACAGAAGAACTACCAAACAGTACAGCCTCAGGATTACTACTTGATATATAGTCTCCTGATTGAACTTTTGGAAAATCAAAATATTCTAACATAGCTGGGTCTATACCTGTAATACTAGCATAAGCTTGATATTTGCCAGATTTTAGCGTAGCATCTACTTGCATTATTGGGGTTACACCTCTTACATGGTCAAATGTCTTTAATTTGTTTACGAGTGCTTCATCTAGCTTTTTCTCATTAGACGAACCTACTCCTGTATTTTCATCCCATATGTAATTATAACGATTTATGGTTATTTTCGTTAAGCTACCCCATTGAGCAAGTTGTTCCTTATAACCTTCCGTCATACCTACACCCAAAGAGACCATTATTACAATAGAAAAAGTACCAATGACAACACCTGTAATAGTAAGAATTGTTCTAAGTTTTCTTCGCCAAAGATTTCTAAATCCCATCTTAACAAAGTCTATCTTCTTCATCTTTTATTCCTTGTATAAATAGATTTAGGTTTTTATATGGAAAACCTATAAACCTTTTTATCTTTTATTTCATTGCGCTCTTTCTTCCAAGTATAATTCCTAGAGCTATACCGATTGCAACGCATACACCTATTGTAACCCACAATATTGTTGCACTTGTATTTGTATCTTGATTTGAATTTATTCCATTTTCACCAATATAACCTGTATCTGCCATATAATTGTTAGCAATTGCGATATCATTTCCTCCTTCAATAGCCTTTTTAGCACTAGCAACATCTGCCGTTGCAATAAAATCAGCTGTTGCAACATCAGCTGTTGCTACTGCATCAACTACTACACCTTCCATAATAAGTCCTCCTTAAATTTCATCTTCTAATTTTTTTCTAACTATTTTCGTTGTTATTATTTTTACAATAATAAATGTAACTATAAAGCTTCCGAAACCATATAGGGCAATTTGCCACCATGTATATGTTTTAACTTCTTCTGTTGGAGTATCGATTCCACCTGGATCTATAGGATAAGGATTATCAGTTCCACCTGGATTATCGTCTGGCACATATGCTGGTGTTACGTAGCAAGAAAAATCTTTTCTAACTTCTATCGTTTTTCCTGAAGAATCTTCAAAAGCTAAAACAAGTACACCATTTGCATTGCCCTCTTTAATTGGTTCAACCATAATATCGTAATAATCAGAATTTCCCGCATCTAAGTTTCCTATGTAGTTTATCGATTGCACTGCTTTAAAATCTCCTTCTACGCTTGCTGTTAGATTAGAAACTTTAGCTTTTCCCATATTTATATAGTCAAATGACAATGTCGCTTGGCTACCCATCATGCAATCCATGACATTAGCACCATTTATAACTAACTTTGAATACTCTGTTATTGGTAAGTTTATTACTTCTTTTGAAACATATGTATTCGAACTGCTATCTTCATAGTCAAAATCTATATTTATTGGGTAAGACTTTGATGTCAAATCTTGTTTTACATTAAGTTCTATACTTCTTGCAGCAGATTCCTTTGGTCCTAATTTTTCTACATAAAATGTATTGCTACCTTTTGTAATCATATAAGCACCATCATCTGAACTTAAAGTTATTTTCATATTTGATATTGATTTATCGTTACTTGTATTGATGAACTTAAATGTGAAGTTTATTGTATCTCCTGCAACAATGTTTGCTTTATCTGTTGAGTATGAAGCTATCATTATCTTTGGCTTTCCTGATGTTTCATCATCGCTTTCGTTTTTACTTAAAACATCTAGTATATATAGTGTTTTTTCTTCTGATACTTGTTCTCCCTCTGCATTTTTATAGTATACAGTTGCAGTTAGTGAATGGTTTCCTTTTTTTATATCTTTAGAAGCAAACATTGAAAAATCAGCAGTATATGTTGTTTTAGCTTTTAATGCCCCTACATAGAAAAAGTCTTTTCCATCAACTGCCATAAATCCATCTTGGCTTAATCCACCCATTTTTACATACATTTCAGTTGCATCTATATCGCCTATATTGTTTATATTAAACTTAAAGTCAAATTTTCCTCCTGCTGAAACTTTTTCTGGATTTGTTATTGCACTATCAACCGTAATTATTGTTTTCATTTTTTCTTCTGTCACCTTTACATACACGCTTTGTTCTGATGAATATTTTTCTTCATTGTTGTTTCTATATGTAACTTTAAATTTTAACTCATACGATCCAATTTTAGTTGTTGGTTTTATTTTTAAATTAAAGGTTGCTTCACCCTCTGCTTTTCTTCTTAGTGATCTATCTAATTTATATGAAACCGGTCTTTCGTATTCTAATACGCTGTTTTCAAATATTGGAGCAATCTCTAAATCATACGCTGCATTTTCACTATCATTTTTATATTTCACTTTTATATCTACATATTCCCCAGCTTTAGCCTCTTGAAGCTTGCCGTCATCTTCAAATACTACATTAGGTACCCTTGGTTTGTATACATTATTTGAACCATCGCTATATCCTTCACTATACCCTGCGTTATATCCTCTTTGGTAATCATCATCTCCACTTGCTGCAAATGCAAGGCTTGTCATAAATACAGTAATTACAACAATTAAACTAATTATCTTTTTCATTTTCATTTACCTCCACAATTTTTTCAATATGTCCATCATGAATATGAACAATTTTATTTGCATACTTTGCCATATTGACATCATGCGTAACCATTACTATTGTCTGCTTTTTTTCTGTTGCTATCTTTTTTATAATCTCCATTATCTCATTTGCAGTTTTACTATCTAGGTTTCCAGTTGGCTCATCTGCAAATACTATTTCTGGATTTGTTACAAACGCTCTTGCTATACCAACCCTTTGCTGTTGTCCACCACTCATCTGATTAGGTTTATGTTTCATTCTCTCTTTTAAGCCTACTGCTATTAGCATCTCTTTTGCCCTTTTTACTCTCTCTTTTGCTTTTACCTCTTTAAAAACTAATGGTAAAGAAACATTTTCTATTGCATTCAAGGCTGGAAGCAAATTATATGATTGAAAGACAAATCCTAAATATTTCTGCCTAAACTTTGCAAGTTGGTGTTCACCCATTTTACATACATCTTTACCATGAATTAAAATTTCGCCCTTTGATATTTTTTCTATACCAGCCATTAGATTTAAAAGTGTAGACTTACCAGAACCAGATGAACCTAGAAGACAACAAAAATCACCCTTATTTATTGTGAAGCTTACATTGTCTAAAGCAGTAATTCGTTCTGTACCAACCTTGTATATCTTGGTAACATTTTTAACTTCTATTATTGGTTCCATATACTCCTCCCTCGAAAACATTCTGTACTACATATGCTATCACAATGCACACATATTTTCAACAGATATTTACATTTTTTTCACAATCTACATCCATTAGACAATTATAACATACAAAAAGTCTCATATTTTTTATACTTATTTGAATCTCTTATTTTCTCGAAATAAATATATTCTAGTATATAGCTTGTTTTATTTTAATTCTATGCCCATTATTTATATATGAGAACCAATTTAAAAATACAAAAAACCGCTTTATACATTCCTAAAATGTACAAAACGGTTTTAGTTCTAACTTTATTTCAATTCACTTCTGTTTTCTTTAATAACAGCTATTTTTTCTTGTAGATTTTGCTCTAACTCAGCAAGTATTTCATCTGCATATTTTTTTGTTCCATTTATTAAGTCTTTTGAAAATGCATTTGCACTATCTATTATTTCTGCTTTTTGCTCATATGCCTTTTTAGTTATCTCATGTTCATCTATCATTGCTATTATTCTGTTTTCTGCTTCTTTTATTAGTTGATTTGCCTCCTTTTGAGCATCAACTAATATTTTTTGTCTCTCTTCTTTAACCCACTTCGCCTGTTTAAGCTCATCTGGTAGCTTAAGCTTTATTTCATTAACTACATCGATAATGGCTTCTTTATCGACTAAAGACTTTTTAGTTAGCGGTATATTAGAACTTCTATCTAACATTTCTTGTAATGTTTCTAATAACGTTAAAACCTCCATAACGTTTCTACTCCTTTCGTCTATAAAAACTTAAAATATTTCTTCCATATCTTTTGTAGTTATATTTTTCATACCTTCCAATGCTAGATGGTATTTCCTCTTTTGAATCTGTTTCTATAATAATTATTCCTTCATTTGAAAGCAAATCGTACTCTGACATTCTTAAGACCGCATCTACTCCAATTTCACGATTGTATGGTGGATCTATGTATGCAATATCAATCTTCTGCCCCTGAAGCTTTTTTAGCGCCATCTTATAGTCTGTGTTGTATATTCTAACATTTTCTTCGATCTTTGCTTTTTTAACATTTTCTCTTATAATTTTTACACAAGCTGGATTTAGATCGACCATAATCGCTTCTTTTGCGCCTCGACTAATTGCCTCTATGCCTACTGCTCCACTGCCTGAAAACAAATCTAAAAAAACGCTGTCCTCGATTTCGTTCATCAAAATGCTAAATAATGCTTCTTTTACGATATCTCTTGTTGGCCTTGTTGAATCGCCTTCTATTGTATTTAATTTCATTCCTCTTAATTTTCCTGATACTACTCGCATTGACAACCTCTCTATGGTATATTTTAATATATTTTCAAAAAATGTCAACCATTGTAACAAAAATGTAATATATGAAATTGCTTATAATATTTATAAAAATTTAATTTTTCATTTTTATTATTGGGTTTACACCTTTTGCTATTTAAGTATTTTGGTTAAAAAGCTTTTTCTATGTATCATGCATGGGCCAAACTCTTTAAGTGCTTCTACATGTGCCTTTGTACCATATCCTTTGTGTTTTTCAAAGCCATACATAGGAAAAATTTTGTCATATTCTCGCATTATTCTATCCCTTGTAACTTTGGCAATAATTGATGCAGCTCCGATCGATATGCTTAACGCATCACCTTTTATTATTGGCAAATATGGAATTCCGTTTGTATCCACTTTTTTTTCTGCATCTATTAGTATAAAATCTGGTTTTACGCTTAAATTTTCAATTGCAAGTTTCATCGCTCTTCTTGTTGCATTTAATATGTTTATTTCATCTATTACTGTATGTTCTACTATTCCAACACCCCATGCTACCGCATTTTCCACTATATCATCATAAAGTTTTTCTCTCTTTTTTTCTGAAAGTTTTTTTGAGTCATTTACTCCATCTATTAAAGCATCTTTAGGTAAAATTACAGCGGCTGCAACAACCGGTCCGGCAAGTGGTCCGCGACCGGCTTCATCTATTCCTGCTATACATGTATATCCTTTTTCATATTCTTCTTTTTCAAATTTGCTAAGTTCTCTTAATCTTTCGATTTCTTCTTCTTTCATTTGTATTTTCACCTCGTAAAACATAGTAACACATATTGCTTTAAATCGCAAATATGTATTATTTTATATACAAGAGATTTTTAGCTTTCTTTAGTAGTTTTAAAGGCTAGGTAAACTCTTTTAGTTCACCTAGCCTTGTCAAGAGGATGATTATTATGAATATATTACGCGTTTTGCTCCTCAACATTACTAAATTCTTCATGCTCTTTTTCTGTTTCCATCTTTGATACAGAAACTTCATAAGCTCTTCTTGTTTCTGAGGTTCCATCTTCAAACTTCTTTTCGTATAATCTGCTTTGAATTCTTCCCCAAATCTTTATTTTTTCTCCAACCACCATATTTTGACAAAATCTTGCGTTTCTGCCCCATGCTATACATGGTATATAATCCGATTTGTTATATGCTCTATTTACTGCAAGTAAAATATCTGCGATTTCTCTTCCAAATGGTGTTGTTCTGTATATTGGCTTCTTACATATAAAGCCATCTAATATTATTTCATTAGGATTTTGTATTTCTTCACCATCTTCTAATTCTCTAATATCTTTAACAAAAACCGTCAATACTAACTTATTTTTTTCGTTTTCGTAATTGTTATATGATCTAAATTGGCCATCAATAACAACTTTTTGACCAACTTTAAAGTTGTCCCCAAGTATTCTTTCTGAAACTGTTACTGGAATTATGTCGCTATTTTCACTTAATCTTGGAACTTCTAAATCAAATGTATAAAATCCTTCTCCGTATACCTCATGACTAAATTGTTTCTCTGAAACAATTGTACCAGCAAGTGTAATTATGTTATTTTCACTATAATTTACCACTTTTTTATCCCCCTCATTTGCATTTTAATATATTTTCTAATGTAATCTTATTCCCTTCAAAGGAATTTTATTCCTGAACACAAGTCTTATTTTACCATAATCTTTCATTCTTGTCTACATAATTTTGCAAAAATGTCTACTTTTTTTGTGAATTTGACTTTTTTTATACAAAAAAGTCTCAAAAGTTGTAAGCTTTTGAGACTTTTTGCTAGTTAGAGGATTACTCCTCTTAATACTATCACTCTGTTATATCATTCACAGAGTTCTCGTACGCCTTTACAAAATCTACAATTTCGCTAGGAAGCGAATCATAGTTTATGCGATACTGCTTCTTTTCTACGATTGCCTCATCGAGAATGATGCACACTGTAGCAAGGAGCTTAATCTGCTGGCCAGTAAGCATTTCGTATTCCCCAGAGAGGAAGAACTTTGTTGAAGTCTCAGAAATCATTTCAGGTTTCGGAAGATAAGCTTCATTTGAAACTTTCACCTTACCATCAATCACTTCTATTACGAGCACTTCAAGAAGCATAAGTTCTTTCTGCATAGATTCAAGTGACGTTTTGCTTTCACTCAATTCTTTTTCAAAAGACTTCTTCCGCTCATCAGCCGCAGTTGCCCTGAACTTGCATTTTTCAAGGTCGAATTTTGCTTGCTCTAGCATTTTGCAGATACTAGCAAGTTCCTCGTTTTTCTTGCTGCACTCCGTAGATATTTCTTCGATCTCCTTGTTTGTTTGAGTTAGCTTTGTTTCAAGCTCTTCGATCTTTCTACCACAAGCAGAAATCTGTTCTTTCAATCCCTGCGCTCTTGTATTCACTGTGATGCCTTCCATTTTCTCTTCCTCCTGTTTTTTTGAGTCTTTTGTTTCAACATTTACAATGACAGAATTTTTGTCATTCTTTTTTTTCATCGTTTGGTCATTTGACTTCTTCGAAAAAGAAGTATCATTCAATATGATTTCTCCTTTTAGAGCAGAAGCTTGCTTAGCCTTACCGCGTTCATATGCAGCTTCTATCCGGCGCCAGTTTTCTAATGGTATTCTGTATTGCTTTAATGCTTGATATAACTCATCGCAATCAACCTTGTAGCTTTGCGCGACTTTAAATAATGTATCGCCACGCTTAACGCGTTCATTCAGTGTAGAAAGCTTTATAATAGCATCTCCGATTTTTACAATACTCATTTATAGCTCCATTTCTTTTAAAAATTTATCAACGATTTCTTGCATTAAATTGATTGCCTCGAGTATGTTCTTCACCTTATTACTATCTTCTAGTAACAATTGAATGTACTCAAAATCTTCATCATATGCACTTTTGCTCTCTAGTCTTTTTATGACTTTTACCATATATTTTTGTCTGACATGTTGCTTATGAGGCCGCCACAGTGTGTCTCGATAACTTATGTTTTTTTGCTCACAATATCCCTTCAGTACTGTATAGACATACCTTTCTGAAATATGACATATCTTTGCAGTTTGAGGACAATCTTTGTAAGTATTTATCCAAGTATCGTACACGTTTTTTGCAAAATCTGTTTGCATTTTTTTCACCCTTTCTTGAAGTTTTTGTAAGTTCGTACGAATATAGTCTCACATAATATCAACTACCTCCAATTCATGTAAATACATATAGCATTATAGTACAATTCTCAAAGCTAGTCAACATAATTTTGATATTTTGTCGCTGCAAGTATTAATATTCCGATATTATCTTTATATATTTGTTCAAATTGAGTAATTGGAAGCGGATTTTGCCCTTTTCCTGTTTCAATAGTGTATCCTGGCAAATTATATTTTGATATATACCAATCTCTATATCCAGCATAACTATTTGTTTCTTTTTCATCATCTAATATGTATGTGCTAACCCTTGCAAATTCTTCACCTAGCCTTTCTGCTCCAACCGGCTCAAAGTCTAAGTATTTCCAATATATTATTTCACCTTGCGTATGGTAAGATAAAATCAATTTAAAATTATGTGCTAATGTAAAATCATAAAGTGCTAATGATTCTGGCTGTGTTAAAGGTCCGATAGCCAACAAAATCTCGCGGAGCGGGTCTTATAAATCCCTGATTAAATTTTATTTCACGCGCTAGTTCCCATTCTGCAGGAAACTGCAGATTAAGGTCAACCCCGAACTATGTTGGCTTTCCAACCATTTGGAAACGGAATATTAGGATAACCGCTTGCTATGCTTTTGGCATTTAAATAAGCTGATGAACGAATTGGTAGTTGCCATAACACCAAATCAACGCCATCCGGATTTGCCATTGGAGCTATGTATATCGTGTTTTCATCAAAAATAGTTTTAGCGTCATATCCAAATATTTTTTCGCCACTTTCATATGCTTTGGCAAAATCCTCTATGAATTTCATGAATACTACTGTATTTATCCACTCGTTAGCATGAATTGATGCACTATAAAAAATTTCTCTATTTCCTTTTCCTATTTTTATTACTGGCAAGTTTTTACCCATAACGCTTTTTCCATAATAACTATATTCTAGAAAAGAATACTTATTTACTAATGCATTCATATTTCTGATCATTATACTGTATGGATAAATTATGTCTGTTGGGACTATATCAAAAAGCTTACCGTTTAAATATGGCATAAGCGTATTCCATGTTGCGTTTCCTACAATTCCATCTTGAACTATACCAAATGCCTTTTGAAAGTTTTTAACTACCTCTAATGTTTGATTTCCAAATATTCCATCTACTTTTCCCTCATAATATCCTAATTTTTTTAATGTACTTTGAAGCCATTCTACATATGCACCTGTAGAACCATATCTTAAAATTGGCATAAAAAATCACACTCCTTTTTTTAAATCTATTTTAGGAATGTGGTTTTTATTCTTTTTATATAAAATGAAACTCAAAAATCTTCAATTTTTCTAATTTAATTTTCTTCTCCTGAAACTTTTATATAGTCCATTAAAATTTCATCTCCGTTATGTTCATATATAAAATTTTTTTAAAAATTGTCCATTTCTTGTGCATTAAATGTTTTCTCGATTGTTTCTATTATTTCTGGTGATTTTATATTTAAGTAATTAAACAATCCATATAAAAGCAACGAACTTATTAACATGTTAAAAACAACATAGATTACAATACTTCTTGCGAAATTTCTTTTGTTTACCTTTTTTGTTCCACCAAGTGCCCAAATTATTGTAGTAATGAGAACTATTTAAAAGCTACAAACTATATTTGAAATATAACTTGGAACACTATCTACTTTTTCTGCAAGCTCTTCTTGCGTCAAGTTTCTTGTTAATTCGTAGTTCATGCACTCGTTTACCAATATTTCTATTCATAATTCTACCCCGTAAAAAATAATATCATATATATAATATTATTTTTTACGAATTTTTTGAATAAATACATTGGAACAAAATTGTTATTGTTGGTAACATTTTTGTTGTTAAATTTAAAGTCGTTTTCTGTTTTTTATTTTGAATTTTTATCGAAAATTTGTTGAGATATAATTTTTTATGATATAATGAGTTTAGATTTGTTTTTTACAAAGGAGAAAGGGGGGTTTATCAATGAATGATGAAAAATATGAAAAAGCATTGAAAAACGCTAGATGGGTTGCTTTATTTGTTCTTGTATTAGTCATTATCATGTTCGTTGTTAATATTGCAAGTGGTACAATGACTACTGTTCAAATGATTTCTGGTATTATTCAAATGGCTTTACTTATTGCTACTGCTGTTGGAATGAAACAAAGAGCAATGTACGGTCCGCTTTGTGGCGTTATAGTTTCAATCTTAATGGTATTAGCCTTAGACTTAATTGACATTATCATTGGTATTTGTTATTTAATTGATAATATAAACATAATGCGACATATGAAAAATAATTAAAAGGCATTTAAAAAGCGAATTTTTACATTCGCTTTTTATTCTGCCCTTTGATATATACTTTTTTTCTCTAAAAATATTGCTGTTCCATATATTACAATAATTCCAACTTCTACTACTGCTAAATATTGATATAGCTTATTTTTTACTTCTTGTATAGCTTTTTCTTTTTCTGCTTGATAAACTGCCATGTCATCATCATCATAAATAATAGACATTAAATGTTCTCTGTACTTTAATCCAAAATCATCTTGTACAGCTTCGTCCACTGTTGAACTTACATTTGCAAAAGTTCCTAATACTTGAATTAGCAAAATAATAATTACTACAAAAGAAACATTTTTTATAACATTGCCTACATCATTTTTATAAATTGTTCCTTTTTTGAAAGCCTGTTTATTTGCTAGTTTAAATGTTACAAATACCATTAGTGCTTGAAGTACAAGTACAATAAATCCTAATAATATATAGTTTTTATTATCTTCAAGAAAGTGCACAGTCAAACCATAAGCAATTCTATAAATAACATAAGAGATTACTCCATATAAAACTATTCCCAATAGTAATTCCCCTGTCATTTGATTAGCTGTCAATATTTTTTTACCGTTTAATTCCTCCTCGTTCATTTTTTCCTCCCCTCTTACATTTATTCTTTTCATTATACTACTAACAAAAAATTTTTCCCATACTTTTTTCATTATTCAGTCTTTTTTTGTTCTTTATTGTAAAATTTTATTCCATTTTAATTGTTATTTTTTGGCTGTTATGATACGATTATTGTAGAAGGGGTTTATTTCCAAAATGTAGTATATATTTTATTAAAAGAGTAAATATAAAAGGAGTGTAATTATGTCAGAAAAAATACAAGAAACTAAATCAAGATTAAAGGAATTAGGGTATTTTGCATCAGAAGATTTAGCAAAAATAGTACTATTATTTGAAGCAGCAGGAAAAAGAGATAAAAAAAGTATTCCAACACTATTATTACAAGGAAAATCTGGAGCTGGAAAAACATTCTTAGCTGAGACTTTTTCTCAAATGATTGGTGCTGATGAAAAATTCGTACAATGTTTTCCTAGAATGGGAACAGAGAACTTTCAATATGATGTTAATATCGAAGGTGTAATGAAACAAGATGCAGACAGCTCAATTAAAGCTGGTATATTATTACAAGCTTTACAACAATCTCAAGAAAGTCCTGTAGTCCTTGTTATAGATGAATTAGACAAAGCAAGACCTGAAGTTGATTCATTTTTATTAGATTTTTTAGAAAATGGAAGACTAACAACTGGTACAGATACATATGAAAAAGGAAAATTCCCAATTTATACTTTTATTACATCGAATGACAAAAGAGAAATAGATGAAGCATTAATAAATAGAAGTAAAAGAGTTGAAGTTCCTAGACCTAGCAAAGATTTATTTTTAGAAATATTAGGATTACCTGAAAATCACTATTTAGGTTATATTTATGATAAGTGTCCTAATTTTTCTATAAGACAAGCCAGACAATACATTGAAGATTTAGAAGTTTTAGGAACAGAAATAGATGAAGAAGCATTATCTCAATATATCAATTTAGATGAATTAGATGTAATGTCATTAGCTGATTTACAGCGAATTTCTGAAATGGAAAATGGAGATTTAGAATTTGAATTACCTGATTTAGAAAGATGTTATATTACTATTACTTCTAATAATCAAGAGGGTTGGGTTAAGCTTTTTCAAGATGGAAATAAAGGAAATTTTAGATTATATTCAGATGATAATGAACAAGATAGAATGTATGTGGATATAGATACAATAGAACAATTACAAATGGCTAGTCAATATATGGATTTTGATGATTATTGCAATAGATATAAAGGCTGGTTTGAATATTCATTATCAGATGAAGAAATACAAGCAGATAGTATTATATGGGCAGGAAATAAGAGTAAAAAAGATGGTACAAGATTTGGAATAAAAGTCGAGGAAGATAAAATGTTTAGAATTGCTATGAATAAAGGAAATACATTCGTTTATTTAGATTCTGCTTCTCCTAATACTTTAGAATCATTCTTAGGTCAACAAAAAGATGAAATCGAACAAGAATATGATACAGATACAAAATATGGTGATGATGGTAGAGATTATGATGATTAGGAGGAATAATAATGGCTCTTCAATATGATATAAATAAAATATTTGCAGAACTTGAACAACAAGCCAGAAAAAAAAGCAAAAAACATGAAAAAGTTGATCCAACTAAAGAGAATGATCCTATTGAATCACCAGAAGATGCTCCACAAACGCAAGAAGTTGCACCTGCTACATCAAAGACTACAGAAGATACACATGGCGGAGATGAAGCATCTAAAGAAATTAAAGATTCTCCAAACTCTGTAGATGGTGGTGAAAATCCAGATAAAGAAAACAAAAGTAAGAAAACAAAAAATACTGGTGAAAACGGCAAAGGTGATGGACAAGGTGAAGATTATTTTATAACAACAGATGGCAAAAATCCTAGTAAAAGCAAACCCAAAACTACTCCAGAAGATTTACAACAAGCTGTTGAAAAATTATTTGAAGAAAAAAAGAAAAAACAAGATGATTTTAAGAGTCAAAACAGGCAAGAATATTTGAAAAAATACATATTTGAAATTATAAAGAAAATTGCAGCAAAACATGCTGGAATAGATAAACAAGATGGTTCAGAAACCTATGATAAAAAACAGATGCTTGGGCATATATTAAAACATCAAAATTATAGATTATTAAGTGATAAATACGATTTAAGAGATGCGAGATATGTTCAATTTTTTATTGATACATCTGGAGTTTATGGCTGCGGTTCTAACAAAATATTGCATGAACTTATGCCAGAGGTTATTAGTATGCTAGAAAGACAAGGTTATGAATGTTATATTGCAGCTTGTGGAAACGGATTTTATCAAAGAGATATGGTTGAAGATGAATATTATGGAACTAGAAAAACACTAGAAGGTTACAAAACTGGAAAAGTAAGCAAAATAGCTTGCCCTACCCCACAAACTGCAGCTAAAATGGCTAATGAAGCTGAGTTTTCTGTAATACTTGCTGATTTTGATGGTTTATCTTCTATTTGCGAAATGGCTAATTTATGTAAAAAAGATAAAATACCATATTTCCTATGTACTGAGGATAGATACCCATGGGAAGATCCAACATTACATGATTGGGTTGATCCCGAATTATGTGATTATAATCCTGAACTTGTATATGATGTATCAATGGATGGAAATCCAACTTTAGAACAATATGAAGATAGACAATGCTATGATGACTATGAACAAGATGATTATGACCAAGATGATGGTAGGAATTATGATGATTAACAGGAGTTAAAAGTATGATAGATAAAATTTTAATAACAAAGAAATTAGAAAACTTTTTTATTAAGACTAATCCAGAAAGTTTTCTAAAAGTATTTGTAATCAGTTTTTTATTTGATAAAACTAATTATATAGAACCTATTGTAGGTTATGAAAATGCTTTAAATATGTTAGATAAATACATATATAATTTAGAAAATAATATTAAAGCCTTTAAAAAACTAGATAAATATCATTCTATTTATGCTAAATATGATTTTAAGGCAAAAAGTCTAAAATATTATATGACTAATGATTATAAAAAATTTAAAAATACTTCTTTAAATTCTGAACAAAAGAAAGTATTTATTATTAAAGAATTTAAAATAATGATGTATAAAGAGTTTGAAACAATTACAAATATTTATACCTTTAATGGAAAAATTGTTTCTAACAGTTTTTATATTGAGGATATAAATTGTCGTTACCCTGATTATGATGGTGATTTTTCTAATATAATTGATATTTTCTCTGATGTAGAAGTATGCAATATTCTTAAACTTAATGATAGAATAAAAACTTATATAGATGAAAACAAAAACTATTTTGTATATTCTACACATATTAGTCAAAGAAATTCAGAAGTAATAAACTATGTTTTGTTATGGAGAAATTTTTTAAATAATAAATTATATTATTTTGCAGTAAATAATCCTAAGAAATATTCAGAGAAGTTTATTAATGAGTTTAATAAAGAATATGAATATATAATATCGAGTGGAAAATATAATTTTATATTAAAAAATAAAGATGTTTTTTCACTTATTGAAAATTATTTACTTCATATAAGAAATAGAATTGACATTGAAAATAATATACAATATCATCAAGATTTAAGTGTAATATTTAAAATGATGAATCACAAAAAACATCTAACTAAACTGTCAGAATATTTATTACATAGTTCAGATTCTAATAATAAATTAAACTATGACAAAATTTAGGAGGTTCAATATGGAAAAAAATTTTTTGTTGAAACAGAACAATTTGATACAAATGTTGCTAATAATCTTAATACAACCAATCCTCTACAAATAACAAATGATACATTGGTTAACGATTTTTTAAATAAAACCGTTTCTTTAGAATCTTTGATTGAAAAAGAAATATATAATAACAAATTATAAAATATAATATCAACATATAGTTTAAATATTTGCAAAAATTATATAATATTTTTGGGTGAGTAGAATTTACTCACCCTTTTACTGACTAACAGTTAATCAATTCAGAATATATAATTTCTTCGACACAATGTTTATAATTATTCATAAGCCCAATCCATTTTAACGGGTCAGTATCTTTCAAATTTTCATCAATAGGAGTATAATCAGCCTTTTTATGTTTTTTCAAATGTTCTAGTCTTAAATAACCGCATTTTCCAATATTGTAATTTTTTTCGTATTCATCCTCAGCTAAATATAAAGCAGGAATAAAATAATCTCCTTCCCTATGATAAGTTATTTCTCTCATAATTATAAAGATTTATTCTCAAGAGGAATTTGTCTTCCTTCATGATTCATTTCATAATTTTGGTTATATATTATCTCTGATACTGGAACTATTTCGTATCCTAATTCTTTTATTGTTTTTATTATTTGATTTAGACCTTTTGCTGTATGTTTTGTATCATTATGCATCAAAATTATGCTTCCATTTCTTATTTTATCTTTTATTCTTTTACACATTTCATCTGGTGTTTTTCCTGTGTAATCTAATGTATCAATATCCCATTGTATTACTTTCATGTTTAAACTTTCTGCTGCTTCTATCACAGTATTATTATACTCTCCATATGGTCCTCTATATAATTTTGTGTCTTCATTTGTTATTTCTTTTATTTTTTCATTACATTTTTTCATATCTTCTATATTTGCATCATATGACATATTGTTAACATGTGCATGTGAATCGGAATGATTACCTATATCCATTCCGTTCTCGTGCAATAGCTTTACCTCATTTGGATATTTTTTTACGAAATCTCCTACCATGAAAAAAGTGGCTTTTGCATCATTTTCATTTAATGTATTTACGATGTCTTGTATATCGTCTGCCCCCCAAGCACAATCAAATGTTAACGCAACCATTTTATCCGTTCTTTCTACACTATATATAGGCAGTCTTCTTTTAGAATTTGCAGTTTCTAATACATTTTCTACTATAAAATTTCCACTTGCACACAGTAATATTAACAAAATCATTGTTATTGCAGAAAGAATTATTCGTTTTAAATTTATAACCATTATTCTATTTTTCAATTATAACACCTCCATATTCTACTAATATGAGATATTTTCTAAAAATATTTGTGTTATATTTCAATGTTTACAAAATTCACACTTTTGTATTTTGTTTCATATTCTATAATTAGAAAAGGAGGAAATTTTATGTTTGATAATGAAAAATGCGAACGCCCTGATTTTGGCAATGATTGCAGATCAATCATTGAAAAATTCTTAACTATTTGCTTACCTGTAACGACTACACCTTGTGTTAAGATTGGTAAAATTAAAACTGAATGTTGTGGTAACCCTATTGTTTCATCAAGAAAACACGATATGTGTTGTGATGAGATGAAGAATGGCTCTTGTAAATTCACAATAATTCAAAAAATGAAAATCGAAATTCCTGTAGACTTTAACGCTGATACTAAAGTAGATGACTTATTTGTTGATTGTGAATTTAAACATGATGGTGGTCCTCACGATGATAAACCATGGGGAATACCAGATAAGTCATGTGACAAAGGTTGCTGCTAGTTTTTTGCACAATGCAAAGGCGAAGCTTACACGCTTCGCCTTTTTATTACTCTACTATTTCTTTATTATTCATATAATTATCTAATGTATTATATCCATTCATAACACTTTCTTTTGTCATGTCTTTAAAATATTCTTCTTTTGTTGTTACCACTACATATTTTCCCTCTAGTTTCATATCTTTTACGCTTTCATATTCTTTTTCACCATTGTCATATCCTTTTTTCATCTCTGTGTATGTTGCACCAGCTGAGCTTTCATCATCATGTGCATAATAATATATTATATCCGATACATTTTCCCCATCAAAATCATATTCTACATAGCACAAGTTTTCAAAGTTAAATATTGCTTTATCATCTGTAGAATAAAATCCCATCTCAAAAGAACTTTCGCCTGATTCTCCAGAATCACTTTCATATTCAGGTATTGTTGCAAGTGATACTAGCTCATCTATTGATTGACTATTGTTTTGGTATTTTATTTCTCTTTCTAAATTCTCACTATTTTCTTTTTTAGCACAACCAATTAAGCAACTAACACAAGCTACGATAACTGCCAACACAATTATTTTTCTGTTTGTTTTTTTCATATTTTAAGTCCTCCCATTTTATGAGCACACATAAGCTCCTTTATTTTTTTAACAAATTTTATAAATAATTTATACTATCTATATATTACTATATACTTTAAGTAAATTTAATGCAAATCTTTATTCAAATAAATCATTTGCTATTTTTTCGATTTCTTCTTGTCTTTGTCTTGTTTCTTCTTTGCATATGCGTATTTCAATTATGTCTCCCTCTTCTGCTTCGCTTACTAATATTCTTGGAATATTCACGATTTCTTTGTTTTCTAATTCTACTAAAGCAAAGTCTTCTTCGAATCTATCTAGTATAACTTTCAAATTCACCTCTCCCTTTCTTGGTAGCCTCATTGTATCATAAACATTTATTTACTGTAAATAAAAATAGCAAACAAAATCCACAAAGCCATCATTTGCCTTGCGGATTTCATGTTTAAAATTCTATTTTATCTAGTTCTTTAACTGTTTTTATGTCTAATACTTTTATTATTCCATCAGATAGTGTATATAATTTATCACCTATATATAATATTCTTTCTACATCGATACCATATTTTGCGCCCTCATTATTTGAAACTTTTCCTCTTAATGTTATTCCATTTTTCACGTCAATATCAAAGAAAATCGCACCAGCAAATTCTAGTTTTCCGTACTTAGGTACGCCATTTTCATATGTTCCTGCATCTTCTGTGTATAGTGAAACTGGAAATGCAAATAATCCTTCATCTTCTTTAAATAATAATGCTTTATGGTTATATAGTAGTGATGAATAACTTCCTCTTCCACCTATTTTTACAGAGTCAAGTTCTTTTGGATTGTTATAATCCGTAACATCAAATATTGCTAATTTTAAACCTGTTGAATATGCTGTTACTCTATCTGTTCCGTCATAATTCTTAATTATTTTCTCTACAGAATCTTCTCCAAAACCTATTAAATAGTTTTCTCCAAGTGGATGTAAATAGCTACTATAACCTGGTATTTTTAATTCTCCTAGTACTTTAGGATTTGTAGGCATACTTAAATCTAAAACAAATAGTGGATCAACTGTTTTATATGTTACCATATAACATTTGTCACCCATAAATCTTGTGCTGTATATTCTTTCACCTTTTGCTAGTCCCTCTAGTTTACCAATTACATTTAAGTTTTCATTTAGCACATATAAATTGTTATAAGATGTTTCATCCCATGTATTACCTTTTGTTGTTGCAATTCTAAAGTTTCCTTTATATTCATCCATAGAAAATTGATTTAACAAACTTCCATCTACTTTGCCTTCTGCAACATATTTTACTTTTCCATCATGTATTGCAAATTTTCTTATTTTTGTCTCTTCTTTACTAGTGTTTTCAGAGTCCCACCAGTAATTATAATTTTGTTTTGTTACATATAAGTTTTCTTTTGAACAATATATTTCATTTCCTGTTCCTATATATGTTTCAATATTTGCCTTTTCATTTAATTTATCTAAGCTAAATGAAGTTATAATCATGTATGAGCATTCCTCTTCGTTTTCGATTTCTGGAAAACACTTTATGCTAGATATTGGTACTTCTTGTAATTTACCATTTGCCACGCATGTATCTTTATACAAAGGTACTATTTCATCATTTTTTATTTCGTTGTAAAGATATATATATTTGTTGCTTATTAAATATATATCATCATCTACTTTTCTAGAAGATTCATAACTTCCCTCTGTTTCTATTTCTCTTACTAAATCATAATTTTCTATATCATATACTAAAATTTTTGTTGAGTTTCTACCACCTCTATAACCAATAAAACCATAATCTACCGCAAGCTTTGCAGCAGGGCTATTATATGCTATTACTTCGTCTATGTTACTTGTAGCGATTACAACTATGTATTTATCGCTTAGATATAACTCTCTTGCATAAACATAGCCATCTTCATCTTTACTAAATTCTATTTCTTTTTCTAATTTTAAATCTTCTTTATTGTTAAATACATTTAATTTATTTTTTGATAAGTAATATATATAATCTCCATTTGTCTTAACTATGTCAGACTCATCAACGCCTTGAACTTGTGTGTTTGTTTCTGAATATTTTTTAGCAGAAGCTTCAACTTCTGGTTCTTGAAAAATAGCTGTGCTACTATCTGCAACTGTTGCAGCATTCATCATATTATAATCTAGAGAAAATATTCCACCTCTATATCTTTCTTTGTATGCTTTACTACTCTTTAATTTTTTTACAAGTTCTGCTTTTGAATCGAAAGTTATAAGTTCTTTTTCTTTTAGACTATTAAACTTCAAATCCTCTTGTACTACCTTTAATACTGTTAAATCTACATTTTCTTTATCTGGCACAACAGTGATTGCATCAAGCCCAACAACAACTGCTACTAACACAGCACATATACATGTAACTAGTGCATAGCCTTCTCTTCTTTTCTTCATTTTGTAATCACTCGCTTTCTTTAAGATGCTTTTTACTCTCTCTTCATTACTCTTCATAAGAAAATCCCTCCTTTCCTAAATTTTCTTTAAGAGCAAGTCTAGCTCTATAGGCTAGATTCTTTATTTGTTTGTTGTTTTTTTTCATTATTTTAGAAATTTCATCATAAGACAAGTCTTCAAAATATATTAGATACAAGACAGTAGCGTAATCCTTTGGCAACTTCTTAATCTCTCTATGTATATTTCTATGCTCATCATCTTTTATTATGCTTTCTTCAAATCTTATCTCATCTTCTAGTACTTCATCTTCTAAATATGTGCATTTTTTATTCTTTTTTAAAACATTAAAGGCTTTATTTCTACCTATTTTAAATAAATATGTCTTAAATGTTGATTCTTCTTTAAAGTTATGTTTCTTTACGATTAGTTCCATAAAAACATCTTCCATTATTTCTTCTGCAAGTGAAAGATTATTAACAAAACCATTTATGAAAAACATAAGACTATCGCCATACATTTTTACAATATCTTCAAGACCACTCTCATCTCCATTTAGAAAACGACGGTAGCTACTTGCGCCGTTATCCATAAACTTTCCCTCCTTTTAAAAGCCTTACACTTTTTAGACAATCAAATTGTTAAAAAGTCTTAATTATTTTAGTCTATTTTACAATAAACTAAAGTTTATTGCAATAAATAAAAGCATACCAATTGGCATGCCCTTATATTTTAGTTACTATTCGGCCTTAATTTATAACAAATGCTAAACAGTAGTATTTTTATGGAGCACACCTAAGCTTAAGCTACATTTTTATAGCACACACCCTCATTTGGATATATGCTTTTATTTTGAAGACTGAAAAGTAACATATTTTAACTAGTCGTGTACTATTTTATCTAACATACTAAATATAATAAAAATCACTAAATTTGTTAAAACAATTGTTGCACCTGTACTTATTTTATAAGCATATGATATGTATAACCCTATTAAAAACGCTACAATACTAACTATTGATGAACTTATTACTACTTTTCTAAATGATTTAAATAGTCTCATAGATGTAAGTGCTGGGAATATTATAATGCTACTTATTAACATTGTTCCCATCATTCTCATTCCAACTACAATTACTACCGCAGTTAATATTGCAACTAGGTTTGTATACCATTTTACATTAAGTCCAACTGCCTTTGAGAACTCCTCATCAAATGTTATTGCAAACAACTTCCTATAATATATTATAAAAAGTATGCTAACTATTATGCTAACTGCTACGCTTAAAATAACATCAGACTCACTCATTGCAAGGATGCTACCAAACATAAAATTACATACATCCGTATTCATACCTGTTGTAAGTGATGTTACTGCTACACCAATAGCAAGTGCCGTACTTGATATAATGGCAATTGCACTGTCGGCCTTTATTTTGCTGTTATCTCCTATCTTTAGCAATAAAATAGCGGAAATTATAACTCCAGGTATTGCTACATAAAGTGGTGTTGAAAAACCAAGTGCCGCAGCTATGGTTAAAATTCCGAATCCCACATGTGATAACCCATCACCTATCATTGCATATCTTTTTAACACTAAATTTACGCCTAAAAGTGCCGCGCATAAACTAACAAGTACTCCGACCAACATTGCTCTTCTTATAAATGCAAAGCTTAACATTTCTGAAATTATTGCAACCATCTATGCTACACCTCCTGCCTCATAGCCATTTACATTTCCCATATATGTAACTTGTCCATCTCTTATTTCTATTACTCTGTTGCAATATTTTATTGCTCGACTAATGTCGTGTGAAACCATCACAACAGTAAGCTTTCTCTTTTTATTTAATTTTGCTAACATCTCGTATATTTGAGTAGAAATTATTGGGTCAAGCCCGTTAGTTGGCTCATCTAATATTATTATTTTTTCTGTAGCACAAATCGCTCTTGCTATCAATACTCTTTGTTGCTGCCCTCCAGATAAATCTCTAAAACATTTTTTTCTAATATCATATATGTCTAGCTCCTTCATAACTTTACTGGCAGTAGCCCTATCACGTTTAGTATACCATATCTTATTTATATTATTAACGATTGTGCCACTTAAAACGACTTCTTCTATAGAAGCAGGAAAATTGCTTTGAATTTCTGTTTTTTGTGGCAAATAGCCGATTCTGTGTTCTAGTTTTATCTCTCCAGATTGTAGTTTGTTGAGACCTAATAAGCACTTTACAAGCGTACTTTTACCGTGAGCCATTCTCGCCAAAGATACATACAAAATCTCCGTCTTCTATATTCAAATTTACATCATGAAGTGCATTCTTCTTGGCTGGATAACTAAAATTTAAGTCTTTTACCTCTATTAAACTCATTGTTTTCATCTCCTCACAAAACCCTACTATACATAATACAACATGTTTCGTTTAAAAGCAACATAATTTGTCGGCTAATTGTTTATTTTTTGTATTTATATAATAAAATAATTTTTGATAAATGTTATAAGTAGTTATGGGGCACGCCTGAGCTTAAGCTACATTTTTTCGCAAAATACAATTATGTTTTATGCATACTTTTAATTTTTTGAGTTTGAATAGTGATATATATTTTCAAGATATCTATTACCCTGATTTTAAATATTAAATTAACATTTGCTTTAAACTCGAACTTGTCATATTGCGGTAAGATTTCGTAAGAAAAATTTTTTATTTTTTTTAAAGGCAATAGCTTTATGCTATCTATTATAATTGAAGCAACTGGAACAGAAAATACAGTAGGAAACAAGAAAAGAAGCCCAATTTGTGCATTTATACTTAATTTTTCAATCTCTATATATTGAAGCATATTTTTAATGTCTTTTAGCTTAATCTTACTTTTCTGGTTTTTATTTGATTTGGTTTTTACAAATTTTCTTTTTCTCTTTATTAACGCTCCTTTTCTTTTTATTTCAAAAAACCATATTTTCAGCTTCAAATCCATATTTAGTTTATCGGCATTTAAATCTATATAGAATTTAATTTTCAAAGAAAACAATATTATAATAATTACAAAAAAAATGATAAAAATCTTCATACGAATATTTTTACCATTTTTTTCATTACTATTCTTTTTCTCCGCTTTGAGCTTCTAGATTTTCTTCTACATATTCTTCTAGTTGTACTGATTTTTCATCTTTTATTACTTTATAGCTATATTTTCTTTCTGTATTTTTTGAATCTTTCATTATTACATCTAATATAATGTTATTTTCATCGCTATTTTTGTTTTTGTCTATTTTAATGACTGTACCATTCTTTGCTCCTGTATCGCCACTTATTGTTATTACGGCTAGATATTGACTACTAATTTCATCTAATAATGTTTCTCTTTCAAATTCATTTAGTGATAAATCTCCACTAGATTCAATTGTTCCAACATCTATCGCTATATAACTACCAATTTCTTTTTCTAGAAGTTTTGAAAGACTTGTTTGTATTATTCCACTATATAGTGATATGTTACTACTATATTTGCTAACTGGTTCTTTGTATATTATTTCTTTTTCCCACAATTCTTTGTCGCTAGCATAATCTAATACATTTCTTGATAGCATATTATTTATTTCTTGTCTTGTAAAATAAACTTCTTCTCTATTTAACGAAACTCTATAGCTTATTGCATCAAGCTCGGGGATCAAAGCAAAAAGCGCTATTGCATTATTACTTAAATTATCTTTTGTCATGTTATCATCATCATATTGAATTGTTATACTCTTCGGTTCATCTACGGTATTTATCGCAATTCTATTTAATTTTTCTTCATAAGGTAAACTACTTATCAATTTTTTCACATTTTCTATATCAGATATATCTGTGTTTTTAAATGAAATTATTTGATTTACATCATATATATTTTCATCTGTAACAACTACTTTCACCGCATATTCGGCCGTTCCTTTACCATAGAATTCTAATTTAAAATAGCATAGATAGTTTCCTTCTTTTGGGGTATTTATTGTAAAATAATTACCAGTATCAATTACTCTAGGGGTTACAGTTGTTTCCTCTTTTGATTCGTTCTCTATATACTTTAATTCACTTACTGTAAATTTTTCGGTTGTTTTGAATGTAAGTACTGCATTTGATTTTGAAACTATTGTATTGTTTGATGTATACTCAAGAGATGTTATATCTAATGAATCGGCAATCGTTTCGCTTCCAAAAACTTTCCATCTATATCCTCCCATAACTGCTGTTACCACTTTATGTTCCTCATTTTCTACTAAAACCTCTGGCGGAAGCTTTTGCGAATTAGAAACCAAAAACATTATAAATACTGCTACAAGAATTACTAGTGTTACTGATACAATAAAAATTTTTTCTTTTTTATCCATATACATCCTCCATTCGTATTTTAGGTTGTGTTCACAGTTTTTATGAAGCAAACTTAAGCTTAAGCTACATTTTATGTGGTATATTTTATACCTTTTCATAAACTAGTTTACACTACCGTATTTTATTTTAATTCTTCTAAATTAGTGCCATCTTCTTTCAATCTCCAAAGTTCTGTAGATATAATTTTCTCTCCTTGCATAATATTTATTTTTACATATATATAATCATCTACAATTTCAATTTTATCTGTTTGAACTTTTTCACCATCTATGCCTTTTTTTATTGCTACTAATTTCTCATTATTTTTATACAGATTAACATTTTTGTCTTCTAATTTTACCTCATAATAATTTGAGGCATTCTTTGGCATATCTGTCTTTTCTATCTTGTCACTATTTTCTGAAATTTTATATAAATTTGTAAATGTTTTATCAGAAAAATATAATTCATTTTTTAGTACAAATGAAAATACTACATCATCATCTGTGTGCTTTATTTTAGTTATGTTCATATCACTTTTTCGTATTTTGTGTATTTCTAGAATGTTTTCATTACTATCTTTAAATAATGCATATAAATATTTGTTTGAAATCAATAGGTTAACAAATTTTAGGTTCTTTGAAGACGCATCTATATTTTTTAATGTCTGCGTTTTTTTGTTTATAGCAAATATTGTACCAGTGTTATCTCCAATAAAATAAAGATTGTCATCATCTTCACCAATTAGGCTTGAGATTGTTTTTGTTACCTGCGAAATCTTTTTTAGTGCATAGGTTTTTTCATAGTAATTTGCTTTGTATATTGCAGTATTTGTGGCATATATAAGCTTTTCATCTATAATGCTGTATAATATGCCATCTATATATTCTTCTAAGTAATTACGCGTTTTTAAATCTATATAATATGTTTTTTCCGTCATGTTGAAAAATATTTTATCTTTAAATATTATCATTCTGTCTCCGATTTTATACTGCTCTGCATTAAAAACAACTTCTTCACTTTGATCATTTAGATTTTTTCTACAAATTTTATTACTAAACGTATCACCAGAGCCTCTATTAGTTACCACATAATATAAGTAACCATCGTATTTTATTACATTGCCACCATTGTTTTGGGCTGTTTTTTCTGCCGCGCTACTAGTGCTTGGCTTTTCTTTATCTCCACTAGAAGTTTCACTTCTTATTTGGGTATTTCCTTCGGGGCTTTTTACGCCAAAAATTAAAGCAAGCATAATAATGCAAAGTAGTACGCAAAGTAATTTTAGCTTTTTCATTAGTACCTCCTTTTACCACATGTGGTTGTGGTGTGTTCACTAATTTTCATAAAGCTTGAGCCTCTTTTTTTGAGCTTTCTGCTTATTATATCTTATAAGTTAATTTACACTCCACATATATTATAACATTTATTTCTTATATGCTTCAAGACGATTTATTTTTATTCCTTGTGCTGAAAATTTTTCCTCATATTCTGTCATTACATTTTCTTTTATATTATCTTTATGTAAATCTCTCGTTACATTCTTTAGTTCATATCCTGCATTTTTTAATGATTCAATCGAAAACTCAAACAAATCATCGTTATCTGTTTTTTGAAAAATTTGCTTTTCAGACTCAAAAACATTTTCATATTTTTCTAGAAAAATGCTACTCGTTAGTCTTCTCTTTTCATGTCTTGCTTTTGGCCATGGATCTGAAAAGTTTAAGTATATCCTACTAATCTCTTTTTCAAAAACTTCATCTATTTTATTTGCATCTAAAAGTATCAATTTTAAATTGCTTAATTCTTCTTCATCTTTTAATTTTGACACAGCTTTTACCATAACGCTATCATACATTTCTATTCCAATATAGTTTATATCTTTATGAAGCTTTGCCATCTGTATTATAAAATTTCCTTTGCCCATGCCTACTTCAATATGAATTGGATTATCATTTTTAAATACGCCGTGCCACTTTCCCTTATTGCTTTCTGGGTTATTTACATAATATAATGATTCTTCTATTCTTTCTTTTGCATCTTTTACTTTTTTTAGTCTCATGGCATTCTCCTTAAACCTATTTTTTGTCTTTTTTACTAGACATCTCATCATTTATATTGTATAATGACTTAGGCAATTATTCAATATAATTGTTAAATTTTATAAGGAGGATGATTCTAAATGGCAAAGAAAATAGCTTTACTTTTTGCTCTAGTTATGGTCTTTTCTTTATCATTTGTTTTTGCAAGTGTAGAGACTCCAAACTTAATTATGAGTGCTCCAACTTCTACAGAGAACTCTGGTGAATTATCTGGTGAGGCAGATAACAATTCAGATAAAGCTTCAGGCGAAACTGTAGTTGCTTCTGGAGAAGAAGCTGTTACATCTGGTGAAACATCTACAGAAACTAATGTTACTTCTGGCGAGCAATCAAACACAACTGATACTGCTTCAGGAGAAGAAAATGATACAACTAAATCTGGAGATAAAGTTACACCAACTACTCCAAAATCAGATGATACTACTGAATCTGCAAAAGATAGTACAGTTGTTGGAGCAGTAATTGCGATTGTTATAGTAATTGCGGTTGTTGCAATAGTTGCAGTTATTCAAAAGAAATAATATTTTAATTATTCTATGATACAAAAAGAGCCTAACATTTTTAGTTAAGCTCTTTTTCATTTTTAACTATTTTCTTCGCTATCATCACTTTCTTCATCTTCATTACAGCCACAGGTGCATTCTTCACATGTATTTCCGTCTTCATCTTCGTAAAATTCATATGTGTATGTTCTGTCTCTATCGAACAAATCTGTTATTTTATCTAAGAAATCTGGAACGTAATCTAAAAGTTTATCTATTGCATTGCAATGGTCTACTGGCAACATCTTAGCTGTTCCATCAGTAATTACTAAAAATCCAACTGGTTCCACATGAACTCCAGCGCCACTACCACCACCAAATGGAAGTGTGTGTTTTGTTTCTTCATCGATGCCTTTCTTTCTAGTTTCTTCAAGCGTACTCATATTAAACTCACTACCACCTGCTGCAAATCCAAAGCACACTTTTGATACAGGAATTATAACCGTACCACTCGCTGTTTCGATTGAGTCACCGATGATAGTGTTTACATCTATCATTTCTTTTAAATTGTTCATAGCTGTATTCATTAGGCCCTCTATAGGATGCTCGCTCATATTATTTTTACCTCCTTGTTTTATTGCTTTAAAAATAATATGGCTTTTTTATGAAAAAATATTCAATTTGTTTTTAAATTACTTTTATACACAATTTTTATTTTATTCATTTATTACTTCTAACTTAGTTACATCTATGTGTGCTGGATATGTTTCTTTTATATCGCCTGTATATGTTACTTTTACTTTTTGTCCAACCATATAATTTTGTGAATCTGCATTTTCTAATTTTTCTATAGAGAAACTAATCATATCAGAAGATTTACTTATTTCTTGGTCTTCTAATGGTGTAACTATTATTGTTGTGTTTTTTATTCCTGTAATACTTCCAATGAAAGATGGCATTTGATCTTTTTCAGTATCTCCAGATTTTTGGCTATCTCCACTTTGTGTAGATTGGCTAGATTCATTCTTTTTATCTCCACTATTTTCTATAGTTTCGCCGCTTGCAGTCATATTTTCACCACTACTTATAGTAGTATCACCACTTTGAGGCATCTTTTCTCCGCTTTCTTTCTCTATATCTCCACTATTTGGTTTTGAATTGTCTTTATCCTCTTCTTTATCCTCATCTACTGGCTTTGTATTTTTATCATATTTTTGATATTCATCCTTGAAATCTTCGTATTTCATAAACCATGTACCTATTTTTGTTTCATCGTATCCATTTAACATATTGAAATCTATTATTTTATATCCTAGACCTGTGTATATAATTGTTCCGCCATCATCAAGCGTTTTTGTCATTCTCGCAAATACTGGCTCTTTCTCGCTTCTTATTGAACTGCAATCAACTAAAAATGTAACGCCTCCTATCACTGCAAGTGCAAATATAATTGCTATTATAAGTTTAATAATTTTTTTCATATTATTATCTGCATAGGTAATCTTTCCTATGCTCTCCTTTCTTTTACTTTTTAAATTCTCTTAATATTGCTTCTTTTTGATTCATTGTTTCATTATAACCCATTTCTACAACACTATCTGCATCTTTTATATCTAAAAGTCCTGTATCTGGTATAGAAAGTTCCAAAGAAAAATCAGAATATGTTTTAGCAACCGACATATTAAGTATTGAGAATATATCTGCCGATCTTAACGCAACACCTAATATATCATCTTTAGGTTCATATGGATTTAATTTGAAATATATTCCTAAAATTTTTTCTGCTCCCATGTCTTTTAATATTTTTGTTGGAAGATTATTAACTGTTCCGCCATCTATTAAGCTATATTTTTCAAAATCACATGGCGTTAGTACTCCCGGAAAAGACATACTCGCTCTAACAGATTTTGCAATATCAGCATTAGTCACATAGTCTATTCTATCATTATTTATTAAATTAAAATCTTTTGAAAGAAATACTACTTCTTTTGTGCTTATTGTATCACAAGATACAATTGCTAAATTTTTATTTATTTCATTTAAAGACCTTTTTTCTATATTCTCATCTTTTAACATTTCTGTCATTGCATCTTCTATTTTGCTTCCATCTATTAACGATTTTAGTGACAATTCATTTTTCACAAGTGATTTGAATGCAGAACCTAAAACATTTCTTGCATTTATTTTTGATATATTTCCATATCTACTAGAAATTATTTTTTGCATATCATCTGTCTTTATTCCAAGTGAATATAATGTTGCAATTACGCTCCCAGAGCTTGTGCCAGAAACAAAATCAAAATCAACTCCTAATTCGTTAAGTGCTTTTAAAGCTCCAATATGAGCAAATATTTTTAAACCTCCACCACTAAATGCTATTCCATTTTTCAAGCTTTTTCACCTCTATTTTTCTTTATTTTTACAACATTTATATCGCCAAATAAAGAATCTTGTGTAATCTTTATTCTGCTCATTTTTGAAAGTTCTAATAAACTTAAAAATGCTGTTACAACCTCGGCTTTTGGTTTCTTTTTTATGTTGAATATTTTGTTAAATACAAAACTTGGTTTCTTCCAAAGTTCTTTTAATATTTCTCTTATTTTACTCTTTATTGTGTATTTTTCGCTTGTTGCAAGTCTATTTATATTATCTGCACGAAGATTCTTTTTAGCAATTTCTTTGTTTACAAAATCTGCATATATATTTGGAATTAAATCTTTTTCAAATGTGCCCTCTAACTTTCCTTTTGGAAGTTCTATCTTATCTGGTAATTTATAAAACTTTCCTCCATAGACTTCTATTCTTTCTTTTAATGTTTTTGTATATTCTTTATATTTTTTGTATTCAAGTAGCATTTGAACTAAATCAATTTCTTCTTCATCATCTTCTACAACAGTTGGCAAAAGTGATTTTGACTTTAAATATATAAGCCTTGATGCCATAACTATAAATTCGCTTGTAACATCTAAATTCATTTGTTGCATTTCATTTAAATAAGCTAAATATTGGTCTGTAATTTCGCATATTTTTATATCACAAATATCCATCTTATTTTTGTCTATTAAGTGACAAAGAAGGTCAAGTGGTCCCTCGAAATTTTCCATTTTTATTGTATACTGATCCATAATTCCTCCAATTCGTGAAAGGGACTCTACCCTATTTGGAAATTTTCATTAAAACTCTCATTATTAAATCTTTAAATTTGGTTTCTACACCTGCTGCATTTTCTAAAACCTCTTCGTGACTCGGCGCCATACTAGTTCCAGCAACGTTTGTTATACAAGATATTCCAAGCACTTCTATTCCAGAATGAGCTGCAACAATAACTTCTGGTACTGTTGACATCCCAACTGCATCTGCTCCAAGCGTATCTAACATTTTTATTTCCGCCTTTGTTTCATATTGAGGTCCTGGCATAAATGCATATACTCCCTCAACCACATCTATCGTTAAATCTTCTGCATCTTTAGCAAGTCTCATTGTTTTTTTGTCAAATACATCATCAAAAGCTTTTAATGATGCTACATCTTTTGTAAGCTCTATAAGTCTTTTTGAGTATGCATTTGTCATGCTTGGAAAACGAGTTCCAAAAGCTTCTTCATTTTCGCCTCTTAATGGTGAAACTCCACATATATTTATGTGGTCATTTATTATCATTAAATCTTGTGGCTTGAATTTTTTGTTTATTCCTCCAGCTGCATTTGAAACTATTAGTGTTTCTACTCCTAGTAACGCAAATACTCTTATAGGAAAAGTCACTTCGTCCATATCATAACCCTCATAGTAGTGAAATCTTCCTTGCATTATTATTACATCATTTTCATAAATCTTGCCAACTATTAGTTTGTTGCCATGACCTTCTACCTTAGAAGCTGGAAAATTAGGTATCTCATAATAAGGTATTTCTACTCTGTTTTCATGAACTTCATCTGCAAGCGAGCCAAGTCCAGAACCAAGTATTATTGCTATTTTAGGTTTGCAATCTATTCTTGTATTTATATAAGACACTGCCTCAGATGCTTTTGAAAGTATATCTTTCATCATATTTTTTCCTCCCATAAAAATATTTTTATACATTCATATTATCTTCTAAATCACCTAAATTGTCAATCGCTTTAGATATACTACTATATGTAAATCCTTTGTTTAACAAATATCTTTTTACTTTGTCTAACTCCATTGTTTTTAGTTTTTTTCTAGCAAGGTTTTTAGCTGAGTTTTCTTCGAACTCTTCGACTTCTTCTGTTATATATTTTTCTATTAAGTCCTCATCAATGCCTCTTTTTATAAGGTCAATTTTTATTTCTTTTATAGAACATTCTTTTAATCTTAAAACATTTTTTATATATCTATCTACATAGTTTTCATCGTTTATGTATCCATTTTCTTTTAAATATTCAATTATTTCATCTGTTTGTTCATCATTATACTTTAGCATTTTACATTTATTTTTCACTTCATTTTCGGTTCTTTTTTTAAACACTACATATTTCATAAGTTTATCTTCTACTATCATTTTTTCACCTTCTTTAATTAGTTTAAACCACCATGGGGCTTAAGGTAAGCTCTGCAATTTATTTTACAAGTTAATCTGCACTACTATACAAGATAAGGCGGGATTAAAAACCCGCCCTATACTACATTTTTGTTATACAAAAAGTTTTATTCTTCATCTTCATTTATTTTTTCTATACTTTCACTTAAACTTTTATCAAAGGCTGCATTATAATTTTCTCTAATTTTTGCTTCGATTTCAGCACATGTTGCAGGATTATCTTTTAAATATTGTTTTGCATTTTCTCTACCTTGTCCAATTCTAGTTCCGTTGTAGCTAAACCATGCACCTGCTTTTTCAACGATGTTTAGGTTAACACCTATATCTAACACATTTCCCTCTTTTGAAATACCTTCTCCATATACTATATCAAATTCGGCTTCTCTAAATGGTGGTGCCACTTTATTTTTTACTACTTTTACTCTTGTTCTATTACCAACGATTTCATTGTTTTGCTTTAATGATTCTACTCTTCTAACATCTAATCTAACTGACGAATAAAACTTAAGTGCTCTACCACCAGGTGTTACCTCTGGATTACCAAACATTACTCCAACTTTTTCACGAAGTTGGTTTATAAATATTGCTACTGTGTTTGATTTATTTAAAACACCTGCAAGTTTTCTAAGAGCTTGTGACATAAGTCTTGCTTGAAGTCCAACATGAGAATCGCCCATATCTCCATCGATTTCTGCTTTTGGAACTAATGCTGCAACTGAGTCTACTACTATAATATCAATTGCACCACTTCTAACTAATGCTTCTGCTATTTCTAATGCTTGCTCTCCTGTGTCTGGTTGAGATACGATTAAGTTATCTATATCTACTCCTAATTTTTTAGCATATACGGGATCAAGTGCGTGCTCTGCATCTATAAAAGCTGCCTCGCCACCCATTTTTTGTGCTTCTGCGATCATATGAAGCGCTACTGTTGTTTTGCCTGAAGATTCTGGTCCAAATACTTCTACTATTCTACCTCTTGGAACGCCACCGATGCCTAATGCTATATCTAAGCTTAACGCACCCGTTGGAATAACATCTATATTTAGTTGTGCATTTTCTCCTAATTTCATAACTGCACCTTTTCCGAATTGTTTTTCTATTTGTCCAAGTGCCGCATCTAAAGCTTTTTTCTTTTCATTGTTATCAGCCATGATAAACCTCCTTTATTTCTTCTCTATTAGCTACAAATAAATAATAGAACAACCGTTCTAAAAAGTCAAGAAGAATTTTTTATTTACTTACAAAACGAAATTATATTTCTAAAATAATTTGACCATGTCGGCTCAAAATTTCCTTTTACACTTTTATTTGTAAGTATTGTATTGTTTTTGAAATAAAGACCTATATATGGCGCTTCACTTTTATATAAAATTCCAAAGGCAGGCATATTTTCTTTGTAATTTTCTTCATCTATTTTTAATTTCTCTATTATTTTTTGCATTGTATCTGATGAATAATTTGCATAATTTATTTTACTATCTTTTGAAACAGTTTCTATCGGAATTGTTTCATTTTTTATGTCTAAAGATGTTAATATAAGTTCAAATTTATCCTGTTCAATACTATTTTTTAAATTCTCCAATGTTGTTTTTGCTATTGTTATATTTATACCAATCTCAGCTAAATCTTCTTTCACTTTTTCTGCAACAAGAACCTTTTTCTCACTATCTTTATTTACCATCAATGTGAAGTTTAATTTATAATCTTTACCATTTATTTCTTTATGCCAAAAAGTTTCAGTCTGCTCCCAACCAGCATTTATTAAAATTTGTTTTGCCTTTTCTATGTTATATTCTGCATTTGTTATACTATTTTTAGAATTAGTATGTATTGGAATATCGCTAATAGTAGCGTTTTCATTATATACACTGTTTATTATGTTTTCTCTATTTATGGCTTGTAGAATTGCTCTTCTTACTGAGCCTTCTGATAAGACAACATTTTGACAGTTTGGCACTATTGCTTCATACTCGGTGTTTTCAAAGCTGTACGAGTTCATGCCTATAGTTCCAAACTTTTCTTTCCACGAAGTCATATTTGTAACTATCATATCTACTTCTGCAGATTTAAACGCCTTTACAGCTTCGCCATATGTTGAGTATTTATATACAGTTATTTTATTTAGTTTTGCCTCTTCACCATTCCACCATGATTTATTAAATAAAAGTTCTATACTTCCATCGGAGTTTGTTTGTGAATATTTATATGGACCTGTTCCAACCATTTTTTCTGCTTTTGTTTCATTATTAAAATTATCACCTTTAAAATAATACTCTGGCAATATCGGAAAATTAAGTTTAGTTATAAAAAAATCATCCGGATTATTTAATGTAACTTTTATTGCTCCATCATCTATTTTTTCTACAGTGCTTATATTTTCCACATTTGAACTGTATGTAAGATTATTGTTTTTCAACAAATTAAATGTAAAGATAACATCATTTGATTTTAGCGTTTCTCCTGCAGTGTGCCATTTAACGCCATCCTTTAATTTTAAAATCCAAGTTGATGCATCTGTTTTTGCATAACTTTGAAGTAAGACACATTCTATCTCTTCATCACTTTTATAGCTAATCAACGGTTCATATACCAAACTCAATATTGTGGCAACACCATTATTTTGAGTTTTTAATGGGTTCAATGTATCGACTTCTGCAATTGATAAATTTAATTCATCTCTATATATTTCTGTTACTATTTCTTTGTTTTCTGTTTCTTTTTTATCTATATTTTTAGTATTTTCTTTTATTTTTTTAAACTCTTTTATAAAGCCACATGTAAATGCTATTATTATTAAAAATAAAATGATTCTTTTTCTCAAACTATCACCTCTTTTTCAAAAATTATTCTATAACACTATTTTGTTTTTATCAAGAATGAGTTATCAAAGAGTTTTATGTTTTTGCGATTCCTTGAAATTGCTGTAATTTTGTAAAAAAAATTATTGCAAACTTTATAAATAGCACAATCAATGTAGCTTAAGCTTAAGTGTGCTCCATGAAAAATAATTGATTGTAATGCACAAAAATAAAAAACATAAAAATCGCGATTACTAATTGAATACATCAAACTTCACATGTGACACAATCGATGTAGCGGAGCACAGTGTGCTCCATAAAAACCTATCGATAGTAACATACTAAAATAAAATTGGATATATATTGTAGTTAGTAATGGAGCACGCTGTGCTCCGCTACAACCTCAAGTTGGTGGTAGTACATTAAAACAAATTTTGATATATGTTGTAATTACGCTTTGGTAAAAACTTTTATTTTTTCGCTTGAAGTAACATTCTATATATCATATAATCATTTCTATAGAGGAGGGATTTTTTTGAATAGTAAAGTTTTAGTTACAATAATTATAATTGTTTCTGCCACATTAGGTTTGTACCTTGGTGCTAACCAAGTTACATCGAAAAAAGAAAATATTAAAGATACGCATTCTGATGGCCTATATGCTCCTTCTGGTGATGTTTCTAATGATAATAATATTTCTGATGTGGATTTTTCGGGAGATGGTGATAATATAGTGCCTAGTGGTGAGCAACAGCCTACAGTTACTCCTACACCAATTCCAACAGATACTGTTAGTAGTAATAGACTTACAATGCCAGAAAATTTTAAAGCTACATATATGACTGGTTGGGGTGCCGGAACAAAAAATATAAGAGAATCTGTTATAAAAACAATGAAAGAATATGGTTTTAATGCAATTGTTCTAGATATTAAAGATGAAGGTGGCCAATTATCTTACAATTCAAAAGTACAAACAGCAGTCGATGTTGGTGCGTCAAAAAATATGATTAGAGATATTGATGCTGTTTTAAAAGAGTTTCACGATAATGGAATTTATGTTGTCGGCAGAATAGTGACATTTAAAGATCCAATTTATGCTGGTAGTGTTAAAACAACTGTTGCATATAAAAAGGCTGACGGAACAACATGGAAAGATTATTCTGGCAAGGCTTGGCCTAACCCATACAATGAAAACTCTTGGGAATATCCAATTGCACTTGCAAAAGAAGCTGCAGAGCTTGGATTTGATGAGATTCAATTTGATTATATTAGATTTCCATCTTCTGAGGGAAAAATAAGAGAAATTGCATATGGTTTTAATTCAGCCACTGCTTCTAAAGCAGATACAATTTGTGCTTATTTAACTAAAGTTATGCAAGAGTTAGCTCCATACAATATACCAATTTCTGCTGATGTTTTTGGAATAACAACAAAACGCGATGGAGACTTTGAAAATATAGGACAAGACTTTGCAAGAATTTCTGGTATTGTTGATGTAGTTTGTCCAATGGTTTACCCATCACACTATGCAAATAACGAATACAAGATTGCAAAACCTGATTTGGCTCCTTATGATACAATATATAGAGCACTTCAAGATGCGCAAAAGAGATTATTAGTTTATAGTGGAGATTCAAATGCAAAGGTTGCTTCTATTAGACCTTATCTTCAAGACTTTACAGCCTCTTGGCTAGGAAAAGGAAATTATCAAACATATGGAACAAACCAAGTTGCAAAACAAATTCAAGCAACATATGATTTAGGATTAAAAGATTTCACTCTTTGGGATCCAAGCAATAAATACTGCTATGATGCAATAACAAAAGTTACAATGAAAACCGAAGAATAATTTTTAAAAGCTTATCTTCTATCAAACTGATAAAAGATAAGCTTTTTATTAAACCAAAAAAACCCCACGTGAAGCCGTTTAATTTGAGCGGATTTAAGAGCCTGCGTACACAGGTGGGTGTTCTCCTAGGTACTTACGGGCTTCTCACTTACACATATAAATGTGTGAGCTTGCACACCATACCCAGAGTTCCAAACTCCCTTAAAATTTAGTGTTGGTTCTAAATATAACTCAAGTAATCGTACTTTGTAGGGTTAATATTATTATAGCATATTTTTATAATTTTGCAAAGGTTTTTGATGGTAAAATTCTTACATTTTTGTGCAAATTTTGCTTGACAATTTTAGCATAATTATTTATTAAAATGTCGCCCTTTGCAATAATCAATTTCCACTATTGTTCATGCCAAAATTATTCAATTACCATTCTATATTTTCACCTACAAATATGCTTTGCAAGTGCTTTTTGTGTTTTCTTATGCAAGTCTTACTAATTTTATCTTTACTTTTTCGCCATTTATATCTAACTCTGTTTCTCCCTCGCCTTTTTCTATCTTGTCTGCTAATGTTTCATCTGCTATTTGTTCTTTGTTTCTTTCTATTATTTCTGCCATTTTTTCGTTATCTGAATAGTAGATTTCTATATGATTTTGTACTTCAAATCCAGAGTCTTTTCTTAGGTTTTGTATTTTTGAAATTAGCTCTCTTACAAATCCCTCTTCAATTAGTTCATCATTTAATTCTATATCTAAGACTACTACTATATCTCCCTCTTGTGCAGATATATATTTTTCTGATTTTGTTGTTTCTATTAGTAAATCTTCTTCTTTTAATTCTATTTTTGCATCTCCGATTTCTAATATCAATACGCCTTTTTCACGTAGCTCATGTACAAATTCTGTTCCATCTCCACCCTTTAACATTTGGCTAATTGTTGGCAATATTGCTCCATATTTTGGTCCAACTGTTTTTAAGTTTGGCTTTACATTATATGATACAAATCTACCTGCATCTTCTGTAAATTCTATCTCTTTTACATTTAGCTCTTCTTTTATTATGTCTTGATAATCTTTTGCCAATTCTTTTGTTGTTCCAACATAAGCTTTAGCAAGCACTTGTCTGTTTTTCATGTTTGATATATTTCTACATGATCTTCCAAGTGTAACTATCTCTAATACTAGTTCCATGTTTTCTTCTAGTTTCTTATCGATGTATTCTTCATTCGCTACTGGATAATCACACAAATGAATACTTTCTGGAGCTGTTTTATCTAAGTTTCTTACTAAGTTTTGATATATTTCTTCTGTCATAAATGGTACAAATGGTGCTGTTACTTTAGCTAGAGTAACTAAGCATGTATACAACGTCATGTATGCATTTATCTTATCTTGTTCCATTCCATTTGCCCAGAATCTTTCTCTACATCTTCTTACATACCAGTTAGAAAGTTCATCTGTAAAGTCTTGTATCAATCTTGCACTTTCTGTTATCTTGTATTCTTGCATTAAGCTATCTACATCTTTTACAAGTGTATTTAATTTTGATAATGCCCATTTATCCATTTGAGATAATTTATCATATTCTAATTTATATTCTAAAGGATTGAAGTTATCTATGTCTGCATATAAAACATAGAAAGCATATGTATTCCAGAATGTTCCGATAAATTTTCTTTGATATTCACTTATTCCTTCTGGATAAAATCTTGTTGGAAGCCATGGTGATGAACTTGCACAGAAATACCATCTTACAGCATCCGCACCTTGTTTATCTAGTACTGACCATGGGTCTACTACATTTCCTTTGTGCTTACTCATTTTTAATCCATCTTTATCTTGAACATGTCCTAATACTAAGCAGTTTTCAAATGGTGCTCTATCAAATAATAATGTTGAGATTGCCATAAGTGTATAGAACCATCCTCTTGTTTGGTCTATTGCTTCACTTATAAATTGTGCTGGGAATCTCTTTTCAAATAGTTCCTTATTTTCAAATGGATAATGGTATTGTGCAAATGGCATTGAACCAGAATCAAACCAGCAGTCTATAACATCTGGAACTCTATGCATTTCTTTTCCGCATTTTTCACATTTTATAGTTATTCCATCTATATATGGTTTGTGTAATTCTATATCATCAGGAACATCTTTACCTAGTTTCTTTAATTCTTCTATGCTTCCAATTACATGATAATGTCCACATTCGCATTCCCATACTGGAAGTGGTGTTCCCCAATATCTAGAACGAGATAAGCCCCAGTCTATAACATTCTCTAAGAAGTTACCAAATCTTCCTTCTTTTATGTTCTCTGGCATCCAATTTACTGTGTTGTTATTTGCAACAAGTCTGTCTCTTAATGCAGACATTTTTATAAACCATGTATCTACTGCATAATATAGAAGTGGTGTGTCGCATCTCCAACAGAATGGATATGAATGCTCGTATGGAAGTGCAGCAAATAATAAGCCTCTTTCTTTTAAATCGCTTAAAACAAGCTTATCTGCATCTTTAACCCATGTTCCAGCCCAATTGCCTGTTTCTTTTGTAAATTTTCCTTCTCCATTTACAAGTTGTACGAAAGGTAAATCATTATCTCTTCCAACTCTACTATCATCTTCACCAAATGCAGGAGCTATATGTACAACACCTGTACCATCTGTAAGTGTAACATATGAATCTGCTACAACATAGTATGCCTTCTTAGTAGGCTTTGCAAAGTCATATAATGGCTCATATTCTGTACCATATAAATCATTTCCTGTGTTAGAACGAACTACTTTGTATTCTTCTTTTATTACACTTGGAACCAAAGCTTCTGCTAATATGTACCTTGTTCCATCTTCAACTTCAACCATTACATAAGTATCTTTTGGGCTAACGCACAATGCAACATTTGATGGAAGTGTCCATGGTGTTGTTGTCCAAGCTAGAATGTATGTGTTTTCTTCATTTTTAACTTTAAATTTTGCTATACAAGATGTTTCTTTAACATCTTTATATCCTTGTGCAACTTCGTGTGATGAAAGTGATGTTCCACATCTTGGGCAATAAGGTACTATTTTATGACCTTTGTACAATAAACCTTTTTCATTTATTGTTTTTAATGCCCACCATTCAGATTCGATATAATCGTTGTGATATGTAACATAAGGATTTTCCATATCTGCCCAGAAACCAACTCTATCACTCATTAGCTCCCATTCATGTTTATATTTCCAAACACTTTCTTTACATTTCTTTATAAATGGTTCAACGCCATATTCTTCTATTTGTGGCTTACCATTTATTCCAAGCATTTTTTCTACTTCAAGCTCTACTGGAAGACCATGTGTATCCCAACCTGCTTTTCTTGGAACTTCGTAACCTTTCATTGTCCAAAATCTTGGAAATACATCTTTAAATACACGTGTTTCAATGTGTCCTATATGTGGCTTTCCATTTGCTGTTGGTGGTCCATCATAAAACATAAATGTTGGATGTCCTTCTCTTTCTTTTATACTTTTTTCAAAAATCTTATTTTTCTTCCAGAAATCTATGATTTCTTTTTCTCTTTCGACTGCGTCTAAATTTGTAGAAACTTTTTTGTACATTTTTATTCCTCCCTCTTATTTAATTCTAAAGCAATTATTTTTCTTATATCATCTTCTAATGTGCTTAAATCGTTGTTTATAACATACCAAATACTTTTTAAGTTTATTCCCTCATAATCATGAACAATTCTATTTCTAAGTCCTTTTATCATATTCCATTCTATAAAATCATATTTATTCATTAGCTCTTTTGATATATTTTTTATAAGCTCTCCAATTTGGCTAATTGCAAAAACTGTAGCATCTCTTGTTTTCTCATCTTCTGTAAACATTTCAAATGTATATCCTTTTGTATATCTTTTTGCTCTTTCAATATATTCAATTATTTTTTCGAGTGATATGTACTCTTTATCTTTCATATACAATCACCCCCGTTTTCTTAATCTCTTCTGCTATTTTTGAATTATCTATAATCTCTGCTTTTTCAAATGCATCAACTCGTTTTTGAAATGCCTCTTCTATCTTAGTAATTAAACTATATAATTTAAAACCTATTAAAGTCTCTTTCGTATCTATTACAAAATCTAGGTCGCTATTTTCATTTGCCAAGTTTTTAGCATAAGAACCAAATAGCACAACACTCTCAACCGGAAAATTTATCATAATTTTCTTCAGTATTTCTTTTATTTCCTCTAAGGTATATACTTTACCGCTCATAACTACGCCCCCTTTTCTTAAAATTTTAATTTTTTTCCAAAACAAAAAGCACCTTGCCCTAAAGTTACCTTCGGACAAAGTGCTTAAGCTCTTTGCTATACCACCTACATACTAACATATGCGTTCTTCTATAACGTGAAGACCAACCCGGCAAAACTTACTCTTGTTTCTGTTTTGCAACATAAAAGGTGATTTTCGGCTTATCTATTAGCTATGAAACTTTCAGCAAATGTTTCACTCTCTAAAGCTTTTAATAAACTTACTCTCCTTTATAATAGTTTTTATTACTCTTAAAACTAGTTATAGTATATCACATATTATGGAAATGTAAAGCGTTTTTTTAATTATGAGCTAAAATCTTCTATTAAACTACTAAGCTCACTTTTTCCATATATTTTTATACCTTCTTGTAAGTCGTTTTGGTCTTCTTCTCTTAGCGATTCTACTTGTATATCTGTTTTTTCTATTAAATTACTTATTTCATCTGTTAACTCGTTATACACCGTTATATATCCATCGTTTTCTTTTAATACAAAATGGTCATCACAATTTGCCTCTATTACTCTATATAGAGTAAATTGCTCTTTAGAAAAGTCTTTTACTTCCCAGCCTGTGTATTTTTCTTCGATTTCCTTTTTAGTCAAATTAACTATTTCTTTTGGCACATCTAATGTTTTTACTGTTGTATGCCCACATTTTGCAAATTTCTTTTCTACTATCATCTTGGCATACGGAGAAATTTTTTCTTCATTTGAGATTGTTTCTATTGTTTCTTTTTCTTTATTTTCTGCTTGAACATTTTTTATAACCACATCTTGAATAGAATCTATAACTTTTTTATTTTCCACTACCTTTTCATCTTTTTGGTTGTTGCTGTAATACATTCCTAAAGATATTCCTACTACAAAAACAATTATTATAAAAAAAGCATTTAATATTTTTGACATACTATAAACCTCCTGTCTTTATATATCAAAAATATTTTTAGCAAAAATTATAAATTTATACATAAAGTTGTTGCTTACGATTTAGCTTTTTTCTATGTGACATTTTGTGTACACTGTCTTTTTCTATTATTCCAAAAAGGAATAGTAAGAATATATAGGCCGCCACTATGATTCCTGCTTTGATTGTAATATTTATAATTAAATTTGGAACAATTATGTATTTGCAAATATATTCACTGCATATTGCGCCTGAAATTGCCGACAAAATTGGTTTTATAATCCACATATTGAATTTAAATTTTGCCTTAGATACTTTAAGAAGTCTGTATGAGTTTATACAAGATGTAAATATATTACTTACATACATTATTACTAAAAAGCCTTTTATACCGTATATAGGTAACGCTATGTATATTAAAATTATTCTTAAAATTGAATCTATAATGTTATATTCTAATGCCTTTTTTTGTTGATTTAAACCTTGCATCATTCCTACTATAGCACTTTCTGTGTACATAAATGGAATTAGTGGAGCAAGCCATTTTATATAAAACCCAATTTCTTCTGTTTTATAAAAAATCATTCCTATTTCTTTTGAATATAAAAAGAATACTATACCAATAACCATAGCCGAAGAAATTGTAAAGCAAAATGTTTTTTCTACTAGTTTTATTATTTTTCCATTTTGCTTAAGTGTTCTTGCTTCAGATGCTTCTGGAAGCAATAATGTTGAAATTGCTGACAAAAATGATGCCGGGAAAAATATAAGTGGCAATGCCATTCCTTTTAAATATCCGCACCTGTGAAAGTGACATCTCTTTAGATAATGTAAACATTGCTAATCGACTTGGTATTAGTATATTTTCTGCTGTTTTTAGTATTGATCTCATATAATTATCTATTGCGACTGGAAACGAAATTTCAAAAAACTTGCCAATTTCAAATCCTTTTTCGCCTTTATAATTAAATTTTTTTGTCTCTTTTCTATACTTAGCATATACAAAAAGACAAGCTGCCGCTTCTGATACCATATCACTTAATATTATTAGCATACACATAATTTCAAGGCTTGAAGTTTTGCATAATTCTAAAAACAAGAATAAAAATATTATTCTTATTGTTTGTTCGAATAACTGAGCTAATGAATTAAAAATCACTCTTCTTCTTGCTAAAAAATAGCCTTTGCAGGCTGCTTCAACAACTAAAAATGGAAGTACCCATATAAGAATTTTTATTGAAAGAGTACATCTTTCATCTTTAAGCCAATAGATACTTATAGGCTCTGCGAGCAAATAAAAAGCAATCATCGTCAAAAACGCAATAAGAAGTGAAATAATAGTGGCTTTTATTACAATTTTTCTTATGTTTCCACTGTTTTCTCTTCTTGCGATGGCACTAGTTACAAGTCTTATAATTGCTGTTTTTATTCCGGCTGTGGCAAATGTGGTTGCAAGTACATAGATTGATATAATAAGCTGGTAAAGTCCCATTCCCTCTGCACCAATTCTTTTAGAAATATAAAGTCTTACAATCATACCAAAAGCTCTTAAAATAAAAGAAGTTATCGTTATTATAATAACATTTTTTAAAAGAGTAAATTTTCTCATATTCGCCTCCATATATCCTATATATATGGACTAACAGTAGAAAAAAGAACAATCCCCTTAAAATTTACTTTTCAAAAAATTAGATAATGCAGTCATCGGAATTCCAAGTGAAAACCATATGCTAGAATACAATAAGCAAATTTGTCCCATCAAATTCAACTTTCTATTTGAATAATCCCAAACATTTAGTTTTAAAATTATATTAACAATATATCCTACTAAAAATTCTAATGTTGTTATTATTAGTGTTGCAATTATACATCGAAGTACTATACTATTTGTTTTTAATTTGAAATTTATTATATAAAATATTAAAAAGCAAAAGCCTCCTGTTAAAAGCATTGTCCAATGAGTATACCCCCTGTATATGATTTCGAGCAAACCATAGGTCAAGCCTCCTATCAAAAATATTAAGCTAAGTTCTTTTACTGAATACATAAAAAATACACCTCACGATTTATGATGTGTATTCTTCTATTTTTTATTCAATTGTTAATACCTTATCCATCTTTTATATATTGGCGTACTCTTATATTTTTTATAATATTTGTCTGTCCAAAATGCTATTATAAATAGTATTGCAACATCCACCACAAAAAGTACATATGGAAGTATTACTATAGAAATTAAATTTACTATCACTGTACCAAATCGTTTTAATATCTCTAATATAATTGGATATGTTAAATAAATCGAAGTAGCCATTATCTTAGGGTTAAATCTAATAAAATCTAAAATATATCCCCTGCCCATACTTCTTAAATACGGATAATAACATTTATATCTAAAACATTCTCTATTAAAATACATAATCATTGCAAAACTATACATGATTGTTGCAAGTGGTATAAGATGGTTATATAGTTTAAGACATATCGTGAAGATCATTGCGCCAACAGATAATGAAATATCTGTTACATGTCTATCATTCCACTTTCTAATAAATTTGTTAGCCTCTTTAGGCTGCAACATGAAAAAGTTTGCAAATGCTATATAAGCTATATAACTAAACATATCAGTGTAAATAATATTTTGTATTTTTAATACAGAAAGTATTCCAGACACTATAATTGATATTTGCAATGTGCGCTTGTAATCAAGCGTAGAAAAGTATTTTATTAGTGGATAGATAAGTAATAAACATATATATGATTTCACATATGTAAATTGTCTTGTTTGATTGCCTAACGCAAGTGTTTTTAGAAAATCTAAAAATGTTATCTCTCCTTTATAATAAATTATATATGGTACCACGCATACGATGTAAGGTGTTATTACATTTAAGAGCACACTCAAATAATACTTTTTGTTATTTAATTCTTCTTTTTTAAACTTTTCACCAATAGCCCAAAAGCTAAAAAATATTATTGCCGGATAAACAAATGCCAACACACCATTCATAATAGTTTGTGTTATATTGGCAAGCTTTTCTATTGGCATTCCAGTGTAAATCAAAAATATAGGTAGCAAAATTGCTAACGCCATATTTATCATTCGATAAGGTTTCATAACTCATACCTCTTTTAATTCTTTATAAAAATGCCTTGTTGGAGAATCTAGGAATTTGAATGTTCCAACAAGGCACACCATAATTGGTTTTGCCGGGATAGACTTCACTATCTATCCCAGCTATATTTTCTCTTTTTTACTTATTTTCGCTTCTAAAATCACTCTTATAAAATACTTAAATTATCTTTATCATTTTAATCTAATATTCTTTTTTAAAGGTATTTAAATAAAATCTTTTTATTTATTTTAATTTCCTGGGAAATCAATTATATTTGAATAACCCGTATGTTTTTCTAATAATACTGAGTGATCACCAACTTCATATGCTTTATATACAACATATAATTGATACTTTCCTGCATCTACTACTATGTCTTCACATACAGAAGCAAGACAGCTGTTTTCGTCATCATCAGTCCAAGCTGTGTAGTTTATCCAATCACCATCTTCATCTTCATATTGAAGATATACCGTAACCGCCGCATCACACTCTGGTGTTGCAGATGCCCTTCCATAACATCTTAATCCTTTTTTAGTTATAATACTCCCAACATCAACAATATTAAGTGATCTTGAACATGAAACTAAATATGACCATCTTGCAAAGCAAACACTACCAAAAAGCGTAACTATTAGTATGACCATTGCCATGAATAATATTTTATTTCTTTTTATAAAAATTCCCCCTTTTGGTTATTATATTTTTCACTGTACTTTCTACACTTACATATATATAACTCCAAAAAGGGGAATATTGGGACAATATTTTTTAAATTTCTTTTAAAATCTTTATATTTTTTATCACTTTTAAGATTTCTTCTTCTCCTAAACTAGAATAGACTTCATAGGCATATTTTTCACCATACCATACAAAACTCATTCTTTTATCTTCCTTTACTATTTTAAAAATCTCCTTATCTTTTGTTTTTATTTTTTCACTACATGTTTTTTCTATATCGGCATCTTTTAAAAATTCACTAATATATTCTCTTAAAGTAATTATGTAATCACCATTATTATTTCTAAAAAAAACGCCTTCTGAAAATTGATTTAAATCTAACTCGCTAACTTCAAACCCCTCAGGCAAATACATAAAATGAATCTCATCCGTTTTGTATTGATTAGTTTCTTCTATATCTCCAGATTCTTCTTGTTCTTCGCCAAACTTAATACTCATATAGTTATCATCATTATTTTTCATTATAAATTTTACTATTTCTTTTCTCCATGCTTTTACTGATGTTATCAAACCACAAGTAATTGCTAATGTGCAAACTAATATTACCGCAACTTTTTTTGTTACTTTATTTATGTTTTTAATTCTTTCTTCATTTTTTACTTTTCTAAAAAGTTTTTTCATTTTTTGTTCATGCACTTCTGAAAATTTTACATTTTTGGTTTTTGATACTTTTTCTGTTTTTAGATACATCATGGCAGCTTCTTCAATCATGTTCTCATACATTTTATCTAAAAATTTGTTTTCCACTATTTTATGTCCTCCTTTTCTAAAGCATCAGCTATCATTTTTCTAGCTCTTAAACTTCGTTTTCTCGCTGTTTCATATTTTATGTTTAATAATTCTGCAATCTCTTCTTTTGTGTTGTTGTGTACTTTTTCAAGCAAAAGCACATCTCTATAAATTGGTGGAAGATTTCTTATGCACTCAGTTACCTTTTCTATTGTTTCTTTATCTATTACTATTTTCGATGGTTCAACATAGTCGACTGGTCCTTCATCATCTTCATCTATCTCAAAATCTAATGAATTAGAATTTTGATTAAGATATAACCTATTTTTGTATATGTCTAATGCTATGTTTCTACAAATAATTACCAAAAAGCTTCTTGTTTTTGTCTCATTCTTTTCATCTATTTTCTCTATATTCTTTATTATTTTTATAAACGATTGTTGAACTGCATCTTCGGCTAAACTGGTATCTTTTAAGATATTATTTGCTTCTTTGTACATCAAGTTTTTATATTCTTTATATAATTTTTCCACTATTACAGAAGTCTTCTTTTCATCCTTGCTACGTCTAAACATCTTGTAGATTGCACCTCCTATAGCTATTTCTGATTATAATAAAATCATTTACATTACATAAATAATTACCATTCTAACAACGACTTTTATACTATATAACAAAAAATGTAAAAAATCAATACGCATGCCAAAAAAATTGTAAATTTTATGCAATTTTTGTAATACAATAGTAAAACATGTTTTATATTTTCATTTTTCCTCTTATCGCAAATCAACATCTAAAAATCTATGATCTTTAGATGTTGATTCGTAGGTTTTTTAATTTAATTTATTATTTAGATAGTCATAAAATCATTATACAATTTTGTGGCTGTTTCTACGCTATCCACTCCTTCTTTATTTTTTATAGGAGCAAATTCTTTTTTTCTATCTACACTTAATACTAGCATGTTTTTTGCTTCATTAAAGCCCTCAAATATAAATGCTTCAAATTTATATGTATTTGGCTTTTCTGCTTTTAATACTTCACCGTTTGGCATTATATAATCGTTTTTCTTAAATGCTGCATGATAATGCAATTTATTTGTTATTCTTTCTAATAACTTTCTACTAAATATTGAGCAACCAAAATATCCCTCACCATATAATAAATCTCCATTTTCATCAGTAGCATTTGCCATTTCTTCTGTTATTTCTGTGTATTCCACTACTCCTGGTTTTCCATCCATTAAGCAAACTGCTCCTATCTTTTCTTCTGGCGAAACTTTAGTTGTCGTTTTTGTTGCTAATTCGTAATTACCATCTATCATTAAGCCTATAAAAATCTCATCTAAGACATTCATTAAAATATTATCTACATTGCAAATGCCTAAATAATCTATACCCTCGTTTTGCATTTCTTCAAGAATTTTGTTTTTTCTCAACGCTTCATATATTCCGCCATTTCCATCAGGCGCCATAAATAAAGTACCTTTCTCTTTTAATACTATTTTTCCCTCTTCATTTAATAATGGTAACTCTCCTTGTATAAAGAATTTCACATTTTCTTTTCCATAATCAAAATAATTATTTTTTTCGAAGAAGTCTCTTGTTTCAGTGTCGTTTGCATTGCTTGTCATAACATACCATTTTATTTTTACTCCATATTCTTTATATGCTTTCTTTAATTTATCCGAAAATATTTCAAATATAGATTTAGGTGGATTTATTTTTTCGACTATATATGTTCCTTTTGGTCCATTATGACCTAATCTTGTTCCTTGACCACCAGCCATTTGGCAAACCGCTATCTTTTTTTCTTTTATTATTTTTTCGCCTATTTTTTTATAAAGGTCTTGTTCTTCTTTTGTTTGTTTTTCTTTTTTTATGTATGGAATATTTTCTATTTTTTTGTTTATGTCTGGAGCATCTTTTCTATGTTTATATAATGCTTCAATTTGTTCGAAGTTAATTTTGTCTATTTGCTTTAGTAATTCTTCTTGTTCATTGTTAGTAAGTTCACTATAAAAATTTAATAGTTGTTCTTCGTTATATTTTTTTAGTTTTGATAAAGTTTCTTCGTATTTACTCATAAAAAACCTCCTTTTATTTTATGGAACACACTTAAGCTTAAGCTACATGTTAATTTGCATACCGATAGCAAGATACTAATTTATTAGTTTTTATGGAGCACACTCAATCTTAAGCTATATTTTAAAATGTTTTTCGCAAGTTAATTTACGCTGATTACATTTTTTCTGGGCATTTGATTCCTAATAATCCTAGTCCTGTTTTGATTACATTGCCAACACATTTGGTTAGTGCAAGTCTTGCTTTTTTAGCCGCAACATCTTCACAGTTTATATGATGTTCGTTGTAGAATCTACTAAAGCTTTGTGCCAAATCTATAAGGTATCTTGATATTAGTGATGGCTCATTTTTTTCTGTTGCAGAAATTACTGTTTCTGTAAAGTTTGAAAGCATTTTTACAACTTCTATTGATTCATCATCTAGTAACTGATCGTATTCTATATTAGCATCTACATCCATATTAGCGTTTCTTAATATGCTTTGTGTTCTTACATATGTATATTGTAAATATGGTCCTGTTTCACCTGAGAAGTTTAATATTTGTTTCCAATCAAATATTTCATCTTTTATTCTGTTGTTTGCTAAATCGTTAAATATTATTGCTCCAACGCCTACCATTTTAGCAACTTCTTCTTTATTCTCTAGGTCAGGGTTTTTTTCTTCTATTATTTTTTGTGCTTTTTCTATAGCTTCATTAAATATTTCTTCAAGAGTTATCGCAGTTCCTTTTCTTGAGCCTATTTTTTCTCCATTTTCATCTAATATAAGCCCAAACGATATGTGTTCACAAGCTTTTGCATATTTTTCATAACCCATTAGCTCTAGTGTTTTAAATACTTGTTTAAAATGCAATGACTGCTCACTTCCAACAACATATAAAGCTTTATCAAAATGATAATTATCGATTCTGTATAGAAGCGCTGCCAAATCACGAGTTGCATATATTGTTGTTCCTGCTGATGTTATTATTATGCATGGTGGCATATTGTCTGGCATCATAACAACTTTTGCACCTTCACTATCTACTAGCAAATGTTTTTCTTCAAGCTCTTTTATAACTCTATCCATTTTATCGTTATAAAAAGCCTCACCATTCCAAGAATCAAAATGACAATCCATAAGCTCATATATCTTTTTATAATTTTGAAGACTTATATCTATAATCCACTTCCAAATCTTTTTTACTTCTTCATCTCCATTTTCTAGTCTTAATAATGCGTTTCTTGCAAGCTCTTTTATACTTTCATCTTCTTTTTCTAATTTATTAAAACGAACATATATGGCAAGTATTGATTTTATTGGATCTACACTAAAATCATATTCATCTTTCCACATTTCATAACCAGCTATTGTTTTACATACACCCATGCCCCAATCGCCTAAATGGTTTATTCCAACTACATTATATCCTAAAAATTTATAAATCTTATATAGTGCTCCACCTATAACCGTTGTACGCAAATGCCCTATATGAAATGGTTTTGCTATGTTAGGTGACGAATAATCTATTACTATAGTTTTGCCATTACCAATGGAACTTTTACCATAGTCTTCGCCTTTTTCAATTGCTTCTTTAATTGTTGATTCGACAAAGCCTTTTTTATTTACAAATATATTTAAATATCCACCAACAACATCTACTCTTTCTATTACTTCATCTTCTGTTAATTTTTCTTTTAACTCTTGTGCTATTATTGGCGGAGCTTTTTTTAATTCTTTTGCAAGTCTAAAGCATGGGAATGCAAAATCTCCAAGTTTTTTATCTGGTGGTATTTCTAAAAAGTTTTCTAATTCGTTAACATCTATATTCGTTATTTCATTTAGCCTTTTGGCTATTTCTATTTTATAATCCATTTTTTCTCTCCTTTTCTTTTATCCAATTGATTCTATTTAATCTTATTTCTTCTTTTATTTTTTGAAAATTATCTTGATTCGTTATATTTTTACCATTGATTTCTTTTACCATTTGCATTCCGAGCTCTGCAAATTTTATATCTTTATCTCTTTTTTTATCTGAATTTACTATTATCTCTAGCCCCTCTAATCCAAGCACATTTCTATAATTAGAAGTTATAAAGTCAACTTTTGTTGATGGTCTCATTTGATTAAACATCGAAGCTCTCATATGCTCTCTAGCAGCAATCATTCCAGCCTTTTTAAAGTTATTAGGCATATCTAATCGATTACACATATTAGCTACAACTTTATCTCCTAATTTATCATGCTGATAATGGTGTGGCCACTCGCTTCGTGGTGTTTTTGCCTTTCCAAAGTCATGAGTTAAAGCTGCAAATCTTATTAAAACATTTTCTGTTCTTTGCGCTGCTCTATCTAAAACTTCCATTGTGTGATTATACACATCGCCTTCTGGATGATGTTCTAGTGGCTGCTCGACACCTATTAAGTCATATATTTCTTTGTAATGCATATCTAAACAATTCGCTCTTCTTAACACATCGAAAAATATGCTCGGTCTTTTAGCGGTGAGTGCATCATACAATTCTGCATATATTCTAGCGTTTGGTAATGTAAGTAGCTCTTCTCTAAGGCTCTGCATCATTTTTAATGTCTGCTTGTCGACATTAAACTCGTACCTTGCTGCAAGTTTAGCAACTCTATATACTCTTAAAGGATCTTCTACAAAAGCATTACTTGTCGCTCTTAGTATTTTATTTTTTATATCTTCTGCACCATTAAAAGGATCTATAATTTCATCTTTAAGAACATCTATTGCAATACTATTTATTGTAACATCTCTTCTTTTCAGATCTTCTTCTATTGTTATCTTTTTGTTTGATTCTATTTTAAATCCCTTATGACCATCACTTATTTTTCTTTCTGTTCTGGCAAGTGCAAACTGATATCCATTCAAATCAAAAACAGGAAACGACTTTCCTCTAATTTTTGCTTCTGGAAACAGAGCCTGAAACTCTTTTTGTTCTATGCCCGTAACACAAAAATCATAATCCTTTGGTTGGATTTTCATAAGTTTATCTCTAACTGCTCCGCCGACCATATATGTGTTTCCACCTTGATTTTTAACTTTTTCTGCAATTTCAGATATTTGCATAACTCCTCCATTTAGTTTCAATTTCGATTGCTATTATATCATGAATCGATGTAAAATGCTACCTATTTGCGTTAAAAGAGGGCTTATATCTTGTTAAAAAAGCTTAAAACTGGTAGAATATTCTTAAGGTGGAGGTAATTTTATGTCAAAATTATTGAAATTATTATTAAATCGTGTATCAATTGTTGCGTTTTTGCTACTTGTACAAATCTTTTTTATTATTATAATTTTAAAAGAAGCTAGCGAATTTTATGGTTATATAAGACTTATATTTATTTTGGTAAGTATTGTTTATTCCATAAAAATACTTTTAAAAGATATTCCGATTACTTTTAAAGTCCCGGTACTAGTTTTAATTTTTGAGTTTCCTATACTTGGAATATTTTTATATTATTTTTCTTTTGAAAATAAACTTAGAAAAAAATTTGTTAAAAATATTAAAAATCAGACATTTACCTTAGAAAGTATGTATATTGAAGATATTTCTATTAAAGAACAACTGAAAAGTGAAGGAAAAGATATTTATAACCAGTCTCAATATATTGCAAATAATTCTTTTATGCCGGTTTATCAGAATAACTATACTAAATATTTTGATGATGGCGAACCATTTTTTAAAGATCTAATTGAAGATTTAAAAACTGCTAAAAGCTTTATTTTTATCGAATTTTTTATAATTGGAAAAGGAATACTTTGGAATTCAATTTTAGAAATATTAAAGCAAAAAGCTAGAGATGGAGTTGAAATAAGAGTTATATTTGATGACATCGGCTCTTTAAAAACGCTTCCTTATAAGTATAATGAAGTTTTAGAAAAACTAGGAATAAAATGTGTGGTTTTTAATCCAATCACACCTATACTTTCACTTGTTCATAATAATAGAGATCATAAAAAAATAGTTGTGATTGATGGAAAAATTGCATACACAGGTGGGCTTAATATTGCCGATGAGTATGTAAACTTAAAGAAAAGATTTGGTCATTGGAAAGATACCGGTATAAAAATAGTTGGCGATGCAACTAAGAGTTTTACTTTAATGTTTTTAGAATCTTGGCATTATTTGAAAGATTCATCTGAAGACTGTTCTATATTTTTAAATGTTCCAACTTATATAGGTGATTTCTCAAAAGGATATGTTGAACCGTATTTAGGTGATCCTATGCTTGAAAACAATGTTCCGCGTGGTGTGTATCTAAATATAATAAATTCTGCTAAAGACTATGTTTACATTACTACTCCATATCTTGCAATAGATACAGAATTACAAGTAGCGCTATCTACTGCTTGCAGAAGAGGCGTTGATGTTAGAATTATAGTTCCACATATTCCAGATAAAAAATATGTATTTAGAGTTACCCAATCTTATTACAAGTCTCTTTTAAAATACGGTATTAAATTTTATGAATACACTCCAGGTTTTATACATTCAAAAATGATTTTGAGTGATGATAAGCTTGCAACGGTTGGTACTATAAATTTTGATTATAGAAGTTTTTATCATAACTATGAGTGTGGTGTTTGGCTTTACAATACTGATTCGATACTAGATATAAAAGAAGATTTCTTAAATACTATTGATGAAAGCTTAGAAATCACTTTGCAATATGTTGAAGAAAAAATAGGCTTTTTTAAGCTTTTTATTGGTGAAATCATAAAAGTTTTTGCACCTTTATTTTAAAATCAAAAAGTCTCCAAGTGTGTTGTACACCTGGAGATTTTTTGTGATGTTATTTACCCACATTTGGTAGATAATTTTTGGCAACCTTCACAATATCTGACGAAACATTAGAATCATCTAGTAGAGTTTCGATGTATGTGTAGTAGTCTTGCCTATTCTTTAAACCGATTGCGATTGCGACGATGTTGGCAATTGTTTTATCTCTATATGTATAGAGACAACTACCTGAATTTACCGTTTTTTCTACTATTTGCCCTTTTGATCTAATGATCACGATTGAAACACTTTCTATGCACTCATTGTCTGGTATATAAACGTTTATAGGAAGTGACTCTCTTATTTTACTAGAAAGCACATTCATTATTGTTTCGTTTATATTCTTTATTGTCTTTTTATATTCTAAGTTTCTGTATTTGCAAATAACTTTAATCATCTCTGGTGTGCATATTACATTTTCGATAAATGGAAGTTTAGTACAATATACTTTGTTTTCTTCTCTTAAGTTTTTAATTCTTTTCTTTGTGCTTGCATCTCTATCTATTAGTCCAAAGACTTTAACACCTTCGTTTCTTTTTTCAATACTATGAACCAGTTTTAGAACATCAGACCAACCACCAACTGGAATTACGAAAAGTTGTGGATAGACTTTAGAATACAACTTCACATCTATGCTATTTTCATCGCCTTCGCATAACAAAACGCCAGTGTATAATGTTTTGTCATACTTTTCTTCTAAAAGTTTGCAGATTTGCTTTATTTCTAGCTTCCGAACTTCAGATGAACCCATCATGAAAATACCCTCCTTATTATTAGTTAAGGCCACTTGTAATATTTTTTTCTTTTACTTTATCATACATATTTAATTAAATCAAACTTTATTGTTTTTAAATTTTATATTTTATATTGTAACACATTTTTTGTATATGAATATTATATACCATAGCTATTAAAAAACATATTTAAAAAAGGAGGTCTACTAAACAATGGGAAACTTTCTAAGAAATTTTGGAAGTAATGATAACGATGAGATTCTATGGTTTTTAATCTTATTCTTACTGCTTTTCTGGAATGGAAGCGGCTGTAGAAATAATAACAATTCTGACTGTGGTTGTAACAATAATAACAATAGTTGTATCAATAGCTGCGGTTGTTAATATTTAAATTTATTTGAAAGGGGGTTTTTTTATGTCAGACAGAGGAGGTTGCTGCTTTGGAGGATGTGATGATTTACTTTGGATTATAATCTTAATATTCATCATATGCTGTTGTTGCGGTGGCAATGATGGACGCAGAAACATAGGTCCTTGTTGCTAAGCTAAAAGAAGCACTAACCTTAAAACAGTTAGTGCTTTTATTTTAATTTTTTTTACCTATACGAGCCATTATTTGTGGCTTTATTTGTTTTATTGATTTTATTTGTTTATCATCTCGTTCTAATCTTCTTTTTAATTCTTTTCTTAATGTTTCTTCAGATACTTTACTTATTATTTTTCCATTTATAACTAGTGAAACTGTACCTGTTTCTTCAGATGCTACCACAATTACAGCATCAGACTGTTCTGACATACCGATTGCAGCTCTATGTCTTGTACCGTATTGTCTATCTAGATTCTCTTTATCTGTTATTGGAAGTATACAAGATGCAGCTACGATACGGTTATTTTTTATTATTACCGCACCATCATGAAGTGGTGTATCTGGCACAAATATATTTCTAAGTAATTCACATGACACTTGAGAATCTATTGCCACACCAGTGTGAGCAATTTCAGCTAGGCTCATGTCTTTTTCAAAGACAATCAATGCTCCAACTTTTTCGCTAGCCATTTTATAAATAGCTTTTACAACTTCATCTACACATGTTGTTTGGTCTACTTGATTTTCTATATCAAATATATCTCTGATTCCTTTACTACCAATTTGCTCTAGCGTTTTTCTAAGCTCTGGTTGGAATATCACAATCATAACCATAACACCATATGTCATAACAGAACTTAATATATAATGTAATATGTCTAAGCCTAAAAAGCCACTTAATTCTGTTGCTATTATTAAAATTACTATGCCTTTAAATAATTGCATTGCTCTTGTATTTTTTACTGCTTTTACTAGTTTGAAAATTAAAAATGCAACTATTGATAGGTCTATTACAAGCATCAATATTTTAATTGGATACGCTCTTAGTATTTCGAAATAACTAAGTATCTTTTCGTTAAAAAATACTTCGAATGATTCTTGGATTGTTCTCATATATTCACCTGCATTCCTAATTTAGTTGTAAAAAAACAATGAAATCAATGTTGGAATTATAAACAACGCAGCTAATATTAAACACATAACTCTGTAAAAACTTTTAGTTTTTGGTTTCATAGCTTTTAACCCCTCCTTCTCTCTTCACATAATTATATCTTAAATAATTTTTTATATAAAGTCAATACGCAATTTTAACCTTTTTAACAAACAAAATACCAAGACAATGATAACTCAAAGCCTTGGTATTTTTGGTGCACGAGACCGGAATCGAACCGGTACGCCTTATTAGGGCGCAGGATTTTAAGTCCTGTGCGTCTGCCTGTTCCGCCACTCGTGCATCGCTAACTTGCAATAACTATATTAACATCATAGTTTTTCTTTGTCAATATATTTTTTTGTATTTTTTAGAGTTTTTTGCTCGCAAAAACTAAAAAATTCAATTTTATTTGAAATTTCACTGTTTTTATAAAAAGCTTTTGGCTAAGTAATATTATTATGGAGCCACAAAGGTGGCTCCATAGTTAAATTTTAATATACAAATTCATCTAGTGAACATAGTTCATATCCATCTTCTCTTATCTTATCAATCACTTCTGGCAACAATTTTGTATTGTCTTTTGATACAGCATGTAGAAGCATTACTGAACCATTATGTAAGTTATTATATATCATACTTCTTGCATAATCTAATCTATCTTGCTTCTTTACATCCCAATCATCATAAGCTGCGCTCCATAATACTGTTGTATATCCTAAATCTCTACAAATTTTTACTGTACGCTCACTGTATTCTCCTTTTGGTGGGCGTATAAATGTCATTTCATAATTGAAGTTTTCTTTCACATAATCATGTAAATCCATGACTTCTTTTCTTACTTTTTCATCATCTAAAACTTCTGGCATGCTCGGGTGGTTCACTGTGTGATTTCCAACAATATGTCCCTCATCAATCATTCTTTGCACTAGTTCTTTGTTTTGTTTTACATATGGCATTGTAACAAAAAATATTGCTGGCACTTCTTTTTCTTTTAGCGTATCTAGTATTTCTGCCGTATATCCATTTTCATACCCCTCATCGAATGTTAAATATATTACTTTTTCATCTTTGTTTCCTACATATATTCCGTTATATTCATCTAATGGTTTTGTAAAAACACTTGAAAATTCAGGCTGTTTGTTCTCTTTCATTCTTCTAAATCCCCAAGCACATTTTTGATTTGATAATGTACTTGTTGATGTTTGTATGATTTCTGTTTTTATTTCTTCTTCTTTTTGAATTTCTCCACTCGCCTTTATGTCTTCTTTGTTTTCTCCGCTTTCTTTTACTGTTTCTTTGTTTTCATTCTTTGGTATGTCTTTTATTTCTCCACTTGTCCTACTTTGTATTTCTTCGGTATTTATATTTTTTTCAACATCTTGCGAACAACCTGTTAATATAAAGCTCATAATAACTAAAATTGCTAAAAGTTTTTTCATTTTATCAACTCCTATAAAATATTGGGTTAGGCTTACTAATTGCGATATTTTTTTGCAATTGTTTTAAATCTTTTCATAAATTAGTTTACTCCACCTATATTTCTTGCACTTATTTTATACTCCCTTATAAGTTTATCAAACTTTCTCAAAAAATCAAATACAAATTTTTCCTATTTTGTCATTGACATATTTTTTCTTTCGTTATATTATGTTTGTACTGTGCTTCTACACATATACGACAATTTATGTATAGGAGGCTCACATGCTTACATTTACAAAACAGCTTACAGACCTTTCTTTTTCTTTTTTGGTTTGTATTGCTTTTACGTTGCTTATTTTTGCAATTGATTTCACAAAAATACGAAAGAAAAAATTATTTTTATTCGCGATAACTTTATCATTTATATTATGGGGATGTAAAATTGCTTTTCATACCTCTCTTTTTTGGAGCACAAAACTTTTAGATAGTCTTTTATTCTTTTCTGTGTGCAAGCTCATTTTAAAAACAAATGATATAGAATCTTTAATTTATACTATAGTATGCTCTAGCGTAATTTATATTACAGATATTTTAAACATGTTTATTCGTTTTGATAATATGTTTTTTGGTTACGCCTTGCAATTTACTATAGTAGCAGCAGTCTTTTTTAAACTTTTATATAAAACTCCAGCTATAACTTTTTTAAGTAGCATAAAAAATTATTTATTAAACGATGATGCTATCTATTTTTTCTTAATTGTCGCTATACTTTCTTTTAATATTTCTGCTTTTACCAATGTATGCGCATTAAATATTATTTTATGTATTCAAGCTTTGTTAATTGGCTCTATAATCCATTTTTTAGAGAACAAAATTAAAATAAGAAAACTTAAATCAAGTATTAAGGTTTTAAATATTGAAAATGATACATTAAAGGGATTATTAGATAATATTAGAATCTTTAAGCATGATTACAGTAACACATTGTGTTCGATTGGAGGATACATTTCATTAAACGATATGACTGGATTAAAAAATTTTTATTCGAAATTATCAGTTGATTTAAGCAATGTAAATAACATTCAAAAGATAAATATAACATCTATAAATGAGCCTTCTATTTATAATCTTTTTACAATCAAAAATAAAGCAATTATTAAAAATCATTTAAAACTCGATTTTTATTCTGATATAAATTATAAAAATTTAGCTATTTCACCTTATGACCTTTCTAAGATACTAGGTATTTTTATTGATAATGCAATTGATGCAGCAACAATTTCTCCAGAGAAAGAAATATCTATAATCTGCAAAAATGTTAAAAATAAATTTTCACAAATCACAATTAAAAACACATATCAAAACAAAGATGTAAGCATTAAAGATATGTTTTCTAAAGGTTATTCTAGTAAAGATGTAAAATCTGGCCTTGGTTTATGGGAAGTTTCTAAAATTATAAATTCTACTTCTAATGCTTCATTAGAAACTGACAAAGATGAAAATTATTTTATGCAAAGACTAACACTTAATTATAAAGAATTAAATAATATATAATATAACCAAAAAGCACTTCAAAACGAAGTGCTTTTTAACTATTTAATTAACTCAAGCGGATTTATACATTCACCGTTTTTTAATATTTCTAAATGAATGTGTGGTTTTTCTTTGCTTTCAAATCCAAATCCCTTTCCTATTCCTGCTATTATTTCACCCTTTTCAACTTTCTTGCCAACATATGCAAGTTCTGTTGTACTTAAATTTGAATATACACTTTTATATTCATCGTTATGTTTTATTATTATAGTGTTTCCATATCTAGGATCCATTTTTACACTTTCGATTACTCCACTTTCTATTGCTTTTACAGGCATTGCCTCTTCACCTAAAATATCTACACCATTATGTGTTATCCATTCCTCTAATGTATTGGAATATACTAATTTTTCTGTTGCATAATTCATTCCAATTTCGCCCTCAACTGGTTTTATAAAGTCTAGTTTGCTTTTTTCAATATTTGCAATAGTTGGTATAACTTCATCACCATTTATTTCAGCATTAGTCTCGATTTTTTTATCATTATTTTCCAACTCGCCTACCAAGATTGTATCATCACCAACAACATCTTTTAGAAATGCTAAGTATTCGTCTTCTGATATTTCCATAACCTCTATATCTTCGCCTAAATATTCATCTGTTGTAGTTGCGGCTTCATCGCTAATTACTTCAATCTCTTCATTTTTAATTTCAACATCGCTCTGATTATCTTTTACTAATAAGTTTTCTTTTTCTTCAAAATTGTTTTGTGCAAATTCGCTCCTCTTATTATCATTTTTTACTTCTTTTTCATAATTGGTATCATAAACCTTTACTGTAACAGCAAATGAAATTATTCCCATTACTAGTGCCGTACCACATACTATTAACATTGCTTTATATTTTCCTCTTTGCATAAAAATAACACCTCCAGAAAATTTTTCTTTTACTTTATTTCTAAAGGTATTATTGCCATAATTTTCATTACTATTCAAACTTATATATGTTCGAGTAAAAAGAGTTTCATTTTTTAAGGCGAGTTCTTCACTTAGCAATATGTGATGTTCTTAGCATAAAGTTTTGTCTTTTGTAGTCTTATGTCTTGCTCATGCTAAAGAACATCCATAGTGCTTAGTGAAGCTGTTTGAGGTCTAAAAAATGAAAACTTTTTGCGAAGATAAAATATATAAGTTTGAATAGTAATTTTCTCTTATAATTATTGTTTTAGAAGTTCAATTTTTGTTCCAACATAATAATGTTTTATAATCTCCTCTGCACTTTTGCCATCTAGTGCCATTTGATTTGCACCATCTTGGCTCATACCAACACCATGACCGTATCCAACTGTATAAAATATTATCTCATTTTCTTTTTCTTCTATTCTAAAATTTGTAGACCTAATTTTTAGCAAACTTCTAAGCTTTGTCGCTTTAATCTCTGTATCTGCAATTTTCAGATTATTCACTCTTCCGCTTCCTGTATAATCTATTATTTCTATTTTAGAATTTTTCTCATCATAATTTGGAACATCATTTTTTAATAACTCTTTAAATTCAGACTTTGTGAAAGTTTTTGTGTCCGTGTAGGCATATCCTTCATTGCTTTCTACACTTTGAAGATACGGAATTTCTACACCACTCCACACATATTTAACATTTTCTGTTTTGCCACCACTATGTGCATGAAAAAATGCCTCTATTATTTCACCATCATATGTTATAATCATATTCTTAGTTTCTTCAACAGCGCTCTCTAATTTTTGCCACTTTTCTAACTCTTCGCTATCATCCCATGAAGCAAATGCATACTCCTTCGTTCTATATGCCTGACAACAATTTATATCATCGCACATATCTGCATTTTCATGAACTGATGGATTATTCTTAAGCTTATATAATGTATACGTTCTTGCCACAATCGCTTGTGCCTTTAGTGCCTCCTTTTCATATTTTATAGGAACTTCGCCCACTAAAACACCTTTTATATAATCATCAAAAGAAAGCTCTACAACTTGATTTGTAGCAGTTAACAAAAGTCTTATATTTTCAATTTTTTCTGTATTATTTTCTGCCATTTCATTTTCTCCACTCGAAGTTATTTCTTTTTTGTCCGCTATAGTGGAAATATGTTTATAATCTATAAAAAAGGCTGGTAATAAAAAGCAGATAGCAACAAAAATGGCAAACATTAAAAAATTTTTAAGCATAAAAAAACACCTCTTATCTTCATAGTTAATTCTATGAGGACAAGAAGTATTTAGAACTAATTTATTTGCACAAACAAAAAGTCTAACCTAAAATACATTCGGCTAGACTCTTAATTTCAGCTTATTTAGTAGCAGCAGCAACTAAATCTGAAAATGCTTTTGGATCTGCAACTGCCATTTCTGCAAGCATTTTTCTGTTTATGTTGATATTTGCTTTCTTCATTCCGTTTATCAATGTGCTGTAGTTGATTCCGTTTGCTCTAGCAGCAGCGTTGATTCTTGAAATCCATAATTTTCTAAAATCTCTCTTCTTTAATCTTCTTCCTACATAAGCATAATTTAAAGATTTCATAACAGCTTGTTTAGCCATTCTGAATCTTGTGCTTTTAGCTCCATAGTAGCCTTTAGCCATTTTTAAAACTTTTTTATGTTTTTTTCTTGTTATTTTTGCAGTCTTTACTCTTGCCATACTAATCTATCTCCTTTCTCAATCTCTTATTTTGTTCCATATGGTAACATTTTTCTAACTGTTGATTCCATTGTTTTATCAACTGTTGTTGCTTTTCTCAAATGTACCTTTCTCTTTGCTGATTTAGCGTTTAATAAGTGTCTTCTGTTCATTTTGTTTCTTTTGATTTTTCCTGTACCTGTAAAGCTAACTCTTTTTGCAGTAGCTCTATGTGTTTTCATTTTAGGCATATTAAAAACTCCTTCCTATTTCTAACTATTTTTTGGATTGATCATAAGCATCATGCTTCTGCCTTCTAGTTTTGGTTCTTTATCTGCTGTACCAACATCTTCAAGTGATTCAGCGAATTTTAGTAATACATTAGCTCCGAAAGCTGTATTATTAACTTCTCTACCTTTAAATTTGATTGTGGCTTTAACTTTATTGCCATCTTCTAAAAACTTTCTAGCATTTTTAGACTTAAATTCAAAATCGTGAGTATCTATTGTCGATGAAAGACGAATCTCTTTAACTTCAACAACTTTTTGTTTCTTTTTAGATTCTTTTTCTTTTCTAGCTTGCTCATATTTATACTTGCCGTAGTTCATGATTTTACAAACCACTGGACTAGCATTTGGAGCAACCTCTACTAAATCTAACTCATGCTCTTCTGCAATTTTTAATGCCTCTTGAACTGGCATAACTCCTAATTGTTCACCATTTTCATCAATAACATTAACCTCTTTTGCAACGATTTCTTCATTTATAGATAATTCTTGTTTTATACGAATCCCTCCTATACAATAAAAAAAGACTTAAGTCAATACTTAAGCCATACCACAATACAATAATTCGTGCAATTTTAATATACATAAATTATTTATAACCCTAGGCACTCTAACCGTGCTAAGGTGAGAAGTGGATGACTTCTTCTTGAACCATGATTTATTTTAACCTAATTCTACAAATTTGTCAACACTTTTCGTATTTTTCTTGACAAAAAGGCACTTTGGTATTAAAATAATAGCGCATGGTGATTTTAGGCTAAACCCGGAAGGTCTAAGATACCATAAAATATTAAGTATATTTTGAAACGGAGGTTTAAGTATTACCATGAATAATACTACATATAGCGTTAAAGCTAACGAAATTGAAAGAAAATGGTATGTAATCGATGCTAATGGCAAAGTTTTAGGTAGACTTGCTACAGAGGTTGCTAAATTATTAAAAGGAAAACACAAGCCAACATATTCTACACATATGGATGTTGGAGATCATGTAATCGTTATTAATACAGATAAAATGATTTTAACAGGAAACAAATTAGAAGATAAAATTTATAGAAGACATACAGGTTACATTGGTAACATGAAAGAGGAATCAGCTAAAGAAGTTATGGCTAAAGACTCTACAAAAGCTCTTATGCTTGCTGTAAAAGGAATGCTTCCAAAGAACAGCTTAGGAAGACAAATGTTAACAAAATTAAGATTATATGCTGGACCAGAGCACGAACAAGTAGCTCAAAAACCAGAAATATACAACTTTTAAGGAGGAGAAATAAATGCCTAGAGGAGTTAAAAAAGATACAAACACATTTTGTGGAACAGGTAGAAGAAAAAGTTCTATCGCAAGAGTAAGAATTATGAGTGGTAAAGGTGACATCACAATAAACGGAAAAACACTTGATGAATACCTTCCAAGTGAAATTTTAAAATCAATCGTAAAAAGCCCACTTGCTACTACAGGTACAGAGGGAAAATTCGATGTTATAATTAAAGTTGAAGGTGGCGGACTTTCAGGTCAAGCTGGAGCTATCAGACATGGTATTTCAAGAGCTTTAGTAAAAGCTAGTGAAGATAACAAAGCTGCTTTAAAAACAGCTGGTTTCTTAACAAGAGATCCAAGAATGAAAGAGAGAAAGAAACCAGGATTAAAGAAAGCAAGAAAAGCACCACAATTCTCAAAGAGATAATATTTTATATATTACAAACCCTACAGTTTCAAACGACTGTGGGGTTTTCGTTTGTCAACTTAATTTGTGCACGCATATTCAAAGCAAAAAAAGGCCTCTAAAATTCAATTAAATTGATTTTAGAGGTCTTTTTTAGTTTGCATCAGGTTTATACAAAACCTCGACAACGACTTCTCTGAGACCGAATTCTATAGCCTCATCATGGGTCATGTGAAAGACATCAAGCCGGTTGCCATCGATAGCTCCGCCAATATCCTCAACATAGTAGATGCCAAGTGAATTGCCTTCAAGGTCAAAAATTTCAATTTTAGTTCCCAAAGGTAACACATTTGTATCAGCTGCTACAATGTTTTTTTCTTGCGAAAAAACATTATAACCGGATGCGGTAAAACCGTATGCTGGGTCATCTTCGCTCTTGCCACAACACTTTTCGCATGGACAATAAGCTGTAGCGGTAAAGAGCATCAAAGTTTCTTCGGATTCTTCTTCCAAATATGCTTCTTTTTCGCTTAATATGTCTTCTCTTCCAACTCCCGTTAAATACTGATGTGTTCTGTATTCTATAGGAATTTCTTGAATTGGCCTCATTGGTATATCCTTTTTTGATGGCTTTAAGAGTGTCACACTTTTTGCTGTCTCTTCTATAACCATTCCTTCATTCTTGTTTAGCCCGTACGCTGTTGCAATCAATAGCAATACAAGCATGATGCTCACAAGAACTAGAGAAAATATTCTCATTTTAGTTGCTCCTTATCAAAAATTGTGCATAATTCATTTATATTTTATCACATTTGTTATTTTATGTCAATCGATGTCGTTTCGCATAACCATGTGAGCGGAAACTACTCGTTACTATTCAGCCTTAATCTGTGACAAATGCCAAACAGTAGTATTTTTATGGAGCACACTGTGCTCCGCTACATTTCTACAAAATGCAATTACATCCGCTACATACTTTCTGTTTTTTAGCCTGAATAGTAACAACTACTCCAGATTTTGATTACCCGTTCCTCCTCCATAAAATTCTGGCACATCACCTATTAGAACCGTTTCTGCAACCGTAACACTATTATTTACTACTATTTCACTACTCATTAGTGGCGCTACCACATACATCGTGCACACTACGCCCAAATATACTCTGTGTCTTGTTTGATTTATACCTGCTGATATAAACTCGGTTTTAAAGTCTGTTGTCACTGTTCCTACTGGTATAACCTTTACCCTTATATCTGGTCCATAACCTGATATAAGCTTATTTCCTGTGAAATTTCCGCAGTGGCACATAAATATATATATCTTCTAATTCATCGTACATTTCTTGAATTTTTCCTGCTATTTTCGAGGCTATGCTATTCATTTCTAAAACATCTGATTTTAATGCTATTATTCTGCCTGTGTCATCTTTTACAAAATTCACTAAATCCTCATATGTTACTTTCTCCATTACATCATCAATCGCCTTGTTGGATACTGCCACACCTATGCTTTCTACTTTTGCTTTGCAAAGAGTTATAAGTGTTTCTTCTACTTTAACTGTCATAAACTGAAATATAACCACTCCTATTACAACTATTATGAGTATTTTTATTATGAATACTCTATATCTTTGTGCTTTTGTGTATCTATTTTTTTTTAGTTTTAATCTTTCCATAAAACTATAATAAGCTTTCGGCCTTATCTGTAACTTTTCTATTCATTATTATTATTTCTTGATTTGGATATATTGTGTCATCTGTTAACGAGTTTAATTCTTTTAATTCATTTACAGTTGTTCTAAATTTTTTTGCTATTTTCCATAGTGTATCATCTACTTTTACATAGTAAACGACTATACTTGGCATTTTTGGTAGCTCCTCATCTGTAATTTCTACATTTTTTACTGTGTTCACATTTCTCACTTCGTTATTTGTAACAGAAACATTCATATTTAATCTTATTTGCTCTTGATTTCCTCCAACAGATTTATATTCAATATCACATGCTTCTACATTTACTTGTGGTTGCATGTTGCTTTTAAGTTCTGGTATCTTTACAACTTGTTGAAAAGGCAATTCCATTTTTTTGTTTTCTAAAACATTTTTATCATTTTTATAATACAGAATATTAAATTCTATATTTCCTTCTAAAGCCAATTTGCCATCTAATATGTTTATCTCTGTTATAACCGGTGTTGCATCTATATTTAATATTTTTAATGTATCAAGTTCTGGTATTAGTAAGTCTTGGTTTATTTCTATTTTTTCGTTTGAATTCACATTATTTTGCATTACTTGTATTTGGCCATATTCTGCTTCTAACTTTTTATCTACACAATATAAATCACTTATAACATCAAATTTAACTTTGTTATATATAAGTGCGCATATTTCTATTTCACTATCTACTGATATTGCTGTTGCTTTTAAATCTTGATATACAGGCTTTACACAAAAGCTCTTTACATTATAGTCTAGGCTCACTTCCATATCATCTGTTAATCCATCTACATCTATGAATCCCATTACCGGCACCTTTGCTTCAAATGTTTCAACTGAATTTTTATCATCATCTGCTATATAGATAATTTTTATTATCGCCTCTGCTTTTGCTAGTATTTTATTATAACTCATTTTATAATCTTGACCTACTATTTGAATTGTGGATCTAAGTATCTCGCCGATTGGCTTGCAATCATCATTTAAATTTATATTTTCATTTATAGAAGTTTTATCGCATTTGCAAGTATGTAAAGTTTTAAAACTTACATTTTCCTTTTTTAATTCTACATTTCTGTCATCTGCAATATCTTTCCCTATTTCACATTTTTGTTCTTTTGCAGCATCAATATCCACACTCACAGGACATTTAACATTAAGTTTTCTACCATTTATAACCTTACACTCAAGTGTTCCCGATTCACATTTTGTTTTTAAAAATGCATCATTTGTTACACCTGGCAAGTCTATATATTCTGTATAACTAAATGTGTTATTGATTCCTCGAAGTGTGCTTTGCTCATCATCCGATAAATAAATTATAAAAACATCAACTGTTCCATCTACCTTTACTCTTCCATCTACAATTTCTTTATTGGTTACATATGCTCTACCAGAAACATTTATAATACTTAAGATATCAGGTTTGATATCTGGCACATTCACCTCACCTTCTACATTAAATTTTCTTTTTTCATGGCCAATATAAGTACTTGCATTTACATTTTCTTTTATTGTTTCAATATTCATATACCATACCTCCAAAACGAATTATTTATACAGTAAATATGTATGGTACAACTTATAAAAATAGAACAAAAACCCTAATTATTTTTATAATTAAGGTCTTTGTTCTTTTTATTACTAATTTTGTTTACTTATCTTTTACACACAAAATGACAACTTTCGTTGCCATTTTTTAAATCTTTACCTCTGGGTTTACCGTATTTAAAATTGAATTATACGCTCCATCTAATCCAACACCTAATTCAACTGAATGTGTTAACACATCAGTATAACTATATGTTACATTTCTTTGCGTATCATCCATTTTAACTACAAAAATATTTGGATAAGTGTTTACAAGCGTGCCTTCTTTTTCGAATGATTTATTTCTACCAAGGCTACCACGAAGAAGTACTTTTTGGCCAACACAACCTTCTATATTTTTCCTTACCTCACTAATGTTGCTCTTTTCTATCACTTAAAACCACCCCTCTTAATCTTCTGTTATGAGCTTAGTATAGCACAAAATACTCAAAATGTCAAAGTAATATTATGTCTTTTGTTCTTAGAGCCCCAAACTTTTCCAAGTTTAGTTATGTAAAGAAAACATAATTTGTATATGTGATTTTTGAAGTGATTTTTATTTCTACTTTTGTTCTTAAAGAAGCCTCTTTAAAAATTGACCTGTATATGAGTTTTCATTTTTTGCAACTTGTTCTGGTGTACCAGTTGCAATTATTTCTCCTCCTCTTATTCCGCCTTCTGGTCCTAAATCAACTATATAATCTGCTGTTTTTATTATATCTAAATTGTGTTCGATTATTATCATTGTGTTGCCTGTGTCTACAAGTCTTTGAAGTATATTTATTAGTCTATGAACATCTGCCATATGAAGTCCTGTCGTTGGTTCATCTAATACATATAGAGTTTTTCCTGTTGATTTTCTGCACAATTCTGTAGCAAGTTTTACTCTTTGTGCCTCTCCTCCTGATAATGTTGTCGATGATTGTCCAAGTTTTATATATCCAAGCCCAACATCAGATAATGTTTGTAGTTTTGTTTTTATTTTTGGTATGTTTGCAAAAAATTCTAGTGCTTCTTCTACTGTCATTTCTAATACATCTGATATATTTTTTCCTTTATATTTTACTTCTAGTGTCTCTCGATTGTACCTTTTACCACCACATACATCACAAGGTACATATACATCTGATAAGAAGTGCATTTCTATTTTTACTATTCCATCGCCCTCACAACTTTCACATCTTCCACCTGGAACATTAAAACTAAATCTGCCTTTTTGATATCCTCTAGCCTTAGCTTCACTTGTTTCAGCAAATATATCTCTTATTAAATCAAAAATTCCTGTATATGTTGCAGGGTTAGAACGCGGTGTTCTTCCTATTGGTGATTGGTCTATGCAAATTATTTTATCTAGGTTCTCTACACCCTTTATTTCTTTGCATTTTCCAACTCTTCCATTTGCGCCATTCAATTCATTTGAAAGTCTTTTTGATATTACTTCGTTTATCAATGAAGATTTTCCAGAACCTGAAACACCTGTTACAACTGTCATTACACCTAGCGGTATTTTTACATTTACATTTTTTAAATTATTTTCAGTAGCTCCTATTACCTCTAAATATTTCTTGTTGCCTTTTCTTCTCCTTTCTGGAACTAGTATTTTTATTTCTCCACTTAAATATTTACCGGTAATCGATTTTGGATTTTTCTTTATTTCTTCTGCCGTTCCCTCGGCTATAACTTCTCCTCCATGAACTCCAGCACCTGGACCAATATCTATTATATGATCTGCAGCATACATTGTATCTTCATCATGTTCTACTACTATAAGTGTATTTCCTAAGTCTCTAAGCTTTTTTAGTGTTGCTATAAGTTTTTCATTATCTCTTTGATGTAGTCCTATGCTTGGTTCATCTAATATATATACAACTCCCATTAAGCCAGAACCTATTTGTGTTGCAAGTCTTATTCTTTGAGATTCACCACCAGATAATGTTCCTGCATTTCTCGAAAGTGTTAAATAATCTAGACCAACATCAATCAAAAATCCGAGTCTTGCATTTAACTCTTTAAAAATTTGCTCTGCGATTATTTTTTCTTTTTTTGTTAATTTTATTTTTGATAAAAATTCTTTTATTTCTACAACAGACATTGATGTTAATTCATATATATTTTTGCCACCTACAGTAACCGCAAGTGCAGCTTTGCCAAGTCTTGCGCCATCGCATTCAGGGCAGTGGGATGTTGTCATATAATGCTCATAGAATTCTCTCATTCCATTTGATGATGTTTCTTTGTATCTTCTTTCTAATGTGTTTATCAATCCCTCAAATGGTGCAGTGAAGCTTCTTGTACCTGTTGAACCCTCATATTTAAAATCTATTTTTTCATCGCCTGTTCCGTATAAAACTTTATTTACAAAATCTTCAGGCAAATCCTTTATAGGTTTTGTAACATCTACTCCATAATGTTTTCCAAGCGAATATATATACATAAGTCCCATGCTGTCTTTAGCTTGACTCCACCCCATTGCTTTTATTCCACCATCAACCATTGATAAATTGTGGTTTGGCATTACAAGGTCTGGATCCATCTTCATTAAAGTTCCAATTCCACCGCAAAGTGGACATGCACCTTGAGGATTATTAAAAGAAAACATTCTAGGAGTAAGTTCTTCTATGCTTATATTGCAATCAGGACACGCATAACTTTGAGAAAATAATATTTCATCGCCACCTATAACATCAACTAATACCAACTTGTTTGCGGCTTTTAATGCTGTTTCAACAGAGTCTGTAATCCTGCCTCTTATCTCATCTTTTACAACTATTCTATCTACTACGATTTCGATATTGTGCTTTTTCTTTTTATCTATATTTATTTCATCTTCACCAAGTTCGTACATTGTTCCATCAACACGAACTCTTACAAAACCATCCTTTTTCGCATCTTCTAAAAGCTTAACATACTCACCTTTTCTGCCTCTAATAACTGGAGCAAGTATTTGAATTTTTGTGCCTTCTCCAAGCTCTAAAATTCCATCTACGATTTGGTCTATACTTTGTTGTTTTATAACCTTTCCGCATTTAGGGCAGTGTGGAACACCGACTCTTGCATATAGAAGACGAATATAATCATAAATTTCTGTAACTGTTCCTACTGTTGAACGAGGATTTTTTGAAGTCGTTTTTTGATCTATCGCAATAGCAGGTGAAAGACCTTCAATTAGCTCTACATCGGGCTTTTCCATTAAGCCTAAAAATTGTCTTGCATATGATGATAAGCTTTCGACATATCTTCTTTGTCCCTCTGCATATATTGTATCAAATGCAAGAGAAGATTTTCCGTGAACCGCTAAGTCCAGTTATAACAGTTAATTTATCTCTAGGTATCTTAACATCTATTCCTTTTAGATTATTTACTCTAGCACCCTTTATATTTATATAATCTAGCATATTAGCCTCCCCTTTAAATAAACATACAGTATAAATTATAACATAAAAATGCAAAAAATAAAAGCACTTGATAGCAAAGTAACATAAAGTCATGTTACTAATATTATCAAGTGCAATTCATTTTCATTATATTTATTTGTCACACTAATTCTTTCTTATCGAAATAAGTGATACACATCCATATTTATCATATGAAATTATTTCTACATTATATTTCTTTCGTGTTTGTAGGTAATATTTCACATCTTTATATTCCACATATGCATCTCCACCATAACTCTTAAGAGAATCATCTATATTTAATACTATCTCATATTGATCTGGAAACTTATTCTCATTATAAGTTTTTACTATCCATACTAATTTTTTAATATCAAAACTACTCACTTCTCCCTCAAATTCTTTCACTTTATCATTAACTTCATCAATCTGTTTTGACATTTGCTGTTTCCAGTTATATGGCAACATACCACTTATAGCCGAATTATAATAGTATGTAAATGCAACACCACAAATTGCTATTATCAACGCCACAAGAATCACTATAATCATCTTTTTATGGTCACAGACTAATCTTAGAAATTTATTTTTTCTTTCGTTTTTTGTATCATAATCCGGTTTTTCGTTTTTTTCTACCTTTTCTATCTTCATTTGTATTTTCCCCCTTTTCGGTTGGTTGTGTTCACTAATTGTAATATTTCTTACTTTATTTTAGTGTAGCACTATCTATTATTTTTTATGGAGCACACTGTGCTCCGCTACATTTTTGCAGTTATTTTACTTATTTTTATAAATTAGTTTATACTGCCTTATGATATTTTTTCAACTTTATTTTAGTGTACCGATAGCAATTACTTTTTATGGAGCACACTGTGCTCCGCTACATGCTTGCAGTTGTTTTATATATTTTTATAAATTGTTTTACACTACCTTATAATATTTTTTAACTTTATTTTAGTGCACCGATAGCAATTACTTTTTATGGAGCACACTGTGCTCCGCTACATTTTTGCAGTTGTTTTACTTATTTTTATAAATTAGTTTATACTGCATAGTAATTTTTTATGAGACTCTCTAAGCTTAAGTCACCTTATTTTTTTCTATTCATTTTTCTTAGATTTTATATACTAATTTTCTGTTATTGAAATGGATGAAATCTTGCCTGAATCATATGACATAGTTACTTTATATGTTTTAGAATTTAATATAGTATATTTTTCTCCTTCGTAATATGTTTTACCTTCATCACTCTTAAGCGAATCATCTATGTTTAATATTATAAATACATTATATTCTTTATAAAGCTTTACACGCCTAATCAAGGTCTTGACATCAACACCGCTCACTTCTCCCTCATATTGTTTCAAAACATCCGTAAATTCATCAATATGTTCTAAGAACTGTTGTTCCCAGTTGTATGGTGATGAACCACCTATAGTTGGCGTATAACAATATATAACAAGTGCACCACAAATTGCTATTATCAACGCAACAAGAATCACTATAATCATCTTTTTGTGGTCACAGACTAATCTTAGAAATTTATTTTTTCTTTCGTTTTTTGTATCGTAATCTGGTTCTTCGTTTTTTTCTACCTTTTCTATCTTCATTTGTATTTTCCCCCTCTTCGGTTGGTTGTGTTCACTAATTGTAGTATTTCTTACCTTATTTTAGTGTACCGTCAGCAATTACTTTTTATGGAGCACACTGTGCTCCGCTACATTTTTGCAGTTGTTTTACTTATTTTTATAAATTAGTTTATACTGCCTTATGATATTTTTTCAACTTTATTTTAGTGTACCGCTAGCAATTACTTTTTATGGAGCACACTGTGCTCCGCTACATTTTTGCAGTTGTTTTATATATTTTATAAATTGTTTTACACTGCCTTACAATATTTTTTTAACTTTATTTTAGTGCACCGATAGCAATTACTTTTTATGGAGCACGCCTAAGCTTAAGCTACATGCTTGCAGTTGTTTTATATATTTTTATAAATTTTTTATACTGCCTTATAATATTTTTTCATCTTTATTTTAGTGTAGCACTATCTATTATTTTTTATGGAGCACGCCTAAGCTTAAGCTACACTTTTTGCAACTGTTTTATATTTTTTCATAAGTTAATTTATAATGTTAATTTTATTTTACAAATTATATCTTCATTTGTCAAATAGGACATGATTATACATACAATATATAAAAATGATAAAAAGGCGCACATGAAATTCTCATGTACGCCCTTTATATTTTTTATTCTTCTTTTGGTTCTTCTTCTTTTTCTGGTACTGTATTTTCTGTAGGTTCGCCTGTTTCAGCGTTTACTGGTCTTAATTCTCTATATCTTGTTAAACCTGTTCCTGCTGGGATTAGTTTACCAATGATAACATTTTCTTTAATACCTTGCAATGGATCTACTTTGCCTTTTATTGCTGCTTCTGTTAATACTCTTGTTGTTTCTTGGAATGATGCTGCTGACAAGAATGAGTCTGTTACTAATGATGCTTTTGTTATTCCTAGTAATACTCTCTTTCCTTCTGCAGGTCTTAAACCTTGTTCTACAGCTTTCTTGTTTTCTTCTTCAAATCTTAAGTAGTCTACCATAGCTCCTGGAAGCATTGTTGTGTCTCCACCATGTTCTACTTTAACTTTCTTAAGCATTTGTCTAATTATTGCTTCTATGTGTCTATCGTTGATATCAACACCTTGGCTTCTATATACTTTTTGTACTTCTGATACAATGTATCTTTCAACGCCTTCTGAGCCTTTGATTCTCATTATATCTTGTGGATAAATTGAACCTTCTGTGATTTCGTCACCGGCTTCAATCTCATCTCCATCATGTACTACAAGTCTTGAACCAAATGGTACTAAATATGTTTTTGATTCTTCATTATTTGTAATTATTGCTTCTCTCTTCTTCTTTGTATCGCTTATTGTTACTTTACCTGCGATATCAGAAATTATTGCTAATCCCTTTGGTTTTCTAGCTTCAAACAACTCTTCAACTCTAGGAAGACCTTGTGTGATATCTCCACCAGCTAATCCTCCCATGTGGAATGTTCTCATTGTAAGCTGTGTACCTGGTTCACCGATTGATTGAGCAGCGATAATACCAACTGCTTCACCGATATTTACTATTTGTTTACCAGCCAAGTCATTACCATAGCATTTTGCACAAACACCTTGATGTGCTCTACATGTTAGAAGTGTTCTAATCTTTGCTTTTGTAATTCCTGCTGCTACGACTGCATCTGCCATTTTATCTGTGATTAGTTCATTTCTAGAAACTATTATTTCTCCTGTTTCAGGATTCTTTATATCTTCTGCTGCAAATCTTCCTGTCAATCTTTCAGCTAAGCCTTCTATTAACTCGTTTCCGTTCTTTATGTCTGATACCCATACGCCTTCTGTTGTTCCACAGTCATCTTCTCTAACTATTATTTCTTGAGATACATCAACTAGTCTTCTTGTTAGGTAACCAGAGTCAGCTGTACGAAGAGCTGTATCAACTAGACCTTTTCTAGCTCCATGGGCTGATACGAAATACTCTAGTACATCCATTCCCTCTCTAAAGCATGAACGAATTGGAATTTCGATTGTTCTACCTGCTGTATCGGCCATAAGGCCTCTCATGGCAGCAAGCTGCCTTATTTGCTTCATGTTACCACGGGCACCTGATGTAGCCATCATGTAAATTGGGTTCATTTCATCAAAGTTTGCTATCATGGCATCTGTTATGTCGTTTGTAGCTTTATCCCAAACTTTAATTACTGAGTTATATCTTTCTTCGTTAGATATTAAACCTCTCTTATATTGTTTTGTTATTTCATCTACTTTAAGTTCTGATGCTGCTAGTATTTCTTTTTTCTCTTTTGGTACTATAACATCTGCAATTGATACTGTGATAGCACCTTTTGTAGAATATTTGTAACCTAAAGATTTTATATTATCTAGTAGCTCTGCTGTAGCTGGTAATCCATGTACTTTAATACATTTAGAAATAATTTTACCTATTGTTTTCTTTGTTATTGTAAAGTTTATTTCTGGATCAAACATTGTCTCTGGATTTGTTCTATCTACAAAGCCTAAGTCTTGTGGTACTGAGTTGTTAAATATTACTTTACCGATTGTTGTCTCGATAAGTTTTTTATACATTTTGCCATCTAGTTCTTTTTGATATCTAATTTTTATTTTAGCATGGATAGCTATGTCTCCGTTTTGATATGCCATCATTGCTTCGTCTTCATCTTTAAATATCATGCCTTCGCCTTTTACTCCAGCCTCATCTATTGTTAAATAGTATGAACCAAGAATCATATCTTGTGTTGGCACTGTAACTGGCTTACCATCTTGAGGTTTTAATAAGTTGTTTGCAGATAACATTAAATATCTTGCTTCAGCTTGTGCCTCTGGTGTTAATGGTAGGTGGACAGCCATTTGGTCTCCATCGAAGTCAGCGTTGAATGCTGTACAAACAAGTGGGTGAAGTTTAATAGCTCTACCCTCTATTAAAACTGGTTCGAAAGCTTGGATACCAAGTCTGTGAAGTGTTGGAGCACGGTTTAGCATAACTGGGTGGTCTTTTATTACATATTCTAGTGCATCCCATACTTCTGGTCTTAATCTTTCTACCATTCTTTTTGCATTCTTTATGTTGTGTGCTACTCCTCTTTCAACTAGTTCTTTCATTACGAATGGCTTAAATAGTTCAACAGCCATTTCTTTTGGAAGTCCGCATTGATATATTTTAAGTTCTGGACCTACAACGATAACGCTACGGCCAGAGTAGTCAACTCTTTTACCTAATAGGTTTTGTCTGAATCTACCTTGCTTACCCTTTAACATATCTGATAATGATTTTAAAGCTCTGTTTCCAGGTCCTGTAACAGGTCTTCCTCTTCTACCATTATCTATTAAGCTATCTACGGCTTCTTGAAGCATTCTTTTTTCGTTTCTAACTATGATTTCTGGTGCTCCAAGTTCAAGTAGTCTCTTTAATCTGTTATTTCTGTTTATTATTCTTCTATACAAGTCATTTAAGTCTGATGTTGCAAATCTACCACCATCTAGTTGAACCATAGGTCTCAAGTCTGGAGGTATAACTGGCAATACTTCAAGAATCATCCATTCTGGTTTATTGCCTGAAAGTCTAAAGCTATCAACTGTTTCAAGTCTTTTAATAATTTTAGCTTTCTTTTGTCCACTTGCTTTGTCTAGTTCTTTTCTCAAGTCAGCTGCTAATTTTTCTACATCAATTTCTTTTAGCATTGCTTGAATTGTCTCTGCTCCCATACCTGCTTTGAAAGAACCTTCGCCATATTTATCTATAAACTCTCTATATTCTTTTTCTGATAATACTTGGCCTTTTACAAGTGACGTGTCACCTGCATCTGTGACTATATAAGCCGCAAAATATAAAACTTTTTCAAGTGCTCTTGGTGTAATATCTAGCATTAATCCAAGTCTACTTGGAATGCCTTTAAAATACCATATGTGTGATACTGGGGCTGCAAGCTCTATATGTCCCATTCTTTCACGTCTTACTTTTGCTTTTGTAACTTCTACTCCACATCTATCACAAACGATGCCTTTGTATCTAGCTCTTTTATATTTTCCACAATGACATTCCCAGTCTTTTGTTGGACCAAATATTTTTTCACAAAATAGTCCATCACGCTCTGGTTTTAATGTTCTATAGTTTATTGTTTCTGGTTTTTTAACTTCACCTTTTGACCATTCTCTGATTTTTTCTGGAGATGCCAATCCTATTTTTATACGGTCAAATACTTCTAAATCAACCATTTTAAATTCCCCTTCCTAATTTTATATAATCAGCGCTAGATTTTTGAGAAGTAAAATCTTCTCAAAAATCCAAAGCATCTTTTAATTACATGTCTTCATCTTCGAAATTTTCTTCATCATCTAGTAACATTTCGTTTTCATCGAATTCTGCGTCTTCATCGAATTCGTCATCTTCTTCGCCCTCTGTAGCATCAACTAAGTTTCCCTTTTCGTCTTCAATTGACATACCGTTTTTAGTAAGCTCTTCATCGTCTTGTGAAGGTGATACGATGTTTAATGTAAGTTCATCATCATCGTCTACGCTTTCTTTTAATTCGATTTCATTTTCTTCACTTTGATTATATAATCTAATATCTAATCCTAAACTTTGTAACTCTTTTACAAGAACTTTAAAGCTCTCTGGGATACCTGGCTCAGGTATATTTTCGCCTTTTACAATTGCTTCGTATGTCTTTACTCTTCCTACAACATCATCAGATTTAACTGTTAGAATTTCTTGTAGTGTATATGCTGCACCATATGCTTCAAGCGCCCAAACTTCCATTTCACCAAATCTTTGACCACCAAATTGAGCTTTACCTCCAAGTGGTTGTTGTGTAACAACGGCGTATGGTCCTGTAGAACGAGCGTGAATCTTATCATCTACAAGGTGATGTAGTTTTAACATATACATGATACCAACTGTAACTTCGTTATCAAATGGTTCACCAGTTCTTCCATCATATAAAACAGTTTTTCCAGATGCAGGTAGTCCTGCTTTTTTGAACATTTCTTCGAAATCTTCATCTTTTGCACCATCAAATACTGGTGTTGCTACTTTAAATCCAAGTGCTCTAGCTGCATATCCAAGATGAACTTCTAGAACCTGACCTATATTCATACGAGAAGGAACACCTAGTGGGTTTAATACTATTTGAAGTGGTGTACCATCTGGTAAGAATGGCATATCTTCTTCTGGAAGTATTCTTGAAATAACACCCTTATTACCGTGACGACCAGACATTTTGTCACCAACTGAAATTTTTCTCTTTTGAGCTATATATACTCTAATTACTTCATTTACGCCAGTTCCTAGTTCATCTGAATTTTCTTTTGTAAATATTTTAACATCTACTATTATTCCTGCTTCTCCATGTGGGCAACGAAGTGAAGTATCTCTAACTTCTCTAGATTTTTCTCCAAATATTGCTCTTAATAGTCTTTCTTCTGCTGTTAGCTCTGTTTCACCTTTTGGTGTAACTTTACCAACTAATATATCTCCGGGTCTAACTTCTGCACCTATTCTTATTATTCCTCTATCATCTAGGTCTTTTAATGCATCATCACCAACGTTTGGTATATCTCTTGTTATTTCTTCTGGTCCTAGTTTTGTGTCTCTACATTCACAATCATATTCTTCTATATGTATTGATGTCAAAACATCTTCTTTTACTAGTTTCTCGTTAATTAAAACGGCATCCTCGTAGTTATAACCTTCCCATGTCATGAAACCGATTAGAATATTTTTACCAAGTGCCAACTCACCCTTATCTGTAGATGGTCCGTCACCTATAATTTCACCAGCTTTAACCTTTTCACCTTTTACAACTATTGGTCTTTGGTTTGAACATGTTCCTTGGTTTGAACGTTTGAATTTTATTAAGTTATATTCGTCTATTCCTTTTTTAGTTTTGATTGTTATTTTATCTGCTGTAACTTTTTCAACAACACCATCGTTCTTAGCTATTACACAAACACCAGAGTCTTTTGCTGTTCTATATTCCATACCTGTACCAACTATTGGTGAATCTGTTTTTATTAGAGGTACTGCTTGACGTTGCATGTTCGCACCCATTAGAGCACGTTTAGCATCATCGTTTTCAAGGAATGGTATCAATGCCGCACCAACAGATACTAATTGTTTTGGTGAAACATCCATTAAATCTACTTGATTTGGGCTAACCTCCATTAGTTCATCTCTAAATCTTACTTTTATTTTTGAATTTAAGAATTTTCCCTTATCATTTAATGGTTCATTTGCTTGCGCGATGATATATTTATCTTCTTCATCAGCAGTAAAATATCTAATTTCATCTGTTGCAGTGCCTTTTTTCTTATCTACTATTCTATATGGTGTCTCTATAAAACCATACTTATTTATGATAGCGTATGTTGAAAGTGAACCAATAAGTCCAACGTTAGGTCCTTCTGGGCTCTCAATAGGACATATTCTACCGTAGTGTGAATGGTGAATATCTCTAACTTCAAAGCCTGCTCTATCTCTTGATAAACCACCAGGTCCTAATGTAGAAATTCTTCTCTTATGAGTAAGCTCTGTAAGAGGGTTGTTTTGGTCCATGAATTGTGATAATTGGCTACTTCCAAAGAATTCTTTAATTGATGAAACTACTGGTTTTATGTTTATTAAAGATTGTGGTGTAACAACATCTAAGTCTTGAACTGCCATTCTTTCTCTAACAACTCTTTCAAGTCTTGTTATACCTATTCTAAATTGGTTTTGTAAAAGTTCACCGACACATCTTACACGTCTATTTGCTAAATGGTCGATATCATCTGTTGTACCAATTCCATATGCTAAGTTATTTAGATAGTTTATCGAAGCAATCATATCTTCTTTTGTTATATGATTTGGAAGTAATCTATCGTAGTTTTCTTCAAGAGTCTTATATAAATCCTTTTCCTTTGTGTTTGCAAGGATTTCTTTTAGTACTGCATAGTTAACTCTTTCTTCAATTCCTAGTTCTGTTAAATCTCCATCAACAAAACTGCTTATCCATACTGTTCCATTACCAATTACTTTAACTATTTTATCTTCTACTTTTACACTTACTTCATTTATTCCTGCTTCTTGTATTTTTTCAGCAGTTTCTTCAGTAATCATTTTGTCTTTTGAAACAAGTAACTCTCCTGTTTCTGGGTTAACGATTTTTTCTGCTGAAATTTGATTTGCAATTCTCTTTGCAATTGAAAGTTTATCGTTGTATTTGAAACGACCTACTTTTGTCATATCGTATCTTCTTGGATCAAAGAACATAGCTGCCATTAAAGCTTTTGCAGCTTCAACAGAAGGCATTTCACCTGGTCTTAATCTTTTATAGATTTCTATTAGTGCTTCATCTTCTGTTTTGATAGGATCTTTTTCAAGTGTTGCAACGATTCTTTCGTCTTCTCCAAATAATTCTAATATTTGGCTATCTGTAGCTATTCCAATAGCTCTTAAGAATAATGTAACAGGTAATTTTCTAGCTTTGTCTATTCTAATGTTGTATATATCATTAGAATCTGTTTCAAGTTCAAGCCAAGCTCCACGGTTTGGCATAATTGTTGCAGTGTATAGCTTTTTACCTAGTTTATCAAAAGTTCTATCATAGTAGCATCCTGGTGAACGAACCAACTGAGAAACAATAACTCTTTCTGCACCGTTAATTACAAAAGTACCATAATCAGTCATTACTGGAAAATCACCCATAAAAATTTCTTGCTCTTTTACTTCGCCAGTCTCTCTGTTTATAAGTCTTACTTTAACTTGTAATCTTGTTGCATATGTAGTATTTCTTGCTTTTGCCTCTTCAATAGTATACTTTGGCTCTTCGTTTAAATGGTAATCTATAAATTCAAGTAAAAGCTTGCCTGAATAGTCTGTTATAGGTGAACATTCATTTAGAACTTCTTTTAAACCTTTTTTAATAAACCATTCATAAGAGTCTTTTTGTACTTGAATAAGATTTGGCATTTCAATTACATCTTGTATCTTGCCAAAGTACATTCTGCTAGTTTTTTCGTTTTTTACTTCACGCATAAAATAAACTCCCCCATTATAAAATTTTCAAACTCTTTACTAGCCACCACGTTAATCATTACCCCAACTACGTTCAAGATGCTACGCGAATGTCAATATTCATTTGTTTTCGTTAATTAGCCTAAGGCTTGTACAAATATAAAGTTTTTGTACAACGACAAAAAAGCAATTGGAAAAATTCTTTTAAAAACTAACCAATCACCTATACTACTTTATCTTACTGTACCTAGAAATAACTTTTTTATTTTAATCAACCCTTACCTAATAACAATATCGTGTTTATTTTACCATATTTTATAGTACTTCGTCAACATTTTTTGTGGAAAAATCAACACTTTTTGGCATTTATTTTTTTAGTTTCGAAATTCAAATTAATTATTGACATAATAAATTTATGTATATATAATGTCCTTGCAATTACAAAATTTTTTACAGGAGGTTCTTTCACTATGGAACTTACCCAAAAGAAGGCATTGCCACGGCTTCCTCTTTCTCTCAGGCAACTGAAAAGAAAGTTAGAAAAACTGCAGGCCGCCGTTTTCTTCCCATATGAAATCGGCGTCACACTCGACTCCCTCTATGGTCTCGACCAGGAGAAGGAAATCATGCAAGACATTATAACTTATCTTTCAAGTGATAATAAGAATCGCATAAAACCCCATTTTAGCTATTGCATTTACGGAGAACTCGGTGTTGGTAAAGCTTCGCTTGTGTATGCAACCTCAAAAGCGGCGAACATTCCGGTCATTACAATCGACTCTAGCGTCATTTTGAGCCAGGCACCGAAAAAGCTCGGATCGATTCTTGACACCATATACAAGACCGCTAAAGAGATGAAAAAGATATTTGGTGGTTGTTCGGTGGTTTTCAAGAACGTTCAAGAATTTTTCGAAATGGAAAATGACTCTATCTTTTTCTCGAATCTCATCAAGAACGTTTCCGGCCTCGAGGATGTCTTCTCTTTTATGCTTTCGATAGTTGGTCCCATAGATGTACCCGCTGCAGTGGTTGAAAACAACCTTTTCGTCACGGATATATACATCGATGAGCCCAACCTTGCGACAAGAGAGAAGATTTTTGAAGATTTGATTCGAAAATTCGAAGTCAAGGTTGCTGACGACGTTTCGATTTCCAGACTGGCGAAAGACACCTTTGGTGAAACTCCTCTTGATATTTCATATATCATAAAAGAGGCTTATCTTTTTTCTCAGAGACGTAAGCACGACGTTGTCACGGCTAACGACTTTTCTGAGACAATCATGAAACTTGCTGCTGGAGAGAAAAGGGAGAAAATGACTGACAAAGAAAAACTCTCCACTGCCTACCATGAAGCCGGTCACGTTATTGCTGGATACTTTTCTACTCCTAATTACCAGTTAAAAAGAGTGGAAATCTCTCCTCGTGCTTCCAGTCTCGGTCTCACCGCTACCGAAATCGATGAGAAGAAGTTTACATACTTCAAAGAGGACTTTGAAAATCTAATTGTCGAGTATCTTGGTGGCCTCGCTGCAGAAGAAGTCATCTATGGTTCACATTCGTCCGGAGTTTTCGCTGACCTTGCATACGCAACAACCGCAGCTGCCAATATGGTAAAAGCTTTCGGCATGTGCGATGTAATCGGACCTATGCAAGTTATCCCTGATGTTACTAATTCTGAAGCTACAAAGGCGATGGCCGATGCCCAAATTGCAGAGATTCTCAAGAAAATGAAAAAGAAATCTATCAACATCGTCTCCAAACACATTCCCTACCTCGAAGCACTTGCGAAAGCGCTTGTCGAAAAAGAAGTGATCCTTGGTAACGAAATCGAAGAAATCTTCACTAAAGTAAAAAAATCGCTTTCAAACGAAAATGATGGACAAGCAACCTGAAACGAATTGCTTATGTAACTAGTTAAGAAGATGTTAATAACAAATTTGCATTTGATATCTTCTAACTAAAAGAACTTTTAAGTCTCTATGTCTTTTTGACATAGAGGCTTTTTTTTGTTATAATTTGAGCATTGGTTAGAATATATTATGTTAAATGAAAGGAAAGTTATAAAATGCTTATTAAAAATCCAAAATTTGAAATATCTGCTATGAATAAATCACAATATCCTAAAGGAAGAACGCCTGAAATCGTTCTTGCTGGTAAATCTAATGTAGGCAAATCTTCTTTTGTTAATTCACTAACAAATAGAAAAAGTCTTGCTAGAACCAGCAGTGCTCCTGGTAAAACAAGACAACTTAATTTTTATAATATGGATGATAAATTTTACTTTGTGGACTTACCTGGATATGGTTATTCACAAATGTCAAAAGCTGAGCAAAAGAAGGTTGCAGACTCAATTGAAGTCTATTTAAGAAATAGACAAAACATAAACTTAATTGTTCTTCTTGTTGATATAAGACACAAACCAACAGCTGATGATAGAACAATGATAAACTATATACGAGATTCAGGCAAAAGATATATAATTATCGCCTCAAAGTCTGACAAAATTGCTAAAACTAAAGTACAAGCTTATGTTGATGATATTGCAAGTGAGCTTGATGTTCCAGATGATTTGATTTTTCCTTTTTCTTCTGAGACAAAATTTAATTTAGAAACTGTATGGGAAGTTATTGAAGAAAGCTTAAATAGCTAATTTCATTTTGTAAAACAAAAAATGTGCTTAGATAAAAATCTAGCACATTTTTTTGTTTTACTGTTCACTTTTAAACTTGAAGAAGTATAGAAAATATCTTTCATCCTCTTCTACAACCACGAATTCATCTGTCTGGTTTTTGCGGATTACTGCAGGAATGTAAATCCGATTTTTTTCATCTACAGTCGCTTCTGCTCCAACTATCCTTGCCACACCATATGGTCTGTCGTCGGCGCAAAAAATCTGATACAAAAAGCCTTGTAGATTATTGTCACAATTTTCGCGAATGCCAAAGGCGATTTTATCACCTTCCTCAACAGTATAGCTTTCTATAAATTCTTTCGGCAAAACTACTCTGCCAAACTCTTTTTTTGAACTAGCCATCGGCTAAGTCCTCCCTTTATGTATAATTTCGTTCTTATTATACATTTCGTTTTCGGTTATGTCAACTTAAATTTTGCTTATTATTTCTTCTTTCGTGACACCTAACTTTTCTAATTCTTCAACCATATCTTTAATAATCTTCATTTTTTCGTTTATTTTTCTTTCTGCTACAGATTTTATTTTTTCTGTAACGAATGTTCCTTTTGTTGATACTGTTACTATTGCACCTCTTTTTTCGAGTTCTTCATATGCTTTTTTTACGGTGTTTGGATTTATTCCAAGATTAGATGCCAACTCTCTAATTGATGGTATTTGCTCTTTTGGCTTCATTACGCCAAATGCTATATATCGTTCTATTTGCTCTACAATTTGTTCATATATTGGAGCTGAATTTTGATAATCTATATTTATCACTTAAACCACCTCCATTATATACTCATTGTTTCTACATTTTGAAATTCATCTATTTCATAATAATCATCGCTATATTTTTCTAAGTCTTCATAATATTCACTAGTTTTTCCTAGATTTTTCATGATACTCTCAACAGCTTCTATCTCATTTGTGTAAAAACATTCACCTGCTAAGTGTAATACAACATAATCTTTATCCATATCGCAAACTTTATTATTTTCTAATATAAATTTTCTAATTTCTTGTGGGCAATTTCCGTAATAGCTTACATCAAAATTATCTGTGTCAGAATTATTTATATCGGATTTTTCCACATAAAAATAAATATAAGCTTGATCGTATGATTCTATTCTTTCTACAGCACTTTCATTTTCGGCTTTTGTAATTATTTCAAATACTTCTTTACTTATTGTTATTGGATATGAAATTTTTCTCACTTTGTGATTTTTATATTCATACGCATATATACATCTTCCGTCTCCTAATGCTTTTTTGTAAAGATAGCTTATACCATTTTCTTTTGCAGCTTTATCCAATGCATTTTTTAGTTTTTTACTTGCTGCTTTATCTAATTTTTTCTGTAAATTGTACTTGATATTTACTGTTTTAAATTCTTCAGCTGATGCTTCATTTAATACCTTTTCTACTATGTCTTCGCCTAAGTATGTACTAAAATTCTTCATACTTCCATTTGAAAGTTTTAAGACACAATCTATAGATTTTCTATTTTGTCCTCTATAATCTGCTTTATTTATTATTTTTCTTATCAATGCTTTATCTTTAACCTCTACGTTTAAACCAGAAAATTTGCTTTCAATATCTTCTAGCACGATCGTTTCTATATCATTAACATCTATTGAAATATCAATTTCTTCGCCGATGTTTTTTATTGTACTATATACTCCAAATAAAACAAGTAATGCTGTTAACATGGCGCATAAATTTACTAATATTTTGTTTTTCTTGTTTGTTACTAAGTCGTATATTAAGTAATACACTGCAATAATTGCTATTGCAAAAGCAAGAACCTCCCATTCATGAGCATCTACTACAGGCACTAATATCATTGCAAAAGGAACAAGTGTAAGGCCTTTTACAACTAAATGTACATATTTGTTTTCAAATGACTCCCCTGCGTATTCCATTTTCTTCTTTTTGAATATCATATACCCTACGATGATATATACTACGCTTAGTGCTAACATTTTGTATATTGAAATCTTGTTATATTCATATTCCATGCCGCTTACTGAACATTCCAATACCATGCTTGGTGCTGTATAATTTCTGACATTTTTTGCAGTAGAAAAAATAGAAACATAATTATCACTTTTAATTTTACAATTGTACGCGCCAAACAAATCAAAATAGCAAACACTAACTGGTATAAGAAATGTTATAAGTAATGTTGTAACAATTTGTGTTAATAAGTTTCCGTGATATTGACATAGCTAGATTGCTAATAGTAAATACAAATATGTATGCTATACTTTGATAGACAAATATATCCCAAAGCATTCCTGTAAAAATCATACCATTTGTAAATAATCCTGCTAGAACTGAAATAACAAATGTAATTAGCTGTGAAATAATTATAAGTGCAATTCCACCAAGAGTGTTAGTTACAAAAACACTTTTTCTACTAATCGGCATTGATCCAATAAAATCAATACTTCTCTTTTTATATACATAACCAAATAGTGATACAGAAAGTAAAAATGGCGTTATATACATAAAAATAATATTTGCAAGGCCAACTTCAGGAAACTTTAACATTGTCTCTTTGCCAATAGTTATTATCGTAAGTGCTGTAAATATTGGTACAACCGATAAAAATAATAATATTGCCATCTTAGATTTTTTTACATTTTGCATAAAATATTTAAAGTTAAATAATTTCGCCAAATTCATATCCTAATACCTCCATTTCATAAACAAATATTTCTTCTAATGTAAGTGGCAAGAAATCTAATATTATTGGATTCATGTCTTTTAACATTTTTTCATATCCTTCTTTATCACCTTTTAAAATAACTGTAGCTACGCTACCAGATTTTTTAAATGAAAGCACATTAAAGTTTTGAAAATCTTTTTCATCAAAATCTTTTCCAAGTGAAATTTGAATTTTAAACATATTAGTTTTTAATGAATCGACATCACTTTCAAACAAAACTCCGCCTTTGTATAAAAGTCCTAAGTTGTCACAAATATCTTCAAGTTCTCTTAAATTATGACTAGTCATAATTATTGTAGTTTCTTTCTTCTCCATTTGCTCCGCAATTACTTTTTTCATATAATTTCTAATTACAGGATCAATTCCATCAAAAGTTTCATCGAAAAACATATAATCTGCATTTGTTGATATAGCGCATATTAAAGCAGCCTGTCTTTTCATTCCTTTTGAAAAAGTTTGAATCTTTTGTTTTGGATTTAATTTTAGTTTTTCTGTAAATTTCATTGCAAAATTCATATCAAATTTAGGATAAAGTTTGCTATAAAATATTGCCATGTCCTTTATTGTGTAATTTTTAAAAAAGAATAAATCATCTGGCACATACACTAACTTTTGCATTATCTTTTCATTATCTTCTAGCTCTTCACCATCAATTTTTATACTACCTGAATCTTTTTCGAAAATCCCCATTATTATTCTTAAAAGTGTTGATTTTCCAGCGCCATTAGCACCAATCAAACCATAAATAGAACCTGTTTTTATAGTACAATTCAAGTTTTCTAAAACTTTTTTAGTTCCATATGATTTGTCTAAGTTTTTTATTTCAATCATATTCTTACCCCCCAATTGTATTATTTGAGATAGTACAATTATATAATTGTCTTATACATTTGTCAATATGATTTTATTTAGTACACTAACAAAAAAGCACTAAGTTTAGATCAAACTTAATGCTTAAAATTTTAAACTACAACTAGATATGTCAAATATCCAATGTATGAAAGAATAAAAAATATTCCCTCTCCCTTTGACATATAATCTTTTTCACCCACAAATGGAAAAATTGCAAATATAATTGCCGCTACTAATAGTAGAATAATATCAAAATTATAACTTGTAGCATAATTTATTGGTGAAATAACAGCAGAAACACCTAATATCAAAAGTATATTAAATATTCCTGAACCAATTATATTTCCAATAGCCATATCAACTTCGCCTTTTTTGCTAGCGTTTATAGATGTTATTAACTCTGGAAGGCTTGTACTAAACGCAACTATTGTAAGACTAATCACTCTTTCAGTTATGCCAATTGCTTTGGCAATTGCACTTACATGCTCTACTACTAAATCTCCACCAAATTTTAACGCAATTACTCCAAGTAAAACGAATAAACATGATTTTAAAAGACTTAATTCTTTTATCTCCACATCTTCTTCATCTTTTGCTTTTTTAGAAATCCAAATAGTGTATCCTATAAAAAGTGCAAATGAGATTAAAAGAATGATGCCTTCTGCTCTCGTAATTTGCAAAATTGGTATCGCACTAAGTGATTGATCTGTTTGTATTCCATCCGGTATGTTTGGAGCAATATAATTAGGTATCATACAAACTAAACAAAGTATTATCGTTGTTGCAATCGCTATAAAATTCTCAATAAGTTTTGTTTGTTTTTTAAACTTAAGTGGTTTTATAATTGCACAAGCTCCAAGTATAAATAACAAATTAGCAATATTACTACCTACTACATTTCCTATGGACATATCTGAATGGCCACTAATTGCAGCAGCTGTGCTTACAACCATTTCTGGCATAGATGTGCCTATTGCGACTATTGTAAGTCCTATAACAATTACCGGTATTTTGAACTTTTTAGCAATACTTCCGAGCTCCATCTACTAAAACATCTGCTCCTACTACAAGTAAAAAAAATCCAAGTGCTGTTAATGCTATATTTAATATCATGTACTTCATCTCCCTTTAAATTTTACCAATTTATTATATATTTCATTTATACTTTTTTCAAGAAATTTATTTTGCTTTACTGTTGTTTTTGGTTTTAAAAACTTAGAGATTGACAACTATGATTTTCGTTGATATACTGTGGTTGTAAGAAAGCCAATCTGTCATACAAAAATTTAAATTTAAATTAGGAGGACACCCCATGAAAAGCTCTGCACAAAAACTAATTGTCTCGCTCGTTTGCCTTTTTTCATTTGTCATGACGATAGTCATCGCTATAAAAGCTTTGCTTTTGTACTTTGAAAAGTCGTTCTCGGGTGTTTTCGGTGACTTCGATGATGACTTTTTATTCGATGACAAAGATGATGCCGAAGTCGAGATTATAAACGGTAACTATGAATTCGCACCTAGAACTCCAACAGATAATTCGTAAACTCTCTAAAGTAACCAAGAACCCACTGCTTATTTGCGGTGGGTTCTTTATGTATTTCTGCTCTTTTAGTATATATCCCAATTAGCAAAATAATACGTGCTATATATTGCATACAGTAAAGTTGACAAAGTCATACATCCAACAATTAACAAATTATTATTTTTGATTTTTTCTGCAAGCATTATATAAAGGGGTATGATAACAAGCATAAACCTGCCTCCACTCATATACCACATATCTGATGTAACCATAATAAAATATGCCACATAATACATTGTGTATGCGCTCTTATGCCTTTTGCAACATATCGCCATTAAGAGAGCTGAGAATGCGAATGAAATAATTTGTGGACCATAAAATGTTATTTTTTCTTTTAAAACAATATAATTAACAAATAATTTACTGCAAAGTTCTTGTAAGCCCTCTCCAAAATATGCAAAGCTGTGTGTCCAAAATGTACGTTGATATTCTAAAAATTTAAATGTGTTTCCTGTATAATGATAATTTAATAATAAATATATTCCTAAAATTAATGTGTTATAAAAAAAGTGAGTCCTAGGACTCACTTTTTTTAAGTGTGTACACTGCTGTCAGCCTTAGTTAGTTGATCACTTATATCATACATCTATTCAGTAATTGTTTCTAAATATCTTTCATATGTATCAAGGAAACGCTCTAAATCTTGTTGTTCTACAGATCCAATTTTAAACTGTATTTCATTTTCAGTTAACTGTATTAAATCATCGCATTTTACGATGCTATCCTTGTGTAAACAATTACTTTTATCTTTATTTAGTACCTCATTAAAAGGATATGTAGCTTTACTCATATTAGATGATAATAAAAAACCGAAGTAATTTATATCTACTGCTTGACCATCATCTATTATCACAAAACTGTGATTTTGTCCAACTTTTCCACTTTTATATTCATACTCTGCTACAAATACTATATCTCCAATGCTATATTTTTTCACTCTGTAACCTCTTTTCTTTTAGAAGCATAATAATTAACTTCTTCAGAAGATAAAGCATTTTTTTTGCTCACTGAAGTTTTACAAAATTCAGAATATTTTTTTACTAATCCTTTGTCTTTAGCTTTAGAAACTGTCGATTTCACTCTTTCTCTATAAGAATTGTCAATCATAATTATACCTCCTTACATATATTTTAATACCGAAACTTATTACCATAATACTACTATCTATATAATTTTGTTACTAATATTATTACACCATTATCAATAATTATACCATATTTTTATGTAAACTTCAATTATGTTTCACTACTATTATAATATATTTCAATTCGATTAAATTTTCAACATCGTAACATTTTTGTAGTATAAACTTAAAATATGTAACATTTTTTTAATACTGATGTAACATTATAGCACATATTTTTGAAAATAAAAGCTTTTCCCATTTACATTTTTACTATAAACTTAAATAAACGTTACTATTCAGCCTTAAATCAAACAAGTCTAAACAGTAATGTTTTTATGGAGCACACCTAAGCTCAAGCTACATTTTTATAGCACACATTTACATTTGATACATACTTTTTATTTCTGAAAACTAAATAGTAACAAATAAACTCAAAGCTTAGAAGTGACTTGTTTTATCTCATATACAAAAAGTACCCATAGAAATTGAACCTAAGGGTACTTTGCTAAATTTTGTTACTTACCTGTTACTTGTGTGTTACTTACGCTATAATTTTCATGCTACTTTATATGTTCTATACAAACCTTATTTGTTTATATATAGCCTATTTCAAGGCTTTAGCACTATTTCATAGCCTCCTCGACAGCAACTGCAACCGCAACTGTGGCGCCAACCATTGGGTTATTGCCCATACCAATTAGTCCCATCATTTCAACGTGTGCTGGTACTGATGAAGAACCTGCGAATTGTGCATCTGAATGCATTCTTCCCATAGTATCTGTCATACCATAAGAAGCTGGTCCTGCTGCCATATTGTCTGGGTGAAGTGTTCTTCCTGTTCCACCACCTGATGCAACTGAGAAGTATTTCTTTCCTTGTTCAATACATTCCTTCTTATATGTTCCTGCAACTGGATGTTGGAATCTTGTTGGGTTTGTAGAGTTTCCTGTAATTGAAACATCAACCCCCTCTAAGTGCATTATTGCAACACCTTCTCTAACATCATTTGCACCATAGCATCTAACTTTTGATCTTTCTCCATCTGAGTATGCTATTTCTTCTAATACTTTTACTTTTCCTGTAAAGAAATCAAAATCAGTCTTTACATATGTAAAACCATTTATTCTTGAAATTACTTGTGCGGCATCTTTTCCAAGACCATTTAAGATAACTCTTAGTGGTTCTTTTCTAACTTTATTAGCTGATTTTGCAATACCAATTGCACCTTCAGCAGCAGCAAAACTTTCATGTCCTGCTAAGAAAGCAAAACATTTTGTTTCTTCTGTTAAAAGCATAGATGCCAAATTTCCATGACCTAGTCCTACTTTTCTGTCATCTGCAACACTTCCAGGTATACAGAATGATTGAAGACCTTCACCTATTGCTTTTGCAGCATCGGCAGCTTTTGTACAACCTTTTTTGATTGCTATTGCAGCACCAACTGTATATGCCCAACATGCATTTTCAAAGCAAATTGGTTGAATTCCTTTTACTATATCATATGGATTAAATCCTTTTTCCTTGCATATTTCTAAAGCTTCTTCGCAATCTTTAATTCCATATTTATTAAGTACTGGTGTAATTTGATCTATTCTTCTTTCATAACCTTCAAATAAACTCATTTTCTTCATTCCCTTCTATATATAAATTATTCTTCTCTAGGATCAATCTTCTTTATAGCTTCATCAAATCTACCATATTGTCCGCTAGCTTTTTTAATTGCTTCCATTGGCTCGATTCCTTTTTTGATGTTTTCCATCATCTTTCCTAGATTTACATATTTGTATCCTATAATTTGATTGTCTTTATCTAAGCCTATTTCAGTTATGTATCCTTCAGCAAGCTCAAGATATCTTGGTCCTTTAAGCTTTGTGCTATATATTGTTCCAACTTGGCTTCTGTGACCTTTTCCTAAATCTTCAAGTCCTGCTCCTATTGGTAATCCCCCCTCTGAAAATGCTGATTGAGATCTACCATAAACAATTTGTAAGAACAATTCTCTCATAGCTGTATTTATAGCATCACATACAAGGTCTGTATTTAATGCTTCTAATATTGTTTTTCCAACTAAAATTTCTCCTGCCATTGCAGCTGAGTGAGTCATACCACTGCAACCTATTGTTTCAACTAAAGCTTCCTCAATTATACCATCTTTAATGTTTAATGTAAGTTTGCAAGCTCCTTGTTGTGGTGCACACCAACCTATACCGTGTGTTAAACCAGAGATATCTTTAATCTCTTTTGCTTTAACCCATTTTCCCTCTTCTGGAATTGGCGCTGGTCCATGATCAACTCCTTTTGCTACTGGACACATGTTTTCTACTTCTTGTGAATAAATCATTCTACTTCCTCCTTTTACTTCTTGGTTATGTTTACTAATTATAATATTTTTTCAATTTCATTTTAGTATACTGATAGCAATTAGTTTTTATGGAGCGCACCTAAGCTTACGCTACATTTTTGTAGCTATTTTATAAATTAGTATACACTACCTGCTTCTTTTTCTATAATTATTTATCATATGTAACTAAAATTAGTGATATATCTATATTTTAATCTTTTTGTAATAATGATTCGCCTGTCATCTCTGCAGGTTTTTCTAATCCCATTATATCAAGCATTGTTGGTGATATATCTGCAAGTTTTCCACCATCTTTTAACTTTATATTGTTTTCTAGTCCCATTACTATTAGTGGAACTGGTCCAGTTGTATGTGCTGTGTGAGGATCTCCAGTTGTGTAATCTATCATTTGTTCTGCGTTTCCGTGGTCTGCTGTTACAAGTAAAACTCCGTTTACGCGTCTTACTTCTTCTATTATTCTACCCATGCATTCATCAACTGTTTCAACAGCTTTAATTGCCGCCTCCATAACACCCGTATGACCAACCATATCGCAATTTGCAAAGTTCAATATGATTGCATTGTATGATTGTTTTCTTATAGCATCTACAACTTTATCTGTTACTTCATATGCACTCATCTCTGGTTTCAAATCATATGTAGCAACCTTTGGTGATTCTACAAGTATTCTGTCTTCTCCTGGATATTTTACTTCATTTCCGCCATTGAAGAAGAATGTTACGTGAGCATATTTCTCAGTTTCAGCTATTCTAAGTTGTGTTAATCCCATTTTGCTAATGTATTCGCCAAATGTGTTTTCTATTTTTTCTGGTTTAAATGCAATCTCTACATTTGGCATTGTCGCATCATATTCTGTGAAACATACATAATTTACATATTGATACTTCTTTTCAAATCCATCGAAGTTTTTATCAACAAATACTCTTGTTATTTCACGAGCTCTATCTGGTCTAAAGTTGAAGAATATTATTGAATCGTTTTGTTTGATTGTTGCAATTGGTTTATCGTTTTCTGTAATTACTATTGGCTTTACAAACTCATCAAATTCTTCTCTTTGATAAGCTCCCTCTATTGCATCAATTGCAGATGTTGCAGTATTGCCCTCGCCTTTTGCAAGTGCATTATATGCAAGCTCAACTCTATCCCATCTCTTATCTCTATCCATTGCATAATATCTTCCCATTATGCTAGCTATTTTTCCAACACCAATTTCTTTTATTTTGTCTTCTAGCTCTGCAATAAAGCTTTCACCAGATGTTGGTGGTGTATCTCTTCCATCTAGGAAGCAGTGTATATATACATCTTTAAAATCTTCTCTCTTACATAATTCAAGAAGTGCATATAGATGTGAATTATGACTATGAACTCCTCCGTTTGATAAAAGTCCATATAAATGCAAGTTACTGTTTTGTTTTTTACAGTACTTTATTGCATCTAAAAATTCTTTTATCTTAAAGAAATCTCCATCCTCAATTGATTTTGTTATTCTTGTCAATTCTTGATAAACAACTCTACCAGCACCAATATTAGTGTGTCCTACTTCTGAATTTCCCATTTGTCCATTTGGAAGTCCAACATCAAGTCCGCTTGTTTTTATCTTTGTGTTTGGACATTGTTTCATTAGTGCATCCAAATTAGGTGTTTTAGCAGCCTTTACAGCATTTCCTTCCTCTTTTTCGTTAATGCCCCAACCATCTAATATTGCAAGCATTACAAGTTTTTTATCCATATCTTTTCGTCTCCCTCTTTATTTAGTATAATTTACAATTTTACTAAAGTCTTCTGCATCCAAACTTGCTCCACCAACAAGTCCGCCATCAATATCTGGCATGCTAAATAATTCTTTAGCATTAGAAGATTTAACGCTTCCACCATATTGTATTATAATTTCATCAGCTATATCACCATATAAGCTTCTAATTTCTTCTCTTATCCAACTGCATACTTCATTTGCGTCTTCTTTTGAAGCTGTTTTCCCTGTACCGATTGCCCATATAGGCTCATATGCTATTATTATTTTCTTAGCTTCTTCTTTTTCTAAGCCTTCAAAAGCATTCTTTACTTGAGTTGTAACAAAATCTTTAGTAATTCCTGCCTCTCTTTGTTCTAAAGTTTCACCAACACAAACGATTGGTTTTAACTCATGATTTAAAGCAGCTTTTATTTTTTTGTTAACGCTCTCATCTGTTTCGGCATAATATTGTCTCCTTTCAGAATGTCCTATTATAACATATTCTGTTCCAATTTCTTTAAGCATCTTTGGAGAAATTTCACCTGTGAAAGCTCCCTTTTCCTCGAAGTGAACATTCTGTGCTCCAACTTTTACATTTGTACCTTTAGCAAGCTCAATTGCATCTGCTAAATCTACAAATGGCACACATATTACTACTTCATCTTCTGTACCTTTTACTAAACTTGGAAATATTTTCATGAATTCTTTTGTTTCAGCAGGTGTCTTATTCATCTTCCAGTTTCCTGCAATAACTTTTTTTCTCATCAAAATCATCTTCTTTCTAAATTTATTTATCTAATAAACAAGCTATGCCTGGTAGTACCTTTCCTTCAATAAATTCAAGTGAAGCTCCACCACCTGTTGATACGTGTGTCATTTTGCTTGATAGTCCGAATTTTTCAACAGCTGCAGCGCTATCTCCTCCACCTATTATTGTTATTGCATCTTCGTTTTCAGCTAATGCTTTTGCTATGCTAATTGTTCCTGTAGCAAATTTATCTAATTCAGAATATCCAACTGGTCCGTTCCAAATTATTGTTTTATACTCTTTTATTGCTTCTACAAATTTCTTTGTTGATTCAGGACCGATATCTAAACCTTCCCAATCATCAGGAATATCATTTGTTGGAACTACCATTGTTTCAGCATCTGCAGAGATCTCTTTTGCACATATTGTATCAATTGGTAGATATACAGTAACATTCTTTTCTTTAGCTTTTGCAAGTATTTCTTTTGCTAAATCTAGTTTATCATCTTCGCAAAGTGATTTTCCTATTCTTCCGCCCATTGCTTTGCTAAATGTATATGCCATTCCACCGCCAATCATTAGTCCATCTACTTTGTCTAATAAATTTTCAATAACTCCTATTTTTGATGAAACCTTTGCTCCACCAAGTATTGCTAAGAATGGTCTCTTTGGATTATTTAATGCATCTCCCATTATTCCTATTTCTTTTTGAATCAAGTATCCACATACTGCTGGTAAATAATTTGCGACTCCGGCTGTTGAAGCATGAGCTCTATGTGCTGTACCAAAAGCATCATTTACATATACTTCAGCAAGTGAAGCAAGTTCTTTTGCAAACTCGGGATCGTTTGCTTCTTCTTCTGGATGTATACGAACATTTTCAAGTAGCATAACATCTCCATCTTTTAACTCAGCAACTTTTGCTCTAGCATCGTTTCCAATTACATCACTTGCAAAAGGAACATCTCTTTCTAATAATTCTGATAATCTCTTTGCAACTGGTGCAAGTGTTTGCTTGTCCTTTGTTTTTCCAATGTGTGAACAAAGAATTACTCTAGCACCATGGCTCATTAAATACTTAATTGTTGGAAGAGCTTCTCTAATTCTTCTATCATCTGTTATTTTTGATTTGTCATTTATATCTAGAGGAACATTAAAATCACATCTTACCAATACTCTTTTTCCATTAACATCAATATCTTCAATAGTCTTTTTATTCATATTTTTATCTCCAATCTATATAGCAAATTTAGGGGACGAACTTAGATTTTCGTCCCCTTTTATATTTTAACCTAGTTCTGCAAAATATTTAATTGTTCTAACCATTTGGCTAGTATATGAATTTTCGTTATCATACCAAGCAACAACTTGTACTTGATATAATCCGTCTTCTATTTTTGTAACCATTGTTTGTGTAGCATCAAATAATGATCCATAAGTAATTCCTATGATATCTGATGAAACAAGTGGTTCTTCTGTGTAACCGAAAGATGCTGATGAAGCAGCTTTCATAGCAGCGTTGATTCCTTCTACTGTTATATCATTTCCTCTAACTACTGCTGTTAATATTGTTGTAGAACCTGTTGGAACTGGAACTCTTTGTGCAGATCCAATTAGTTTTCCGTTTAATTCTGGAATAACAAGTCCAATTGCTTTAGCTGCTCCTGTTGAGTTAGGAACTATGTTTACTGCAGCGGCTCTAGCTCTTCTTAAATCTCCTTTTCTGTGAGGACCATCAAGTATCATTTGGTCTCCTGTATAAGCATGGATTGTTGACATTATACCAGATTCGATTGGTGCGTATTTATTAAGTGTATTAGCCATTGGAGCTAAGCAGTTTGTTGTACAAGAAGCTGCTGAAATAACTGTATCTTCTGGTTTTAAGATATTTTCGTTTACTCCAAATACTATTGTTGGTAAATCTTTACCTGCTGGTGCAGAAATAACAACTTTTTTTGCGCCTGCTCTAATATGAGCTTCTGCTTTTTCTTTTGTTGTATAGAAACCTGTACATTCTAAAACAACATCAACGCCAATTTCTCCCCATGGAAGTTCTTCAGCATTTGGTTTTGCGTATATCTTTATTTCCTTTCCATCTACTGTTATTGAATCTTCTCCTGCAAATACAGTATCAGCTTTTGCATATCTACCTTGTGCAGAATCATATTTTAACAAATGTGCAAGCATTGTTGGACTTGTTAAATCGTTTATTGCGACAATCTCATACCCCTCTGCTCCAAACATTTGTCTAAATGCTAGACGTCCAATACGTCCAAATCCATTAATAGCAACTTTTATTGACATAATAATATTCCTCCAATTCATTTAAAATTACAAATTCATTCTATATCATTTTATCCAACTTTGCAATATTTAACCTTTATTTAATTTTAAACTTTTTGGCACATAAAATTTTAACAAAATCTATATGTTTTCTCAATTTTTTGTTGCTATATTTTTCATTTTGCTTTTTACTTGCTTTTGTGCTAACATTATTTTTAGATGTTTATCATACTTTTATTTTGGAGGCCATAATGGAAAAAACTAAAAAATTTATCAAAAATTTTATTATTTTTATTTTGTTAATAGCACTTACATTTTATGTTGCCCTAAAAGACCAAGATTTTTCTATGCTTTCATCCACATTTAAGAGCGCAAATATAAAATTTTTAATAGTTGGTATTCTTTGTATGTGTTTTTATATAGTTTGTGAAGCTGTCAATATTGGTAGAATGCTAAAAGCTTTAGGTGAAAAAAGTAATTTTATTTTAAATTTAAAATATGCTTTTATTGGATTCTTTTTCAGTGCGATAACGCCTGCTGCAAGTGGTGGTCAACCTATGCAAATTTATTTTATGTATAAAGATAAAATATCTGTTGCAAACTCTACACTTGCACTTTTAGTTAATTTACTTTGCATGCAAATAGTTACAATTTCGATAGCTTTAACTAGTCTATTTTTTAACTATAATTACATGAATAATGCCTTGCTTATATTTTTTACTATAGGAATTCTTTTGAATTTAAGTGCTCTTTCACTTCTTTTAATAGCAATATTTAGTCAAAAACTTTTAGATAAATTAGTCGGTTTTATTATTCGTGTAATGAAATTCTTTAAATTGAAAAATTTCGATATTTTAAAAGAAAAATTAGAAAAAGAAGTCGAAAATTATAAAGAAAATGCTGTATACATTAGAAAATATAAAAAAGCTTTATTTAAAAATCTATTTACATCATATACTCAATTTTTAGTCTTTTATTCAATATCTTATTGGGTATATGCTAGTTTCGGATTAAACGACTTAAATATATTAAAAATAACCTCTCTTCAATCTATAGTATTTGCAACCGTTTCTGGAATTCCATCACCTGGTTCAGTAGGTGTCAACGAAGGTGCATTTATCTCAATATTTAAAAATGTATTTCCTGAAAATCTGCTAAAAAGTTCTATGCTTTTAAGTAGATTTATAAACTTTTACTTATTCGTTATTATTAGTGGAATATTAGTTGCAATACTCTTCCTACGAAATAAAAAAGATGAAAAAAAATAAAAAATCTCCGGACATATACTACACTTATTGGTATATGTCTTATTTTATGCTTGCAAAATCTTCAGAAATATAGTAAAATCGTTATGTTAAATTCCATTTTTTCCTGTTTTGCAGGTTTATATATACCGCAAATACAATCATAATTTTAAGGAGAACCGCATGTACACTCGTGTTGCCACTATTTGCATCGAAGATTCCATTGTAAGCAAAAGCTCAATTTCTTATCGCTTTACTACGGAACTCGGCTTGACAGCTGCCACAAAAGCGATGGAAAAGTTTCTTAAAGAACTGCATTCACCTGATTTGGTTCATATTTTAAAATTTAAAACTTCTTCAGAAATTTTTAAGTCTAGCGAACTCCAAAATGATGTTTTAGCAATTAAAGGACTGGAGGTTTCTATTAAAAATGAAGATTTAGATAAAATTGAATCTAATGATGAAGCACAATTTTTTTGCGTAAACCACGGTCTACCAGATTCACTCGAAGAGCTCGAATGGTTTCTAAATATTCAGCTCGGTCTTGGCTCTTAAAATTTTAGCCAGTATCTACTTTAGATTTAGCTGTCCAAATTTTAAAATGACAATTCAAAAGCAGTTTTAAACTGTCTATGAATTGTCATTTTTTAATTAAATTATTTTTCCTCCGCCAACTACTATGTCATCAACATAGAATACTGCTGATTGTCCTGGTGTTACTGCTCTTTGTGGTTCGTAAAACTCCACTTTTATCTTATCATTTTCTTGCTTTATTCTCGCTTTAGCCATCTTTGCTGTATAACGCGTTTTTACTTCAACTTCCATCCAGTCTTTTATCTCGTCTACTAGTATTAGATTTACTTCTTTTACTTCTATCTTGTCAGTGTATAGGTCTTTTTCTTCTCCAACTATTACTTCGTTTTTTGCTTTGTTAAAACCAACAACGAAAAGTGGAACTTTATTTGATATTCCAAGGCCTTTTCTTTGTCCTATTGTGTAATTATACAGACCTGTATGTTTGCCTAAGACTTTTCCACTCTTATCTACAATATTGCCTTCTACTGGCTTTATATCTGAATTGTTTTCTAAGAATTTTTTATAATTTCCATCTGGCACAAAACATATATCTTCACTATCTGGTTTGTTTGCTACTTTTAAGTTATTTTCTCTTGCTATTTTTCTTATTTCTTCTTTTTCTTCATAGTCTGCAAGCGGAAACAATACATGTTCTACCAAATCTTTTGGCATATTCCATAATACATAACTTTGGTCTTTTCTTATTGATTTTGATTTTTTTAGAACCCATCTACCATATTTTTCACTATATTCTGTTTTTGCATAATGGCCTGTTGCTATATAATTGCAACCTAACTCTTTTGCTTTTTCATACATGAAACCAAATTTCATATATTTATTACATTCTATACAAGGATTTGGTGTTCTACAATTTGCATAGCAACAAATAAAATCATCTATTACATGTTTTTTAAATTCATCTTTATAGTTATATGTAAAATGCGGTATTCCTAATTGATTACACACATTTTTAGCATCTATATAAGTATCTATATTACAACAACTACTACCCGAAAAAAGCTCAAGTGTTGCTCCAATTACTTCATATCCTTCATTTTTCAGCAAAAGTGCAGAAACTGAGCTATCAACCCCTCCACTCATGCCAAGTAATACTCTTTTATTTTCCATTTATTCTTCCTCACTTCCGAGACATTCTTCGATTGTATGCCAAGCAAGGAGCGCACACTTTACTCTCGCAGGCATATTAGATATATTCTTAAAGGCTATTGCATCCTCTAGCTTTTTTAGTTCATTTTCATCTTTTGTTTCTCTTTTTATCATTTCGATAAATGTTTTTACAATTTCTTTTGCTTCTTCTATTTTCTTACCTCTTAATGTGTCTATCATTATAGAAGTTGATGCTTGAGAAATTGCACATCCATGACCTGTAAAAGCTAAGTCTTCGATTATATCACCGTTTATTTTTACTTCTAATTTTATTTCATCACCACAGTTTGGATTATGTCCCATTTTACAACATGTAGCACCTTCTAGTTCTTTTTTGTTGTAAGAGTTCATGCTATGTTCCATTATTATGTCATTATATACATCTGATAGTTCGTCCATATTTTTCTCCTAATCTTTAATGTATTTTCTAAACATATTATACGCCTTATTTAAGGCTTTAACAAGTCTATCAACATCTTCTTTTGTGTTGTAAAAATAAAAACTTGCTCTACAAGTAGAATCTATTCCTAAAAATCTCATTAGTGGTTGTGCACAGTGATTGCCAGAGCGAACGCATACATTTTCTGAATCTAATATACTTGCAACATCATGTGGATGTACGCCATTTATATTAAAAGAAATTACTGAAGAATGATTTTCTCCGTTTGGTGTCATATAAATGGTTAAGAAGTCTAATTTTGAAAGCTCATCTATCGCATAACTTACAACTTCTTTTTCTATTTTATCAATCTCTTCGTATCCTATTTTTTCAATGTAGTCAATTGCGGCTGAAAGACCTACAACGCCTTCTACATTTTGTGTGCCTGCCTCAAATTTATTTGGAAGTGGTGCAAATGTTGTGTTTTGTTCATACACATATTCAATCATATCTCCGCCCATTAAAAACGGATTCATTTTATTTAATATTTCTCTTTTTCCGTAAAGTACGCCTATTCCAAGTGGTGCAAGCATTTTATGACCAGAAAAAGCAAGAAAATCTGCATCCAAATCTCTAACATCAACTTTCATATGAGGAATACTTTGTGATGCATCTACTAACACTTTTGCGCCTTTTTTATGTGCATATTTTATTATTTCTTTGACATTATTGATTGTGCCTAAAACGTTTGAAACCTGTGTAATCGCAACAATTTTAGTCTTATCTGTTATCTTAGATTCTATCTCTTCTTTTGAAAGTTCAAAATCTTTATTTATATACATGTATTTTAAAGTGCTTTTTGTTTTTTTAGTAACCATTTGCCAAGGAACTAAGTTAGAATGATGTTCCATTATTGATAAAACAACTTCATCTCCCTCAGAAAGGTTATCTAGTCCATAAGAATATGCAACCAAATTTAAGCTTTCACTTGCATTTTTAGAAAATATTATTTCTTCTGGATATTTTGCATTTATAAAGTTTGCAATTTTAACTCTTGCACCCTCATAAAGTTCAGTCGCCTCAACACTTAACGAGTACGCTCCTCTATGAGGATTAGCATTACTTTTTTCATAATATTCATTTATTTTATCTAGTACATATCTAGGCTTTTGCGTGGTAGCACCACTATCTAAATATGCGATATTTTTGTTTTCAAATATCGGAAAATCCTTTTTTATTTCTTCTATATTCATACTAATCCCTTTTTAATTCAATTTTTCATCAATTTTATTTATAATCTCGTTTCTCAACTCTTCATCGTCTATTCTATCTATAATCTTTGAAAGGTTTGATTTTACAAGCAATTTAACGGCTTCTTTATAACTTAGTCCTCTAGACATTATATAAAATATAACTTTATCATCTACTCTACCAGAAGCAGTTGAATGATTTCCGTGAGACATCATCTTCACTGCATAAAAGCATTGGAAGAGCAATTGATTTTGCATCTTTTGATAAAAGCATGCAATATTCGTTTTCGTTTCCTTTAGCCTTTTTTGAACCCTTTTTAAAATCTATCGTTCCCTTAAAATGCTTTTTAGCTTTGTCTGAAAGCGAACCTTGAACATCAATATCTACATTTGTTTTCTTTCCATAAAGTTCAACTATATAATTCAAATCTTTTATTTGATTATCTGTTCCTAAATAAACTGTCTTTATATCATTTGTTGAATTTTCGCCATTTACACTCGAATAATAATTGCTAATACTTGTTTTTCCACCAATATCTATAATTGTATAATTTACATTTGAGTTCTTTTCTAAAACATTTTCAATTGTTTCGAAATTATCTGAAGCTTCATTCATAAAATTTATTATATTAACATTTACTTTTGCATTTTCATTTGCAAATAACTTTATTCCACTATTTCTAAAGCACTTTTTAGCCGTACTTGCTCTATATTCTATCGTAATTGTAGAATCTCCCATCGCATTTATTAAAATTTGATTTATAAGTGATAAATTTTCATCGTCGAAATTATATACAATCTTTTCTTCACTATTATTTAAATCTATTTTGATTTTGTTATTCGAATTTTCAAAACCAAATCCAACTCCAAATTTAAAACTCAAATCTTCTTTTAGTAGCGAGACACATTGTGGCATCTTCATGCCTTTAAAATCTTCTGTAACTTGTGGCATTTCAACATCTAATTTAATATTATTTATATTAAAATTTTTAGAAGTTCTAATCGGTGTATTATTAAATTCCATATCTATCCAATGCTCCCTTCTAATTCGAGATTTATAAGATTGTTCATTTCAACTGCATATTCTACAGGAAGTTCTTTCGAAACAGGATATGCAAAACCTCTAACAATCATCGCTCTCGCATCATCTTCTGTAAGCCCTCTACTCATCAAATAAAATATAGCTTTATCGCTTATTTTACCTATCTTAGCTTCGTGAGAAAATTCAATTTCATCATTTCTAATATCGTTTACAGGAATTGTATCAGAACGCGAAATATCATCCAGCATAAGCGATTCACAACTTACGCTACACTTTGAATTTGTAGCATTCTCCATAATTCTAACAAGTGCTCTATATGTACACGCACCACCATTTTTCGAAAGCGATTTAGAATTTACAACTGATGATGTATTAGGTGCATTATGAACAACTTTAAATCCCGTATCAAGATTTTGCCCCTTGCCGGCAAAAGTAATTCCTGTATACTCTGTTTTTGCTCCTTCTCCATTTAAAACGCTCATTGGATATAGCATTGAAACCTTAGAGCCAAAAGAACCTGTAACCCAATCAATCTGTGCGTTTTTGCCTACAATAGCCTTTTTTGTATTTAAATTCATCATATTCTTTGACCAATTTTCTATTGTCGAATATCTTAAATAAGCATTATCTTTTACGTATAACTCAACACATCCAGCATGTAAATTAACTTTGTTGTATTTAGGTGCAGAACAGCCTTCAATAAAATGAAGACTTGCTCCCTCATCAACAATAATTAGTGTATGCTCGAATTGTCCAGACTCAGGCGAATTAAGTCTAAAATATGATTGCAAAGGAATCTCTACTTTCACTCCCTTAGGAACATAAACAAATGAACCTCCGGACCATACAGCTGCATGAAGTGCAACAAATTTATGTTCACTAATCGGAACACATTTCATAAAATATTCTTTCACAATCTCTGGATATTCTTTAACCGCTGTTTCCATATCAGTATAAATTACACCCTGCTTTAGCAAATCTTCTTTCATGCTGTGGTAAACAACTTCAGAATCATATTGAGCACCAGCACCACCTAAAGATTTTTTCTCTGCATCAGGTATACCAAGCTTATCGAATGTATTTTTAATATCTTCAGGAACATCATCCCAACTAGAATTTAGCTTAGACTTTGGCTTTACATACGTTGCAATATCATCCATTCTAAGCTCTGAAAGGTCTGGTCCCCATGTTGGAAGTTTTAGTTTGTCATACATTGCTAAAGCATCTAATCTGATTTTTCTCATCCAATCAGGATCATTTTTTTGTCTAGAAATTTCTTCTATAATCTCTTTGTTTAAGCCTTTTTTCATTTTAAATTCGTAGTCGTCTTTATTTTTAAAATCATAAATATTTCTATCTACTTCATCTACTTTTGTCTTCATATTACATACCTGCTTCCTTGTATTTGCTAAAACCGTTTTCTAAAATATCTTTTGCAAGCTCAAAATCCCCTGTTTTCACAATCTTGCCATCTACCAAAACATGCACAAAATCAACATCTAAACTCTCTAAAATACTCATGTTGTGAGTAATTATTAAAATAGAATTTTCATTTGATTTATACATTTCAATTCCTTTAGAAACAGCCTTTATTGCATCAACATCAAGACCAGAATCTGTTTCATCTAATATAGCAAGTTTAGGATTTAAAACAAGCATTTGTAAAATTTCATTTTTCTTTTTTTCTCCACCAGAAAAACCAACATTTAATTTTCTATCAATCAAATTTGCATTCATATTTAACTCTTTTGCATAATTTTTTACATTATCCTTAAATTCAAAAATTTTTACTGGCTTTTCATCAATTTTGTTTTTAGCAACCTTCAAAAAGTTAAGACAAGAAATACCTGGTATCTCTTCTGGCGCTTGAAAAGACATAAAAACACCTTTCTTTGCAATCTTGTCTGTAGAAAGATTCGTTATATCTTCGCCATCAAGCTCAATCTTGCCACTCGTTTTCTTATATTCAGGATTATTTAAAATAACATTAGCAAGTGTAGACTTTCCGGCACCATTTGGTCCCATAATAACATGAACTTCACCTTTACCAATACTTAAATTAAGTCCTTTTAAAATCTCTTTCTCGCCTGCAACAGCATATAAATCTTTAATTTCTAATAAACTACTCATATTATCTCCTCGTTTTCATAGTATTTCAGTAGTAATTATAAATTCTAATTCATAGTTTGTCAATAGGAATTGAATTTTCAAAAAAGAGGTGAAGTTTTTTAGCTTTCACCTCAAGATTAAAATTTGCTATTTAATTAAATCCTCCAATGTTTTACTATCTATATATTCATTTATCACATTATCTAGGCCTTCCCAAAAAGTAAAAGTCTTGCAGTCATTCTTTCTTGCACAGTCGCTTTCTCCTGTAACACACATAACAGGAGCTAAATCTCCCTCGGTAGCTCTTAAAATATCACCAACTTTATATTCACTTGGCTTCTTTGAAAGTCTATATCCACCTGCATTACCTCTTGCAGTTTCTAAAAATCCCGCTTTATTTAACATAGAAATTATTTGCTCTAAATATTTATTTGAAATTTGTTGTCTGTCTGCAATACTCTTTAAAGAAATAAAATTTCCATTGCCATTAGTAGCTAAATCTATCATTATTCTTAAGGCATATCTGCCTTTAGTTGAAATTCTCATCATGTGCCTCCTTAAGTAAAAGTTTTTCTAAATAATATCACAAAAAAATTAAATTAGCAAATGCACCTAAAATTTCAAATTGTTCAAATCTTCCTTTGTATACCCTTCTCTTAAATAAATAGTTTGTACATCCATAGTTGTAATACTAGATTTATCAACATTTAAAAGCTTAAGCACATTTAAAACAGCTTCTTCACTATTTCCTTCAAATTCTGCAAAAGTATTCAAATGAGGCCATGTATCAATATCTATTTCAACATCATCTAATGTATATCTTACTCTTATATTTTCTTGTACGCTTCTTTTAGAATATCCTAGTTTTTGCAAAATCATATCTGTTTCTTCCATATCAGACACTTCTATTTCTAGTTCTTTTGTTCCTCCAATTGAATAATCTACAAGTTCTTTTATTGCAAGTGTAGTTTTTTTACCATTATTTCTTAATCTAATCCATTTGTTATCTGCTTTGGGTTTAAAATCATATACAAATCTTTTTTGATTATAGGTATCTACATATTTCGCGCCACATTTTTCTATTTTTTCTATAAACTCTTCTTTGTTTACATCTAGTAATCTTACTTCATATTCATTTTCACTCATATTTTTAATCTCCCAGCATTAAAATTTTGCTTAGCATAAATTCTTGCTTAGCCAAGTTTTATAATATTCTAATTGTTCTTTAGTATGAAAATAGTGCTCTCCTCCATCTAAGATATCTAGGCTTGCATTAAATTTGTTTGCAAAATCTTTTATTGTATCTTCAGTTTGCATATTGTCATTTGAACCATACAGTATGTAAGTTTCCTTATCCCAGGTAGTTACAGGATGCTCTTTTACATATGCATAATAGTCCCAATATAGAACTTGCCCAAAATCAGTTTTTATTTCTTTTTGCTCCTCTAAATCTTTCTCTGAAACATTAGCCCATTGCATCATGTTATCAATTATCTTCTTCATGTTAACAACAGGAGACAAAAAGAAGCATCTTTTTATTGGCTCATTTTTGTACGCCATCAATGAAAAATAAGCTCCCATGCTACAAGCCAAAATGTTTATCTCATCATATTTTGCTCTCGCATACTCAATTATTTTTTCTAAATCTTTAACACAATTTTGAACCTTGCAAAGATAAGTTTTATCATCTTTTCTTTCTCCATGCTCTGGCAAATCAAAGCTAACCACTTGATATCCGGCTTTCGTAGCCTCTTCTGCTAGTATTTCTATAACAGTGTCTTCTTTATTCGACATATTACCATGTACAGCGATGTAGCACTTTTTACTTTGCTCTCCCCAAATAACAGCAGGAATTCCATCTATTTTAATTTTTTCTTTAATCATATTTCCACCCCTATTTTCTGTGTGCGACACTTTCTATATGTTGAAGTTCAAATCTGTATTTTTGCTTAACATCTGGATATTTTTCATGATCCACTTCACTTAAAAACATATCTTTAGGTCTAATCCATAAGCCACAATCACCATATAATTTTCTGTAAATAACAAACTCTTCTTCGGTTTCAGAATTTTTTGCTACATCTACTACCAAATAATAATCTCCCTTAAAATGTTTATATATTGCATTTATTTTTAATTCGTTCATGTTATCCCCCTCCAATTATAATAAAATCCATTTATTCTCTATTCAAAAAATTTTTTATTGAATCATATGAACTTTTTCTTAGCTTTTGGCATTTATATAAAGATTCAATTTCATCTATTGTTGCCCAAACAACATCATCAACTTCTTCTTTTTGTAATTTCATCTCATTTCGAGTGTAACTTTTTTCCAAGTAGTATATATCAAAAAAAGCCATCTTACTGGCCAATCTCTCTTCAACAAATGTAATATCATTTTTAGAAATTACTATGCCTTGTTCTTCATACATTTCTCTTACTATCGTATCATCACTACTTTCGCCATGCAATACATGACCACTTGGTAATGAATAAATGCTTCCTTTTTCTTTTGAAGTAAATTGTAACATGATTTTACCATCTGAATTTTTCACAATCAACGCTGAGATAAGTATATGTCTACCCTCTGGCAATTCCCATTCTTTCGATCTTGGAATTGCCACTCCTGTATTTTGCTTATTATCATCATACAAGTCTATGTATTCTTCCATAAATCATCTTCCTCCTTTATTATTTATTTTTCTTCTGTAGCCATCAAAATCACTTTATCATTATTAGCTACTTTTTTCAAGTTACAATTTTTTTATTCTTCAATGAATTAAAACTTTTATTTACTTTTATGTCAAGCTCGTGCTATAATACATTTTTGCAAGCAATTTTGTTTATATCCTCGCATGGCATCAAAAGCTTGACTATATAACTACTATTGTAGGAGGAACTTTATGTTGGAAATCACTAATATGACTGCACAAGAGATTATCATTCTTGGTGAACTAACCACATTAGCTAAAGAGGCTTTCGAGGCTTCTGCACTAATAGAAGAGGCATGTGACAGTATTTTTGAAATCTACGAGAATGAAATTTGTCTGTTTCATAGCTCACTTCTTTCTTGTGACTGTTACCTTACTAAATCAGGCGACTTTGTATATCAAAATATGTATCTTCAAGATATGAATTATAAGTTTTCTTGTGATGCTGAGTCTATCTACAAAGTGCTCAAATCATGTTATCTGCATAGAAACAATCTTGAGCAAAAGTTAAATGAAGATTTTGATTGTCCTATTGATTGTATTGATAACTTTTTTCGTAAATCTATGAATAAACTTAGGCGTATCACACCTTGAATTTGCATATTGGTGGCTCAATTATACAATAGCTATTTAGGATGAATTCTAGTTAATCTACCCGATGCGTTTTCGCATCTCTCCAACAGGCAAAAGCGTTCTTGATTTTTTCAAGGGCGCTTTGCCTTTTTCACATAGTAGAAAAATTATAATATTTCTCTTCTATTTTATAAACTCTAAGGATTTAACTTAATTCAACAGTATATTATGCTTCTGATAAATTTTTGAATTATACTTAATTTTCCCATCCATTGCTAATCTGTACACTACAAAAGACTTTGGATATTCTTTTTCTTCCTCTATGTTATAATCTTGATTTTTACAAATAGTATCATAATATTTATTATCGACCATCCAATCATACGCCTGAGCATCTGCTTTTTCTTCTAATTCATCAATTCTTCCATCATATGAAACCATATTTGTTGCTTGTGCCCTATTAAAGTCAGTCTTGCAATGTGCTAATTCATGTAACATTGCAAAATACACATCCGCAATTCTCTTATATTTATGTGTTAAATAAATAGCTGGTATATCTCTGTTGACTTTGAAGGCACCTCTTATTTTTGAGCCCGGTATATCATCTTGTATAACAAAATATACTCCATTTTCGTTAAACATATTAGTTATTGCCTTTTCATCAAATTTATCGTTTTTCGCCATTTCAATTACATATTGCACTAATATGTTTATATTTTCTTTTTTATATTCTTTAACATTTTGCTTTAATGTTTCTCTATAGCATTTTTCAAGCCATAAAAGTAATAGTTCTGGTTTATCATTCTTACTCTTGTAATATGCAGTTTTATCTATATCATAAACTCTTTTTGGTGAACTTACACGCAAGAATTTAAGTATATCTTTAATAATTTCTAATTTGTCTGATGTATCGATAAAATCTATAAACTTTGATTTTATCAAATAATTATAATTAAACTTTTTCAAGTATTCTGTTTCGGTATATTCATTCATTTTCAAATAATTTTCTATCTCGTTTTCAAACATATAATTCAATTCAATGTCATATATATAATCTATTGAAATATCCGTAACTATTGAAATTTTGTTTACTATGTCTGCAGAAATGTTTACATTTCCAGCAAGAATATCACACAAATGCTTTGGTGTAATTCCTATTCTATTTGCAAAATCTTTATTAGTAATGTTATTATATTCTAAATAATCTTTTAAATAATCTTTAAATCTAACTCTTTTCATTTTATTCACTCTCACATTTTCTTAGCTGTACCAACTTATTTTTTTATGGAGCACACTGTGCTCCGCTACTTCTTTTCACTTAACGCTCCTTTCTTTACCATCACCCCCATCAACTTTAGTATATGTTAACATACTGGTTAATATATGTCAATATATCGTTTTAAAAAAGCTGTAATTGTCATCATAACAATTACAGCTTCTATGTATCACACTTTCAATTCACTCTATTTCGCTAACAATTCACATATCCAATTGCTATATTCTGTCGGATTTTCTATTGTTAATCCTTCTATTAGTCTTGCTTGTGAGTATAGTATTTTTGTGAATTTTTTTAGTTCTTCTTTGTCGCTATTGAATAATTCTTTTAATTTGCTTACTATTACATGGTCTTTATTTATTTCTAAGACTGTTTGGGCTTTTACTGCCTCGTTGGCTCCCATTTGATTATTTATTGTTTTTGCCATTTCAATTGATAAGCCTCCTTCTGTTGTCAAGCATACTGGATGTTTTGTAAGTCTATCGGTGAATTTTATATCTTGAACATCGCCTTTTAGTGCTTCTTTCATTGTGTCTAACATTTCTTTGTTTTCATCATTTATTTTCTTTAATGCTGCTTTTTCTTCTTCTGTTCCCATATCTATGTTGTCTGCACATACATTTTTGAACTTTTTGCCTTCATATTCAACTAATATTTGCAAAACGAATTCATCCACATTTTCTGTTAAATATAATATTTCATATCCTTTATCACTTACTGACTCAACTTGTGGAAGTCCTTTTATTTTGTCTACTGTTTCTCCTGATGCATAATAAATTGTATCTTGACCTTCTTTTGCTCTTTCTACATATTCTTTAAGCGTTACTAACTTTTCTTCTTTTGATGATTTAAATAGTAGCAAATCTTTTAATTTATCTTTGTTCATTCCATAGTCTGCATATGTTCCGAATTTTAATTGCGTACCATATATTGCAAAGAATTTCTCATATTCTTCTCTATTCTCATTTAGCATTTTTTCTAATTCTGCTTTTATTTTGTTCTCAATATTTTTTGCCATAACTTTTAGTTGTCTATCATGTTGCAACATTTCTCTTGAGATGTTTAATGATAAGTCTTGGCTATCTACTAGTCCCTTTACAAATCCATAATAATCTGGCAATAAATCTGCACACTTATCCATTATTAGAACACCATTTGAATATAGTTGCAAACCTTTTTCATATTCTTTTGTATAGTAGTCATATGGCAAATGGTTAGGAATGAATAAAAGTGCATTGTAACTATATTGTCCCTCTACAGCTATGTGAATTATTTTTAAAGGTTTTTCCCAATCGTTAAATTTTGAAGTATAAAAATCTTCATATTCCTCTTCTGTTATTTCACTCTTTTTTCTCTTCCAAAGTGGTGTCATGCTGTTTAGTGTTTCCATTTCTTTTACATCTTCATACTCGTCTTTTGTGCCTTCTTTTAACTTAGTATGCGTGGTTTCCATTTTGATTGGATATCTTATATAGTCTGAATATTTTTTTATCAATTCTTTTACTTTGTATTCATCTAAAAACTCACTATATTTTTCATCATCTGTATCATCTTTTAGATGTAATATTATTTCTGTACCTATATCATTTTTATCGCATTCATCAATTGTGTAACCATCTATGCCCTCAGAAACCCAGACATGGGCTCTTTCATCATCTGGTGATTTTGTTTTTACTGTTACTTTGTCACTAACCATAAATGAAGAATAGAAGCCAACACCAAATTGTCCTATGATGTCTATATCTTCTTTTTTCTCGTTTTCTTCTTTAAATTTTAAAGAACCGCTTTTGGCGATTGTTCCTAAGTTTTCTTCAAGTTCTTTTTCTGTCATTCCACAACCATTGTCTTTTATTATGATGTTTTTATTTTCTTTATCTAGTTTTAAATCTATTTCTAAACTGCTTTGATTTAATGTAACATCTTTTTTAGTAAGTGATCTATAATATAGCTTGTCTATTGCATCACTTGCATTTGAAATCAATTCTCTTAAAAATATTTCTTTATTTGTATAAATTGAGTTTATCATTAAATCTAATACTCTTTTTGACTCTGCTTTAAATTCTTTTTTTGACATTATTATCAACTCCTTACGGTACATATTTTATTACTTTAATATTTATTTGTCAAAATTTCAGTATCTAAAAAAAGCTAGTGGCACTTGAATTTTAACCAATTTTTAAAATTAAATTGATTTATATTCTTAAAAGTGCTAGCTAGCTTTAGTTATCAGTTTTTTATGTAACTATATTATACACAAATTCTATCACGAACAAAATTGTGAATATGTATATCATTGGCGATACTTCTTTTGCTTTTTTATTTACAATACTAATCAGTGCATAAAATATGAATCCAAATTCAATTCCTGTTGTTATCGAATATGAGAATGGCATCATTATTATTATAAAAAATGCTGGTATCGCTATTAAAATGTCTTTCCAATCTATGTTTACAACATTTTGCATCATTGAAACGCCTATCAATATAAGTACTGGTGCAATTGCTACCATTGGCACGCATGCTACAAGTGGCGATATAAATAATGAAAGTGCAAATAAAAGTGCGACAAATACAGCTGTTAATCCTGTTCTTCCACCAGTTTCTATTCCTACACTGCTTTCTACAAATGTACCTAAATTACTTGTTCCAAGTAGTGAACCTATTACTGTTGCAACCGAGTCTGTAATCATTGCTCTTTCTAAGTTTTTAGGCATATTTCCATCTTCATCTACTTTGAATATACCTGCCTTTTTTCCTGTTCCAATAAATGTTCCGATTGTATCAAATAAATCAGATAATACAAGCGAGAATATTGTCATAAATACTACCATAAATCCAGCTTTTGCTGTAAGCAATCCCGCAAAGTCTAATTTTAAAAATGTTGGTTCTATTGATGGAAGTATTGTGTAGTTTGAAAAGTCTGGCAACTTTGTAACTCCCATTGGAATTCCAATAAGTGTTGTTATTATTATTCCAAGTATGTATGCGCCTTTGTTTTTTTTGCTTACTAATATGCTTGTTATAAATAGTCCAATTAGTGAAAGAATTACTGATGCATTGTTAAATGTAGCAATCTGAGGAACTACATCAGATGCATTTGCAACTCCATCTGTAACTTTTGAAACTGCAAATTCTATAAGTCCTGCATTTTTAACACCTATGTATGTTATGAAAAGTCCTATACCTACCGTTATTGCTTCTTGCATAAATGTTGGCATCGCCTTTAATACTTTTTTTCTAACTGATGTAACAGTTATGAATATGTTTATTATTCCACAAATGCAAACCATCGCTAGTGACTGTTGCCATGTAAATCCTAGACTTCCACAAAGGGTATATGTAAACAAGGCATTTAATCCAAGACCTGTACTTTGCGCATATGGCACATTAGCATATAACCCTGTTATTAAAGTAGCTATAACTGAAGATAAAATCGTTGCTGTATAAACTGCACCATAATCCATTCCTGTTGATGATAAAATATTGGGATTAACAAATATTATATATGACATCGCCATGAATGTTGAAAGACCGGCTATAAACTCAATCCAAACAGTCGTGCCTTTTTCTTTTAATTTAAATAATTTTTCAAGCATCTAAAATCCCCCATTTTCTTTTGTTTTTATATAACATTTATATCATATATGTAAAAAAGATTCTAGTAATATATCTGAAATAAGAAAACATCTTATAATTTCAAACATAAAATTATGTTTAAAACCTACAAGATGTTTTCTTTTTTAGGTGAAGTCTACTATACGGTCATAGAGTTTCAATGTTTCTAAGGCTACTTCTAGCTCCGCATTTGTTGGCTCGAGCACAAAATATTTTTGAATAAAATTGCACTTTCCATTTGCCCACAAATACAAAATCAAGATTGTAGCAATTGCAAAAGAAACTATTTTTAATGCCAGATATGGCACAAAAGCAAATACTAAAAATACCATTGTAACAAACAGCATTGCAACGTAAAGAAGTGTTGTTCCACATGATATATAGTATTTATCCATTTTTTTAAGTTCCTCCATTGTTTCAGGAACTCTGCCATGTTTTTCTAGGTAGTTTAGCGCTTTATGCTCGGCAGCATGGTAACGATACATTTCTTCTTTGTCTTTTTGCTCTTTCATATATACAATATATAAAATTATAGCAAGCCAAAATATCGAAATAAGTTCTATACCAACCAAGCTGATATTTATATATCTTTCTACCTTTGAAACTAATATCGCAATTAGGATAGCGCACATTGCCACAATGATACTTATTAAAGTTTTCCCTTTTGCTTTTTCTTTTTTAAATTTGTCATCTAGCTCAACAAAAACCGTTCCATCTGTGTTGCGCCTTCCACGAATAATAACATTGCCATATCCGCACCGTACCAAAAATTCTATGCCTTGGCTATATGACCTGGCTTCTGAGATTCTCATAACTTTCTCCCCGTTTATAAAAATTTTATTAAGCACAATATATAACAATTATCCTAAAAAGTCAATTTTTGAGTTAAAATGATTTTCAATAAATACCAAGCTAATATAATGATATAAAAATTATGTCGTACAAATATTTACTAAAAAAGTCTGAAACATAGTTTTACTTTTAACTACATTTCAGACTTCTTAATTATCTTCTAAAAATTTTATCTTGTAACTCTTCATTCTCTTCAAAACTTAATGTTTGATTTTCATTATCGTAATATATATAAGCTTTTCCATCTACCTTAAATATGTATATTCCCTCTTCATTTTCGTTTATATTGCCACTTTCTTCTCCGCCATCTGGTGTTTTTAAAACATATTCTTTAGTTTCCGAATTTATTTCAAGAGTTGTGCCATCATCTAATTTCCAAGTACCATTTATGGTTTCTAATATCTCTTCATTTGTTGTATATTGCATTCCTGTCACATCATTATCTTTGTAATAATCATATTCAGAAATATATTTAAAATCACCAAAATCATCTAAACTATATTCACAAACCACATCTTCTACCGCATATGAATTTTTAATACCCTTTTTCCACCAATTGTTATAGAATTCTTTTGCATCCATATATTGTGTAACATTTCTTGCACCAACTGCTTCAAATGTTTGCATCTCGGCAATGAAATCACTTGATATTTTTAGTGTATATATGACATCAGATTCTGCTTCGAAATCTCCAGAAATCGCTGTAAATGAAATTGCATAGCCATTTTGACAAGGTAATACTTCTTTTATTTTAATCATTGTCATATTTGGTATTGGTGTTTCGCTTAATTCGACATAGTTTCCACACGCTGTAAGACACACGCACACAACTAATAGGCCTAAAAGCAATAAAACTTTTTTAATATTCATATTCATTCCACCTTTTTTGTTTTTGATAGTGTTCAATCTTTATGAAGTACATTTATGTTTAAAACATTTTTTATAGCAATTAAATAATATCTTGCTTTTTATAAGTTACATTACACTACCTTATTTTGTTAATGATATTCTATACTCTAATTGAATTTTTTTCAATCATTTTTAGAAACAAAAGATTTGCATATATATATTTCTTGGTACTTTTCTTTTAAAATCTTGTATGCTTTTCTAGCTTCTTCTTTTGATTTGAATATTCCATAAACGCACGAGCCGGAACCCGTCATCAAACTATTTATCGCACCAGCTTCTTTAATATCATTTTTTATATTTTCTATTTTTGAATCATCTATAACATTTTCAAAAATATTATACATGCCTGATGCCACAAGATTTATATCGTTCTTTTGCAATCCTTCTATAATTTCTTCTGTAAAATCTTTTTGGATAATGCCATCTTTTGAATCAATTTTTTGATACATATATTTTGTATCGCATGATATGTCTGGCTTTATAATAACTATGTAATAATTTAAGTTTGTATTAAGACAAGTTATAATATCACCAATCCCCTCAGCTTTTACAGGCACATTATACAAACATGGAACAACATCAGCACCGATTGTTTTTCCTATATTGCACATTTCTTCTTTAGTCATTTTTAAATCAAATAATTTATTCATTGCAATGATAAAGCTAGCAGCATCCGTGCTACCACCAGCCATACCAGCTTGCATAGGGATTTTTTTATTTAATCTAACTTCAACCCCGAGACACTTTTGGATATATTTTTTTTAGTTTTATGTATGTTTTAAAAAGTATATTTTTCTCATTACTAATTTCGCTTACATTAGTTTTAAGAACCATATTATTGCTTTCAATCTTTTTTATAAAAAGTTCATCGTACAAATTAACCTTTTGGAAAACAGATTTTATATCGTGATAACCATCTGCTCTTTTACCTGTAACTAACAAATTCAAATTGATTTTAGCTCTTGCTTTTGTAAATATTTCTTGCATAAATTCTCCTTTTGGTATGATTTTTGGTTTTCTATTTTTTCCACTCTGGAAGTTCCGATGCCTTGAAATTATATACTGGTTTAATTATTTTTGTTACCTCAACAGTTGGCTTTATTTTTTCTAAGATTTCCTCTATTGGTTTGTATACAAATGGTGCTTCATCTTTTGTTTCTTCTCTTACCGAAGTGGTATAAATATCTTTCATTGCCTCTTTGTATTTTTCTAGGTCAACTGTCTCTGCTGCTTGCTTTCTCGACATTATTCTTCCAGCTCCGTGTGGTGCAGAATTATTCCAATCTTCATTTCCTTTTCCTACTCCAATAATACAACCATCTCTCATATTTATAGGTATTATTACACTTTGTCCTTTTTTAGCCGAAATAGCTCCCTTTCTTATAATGTTATCTTCGAACGAAATATAATTGTGAATCGATTCAAAATAATTATCTAAATTCCAATTCATATAATCAGCTATTATTTTTGCAATTGTATATCTATTTAGTACTGCAAACTCTTGACAAAGCTTCATATCATGCAAATATTGGTCTCTATACTCGCCCTCTAAATATGCTAATTCGTATGGAATCACATTCTTGTTCTTATCATATTCTTTCTTTAATTCATTTAGCCTTGCTTGAATTTCACTTTGCCTACCTTGCTCTTTATATATTTTTATTGTCTCATTTCTATTATTCAAATAATCTATCAAACCATGATTAACTATTTGGTCTGCTAGTTCTTGATATAGCTCTGCAACTTGTGCACCCAAATTTCTTGAACCCGAATGGATAACTAAATATTTTTCTTTATCATCTGCCTCATCTATCTCTATGAAATGATTTCCACCACCTAAAGAACCAACCGAATTTTCAATCCATTCATAACTTTTTAGTTTGTCATAACAATATAATTGTTTCAAATCAAACTCCACTCTTTTATTTTCATTTACATTCATTCCCGATGGTATATTCTCGTTTATAAAATCATCTAATTTCTTGTAATCAATATCAATCTTGCCTAGATTGGCACATAGCATTCCACAACCAATGTCTACACCAACTATATTAGGAATAACCTTATCTCCAAAATCACCTGTGAACCCTATTACACAACCTTTTCCTGCATGCACATCTGGCATTATTCTTATCTTGCAATCTTTAAATGCATCTTGCGATAACAATAAATCGATTTGTTCTATTGCTTTTTCTTCTATGTTATCTGTAAATATTTTTAGATCTCTCACTTTTTTCACTCCTCTTCTTATTATACAAAATTAGGACACTAAAAATAAACCATAATGATTTTCATTATTGTTATCTTATAATGTCCTTTAAGTTCTATTTATTTTTTTCTAGATAATCATCTACTAATTCTTCAATTACTTGTGCCAAAGAAATAACTCTTTTTTCTTTCATTGATTTATCGATTCTGACTCTTTCTAGCTTTTCTTTGGTTTCTTCCCACATTCTAACTGTGATAAATTTCTGCATATTGCTTTCCTCCTTAAAGTAATTTTGTGTACTTTTCTAGAGTACTTAACATTGCATTAACTGGTGTGAATTTTTCTAAATCCAAAAGATTGTCTAATATGGCTGTCGAAAAACCGCTAACCATTATCACATCGTTATCATATTTTGTGGCTGGCACTCCCATTGTATTGCAAGCTACATTCCAAAAGATGATTTTAGGAAGAGTATAACCAGCTTTATTATATGCCTTTTTCCAGCCATCCAAATTAGTACCGCTCTTTGAGTAAACGCCTGTATCAAATTCCATGTCTGAAATTATAATTATATGCGATGGCATTTCTTCTTTTCCTATTTTATTTTTTTCTGCAGTATTTAGTACTAATTTAAATGCTTTATCTATGTCTGTATTTGCAACTATAGATTCAAAGTTATTTACTTTTTCTACAATAGTATTTCCTTTAATTTCTTGAATCTTTGGTGTATCTGAAAATGTAATAAAATGATTCTTGAAAATACCATTGTTCCTTTCTGCTATATATGTTGCAAGTCCAATAGAATTGGCATATGGCATACAACCATAATCGGTCATTGAACCAGAAGTATCTGCCATTACTAAAATATTTTTACTATATCCGTTTAAAATGTCTTTTTGGTTATTCCACATGTTGTCTAAAAGTTTTTCATCAATGACATTTCCGAAAATAATATCTCTTATTATTTCATAGCAATACAATCCAGTAGTATTTATTTTCTTTTCACCATTTGCCACTTGTTCTAAATACATAGAATATGCATCTTGACAATGAACATTAAATGCTTTTCTATATTTTAACATTGCCTTAGTAGGAACTTTTTCGAAATCTATTTCTGCATAATTTTTATCTGTTAATTTTGTTTCTATCAAAGACAATTTTTTTCTAATCGAACTCAAAGTTTTTCTATATTCTTCTTCAGTAATATTCAATTTTTTTATTATTATTTTTGCCGTTTCATTTGCAGTATTGTGCGTTCTATGAGATGGCAACCATTTGGCAAGTAATGACGGAGTATCAGATACCTTATCTTCCTCAAGTTGCTTTTTAATTAAATTTACAACTTCTTCATCAATCTGTGTATCTAATCCCTCTAGTATGTAATCCCATCTTCCAAGTTTAGATATTAACGGGAGTATTTTTAATGCCGATTCTTTTTCGTTTTTGCAAAGATAGCCAAAAATCGTTTTAAATAATAGTCTTTCTCCTTTACCATCTCTAATGTCTAAAATATATAATAAATTAGCTAAAGCAAGAGTTTTATCCTCTTCAAAAGCTATTTTATATTTTCTAATTATTTCATCTGTATCTTGATATCTAGACAATCCGGCAAACACATCAAGGTTTGCGTCATAAGTAGAACTATAATATTCTCCGTCTTTTGTATTAGATATTGTGTTATTCTTTTTTAATGCATCTAGAAAACTCACTGCTTTCAACTCCTTTTTATAAAATAAACAAGCCACTATTTAACTATTTTCTACCTACTTAGAGCGAATTTGGTTTCTAAGACCAAATTCATCTTCTAAGTTTTTTGGGTAAAAATATTTTCACCAATAATTTGCTGTAAGTGGCTTTAGTTACAAGACACGCAGAAATCTTATCTAGTACGAACTAGATTGGGATTAAATCCCCGATTTCTTTATCATTTTCAATATGAATTTATTTGCTGTATGTGTCTATGCCAGTATAATATCACAATGTGTCATTTGTGTCAATATTTTTTTATTATCTCTTTTACCGCTTCTATTCCTATAGCAATTCCGCCTTGATTAGTTGAAATCACTAACACTTCCGGTGTTATTTGAAATGGAAACAAACGAGATTTGATATTTTTAAAATTACCATTTAGAAAATCCTCTTTATTATTCATTATATCTATTCCGATAAAAGTTGATATTATCTCTAGTGGTAATTCTTCTATATCCATTCCAAACCCTTTGTAAAGTTTTCTAACATCTTCTTTTATACTCAAATATTGTTCTTCATTTATTGCTGTTGGAAACGCATCTACAATCTTTTCTTCTTGATTTAAACATATGCAAATATTTTGATCATTCCACTTGCCTAAATATATATTTAATCCAAGCTTTTTCTTATTTGAATATGCTTCATCTACTGCATTCATTACCTTTTGCTCTGTATCTGCTCCAATATTTATCCATTCTTTTGCGATTTTATTTTTATTAAACATTTTTATTCTCCTTTTTTATTCTAAAAATCTTTTGTACTATAATAGCTCACGCATATTTTTCGATTATCATCTTGTACTGTTCCACTAGTTTATCATAGCTTTCTTTTTCTATGTATTCATTTATTTCATGTGCTGTAACAGGTCCTGTTCCAAGTATTATTTTCGACTTGCAATTTACAACACTAGCCTCTGTCAAGAAATTAGCAGTTTTTTGATTGTTTTTTATATCCACATCATTTATAAACGGTTTTATTCTTTCTAGTATTTCGTAATTACAATCATATTTTTTCGATAGAGTTTCAATCATTTTTCCTATCTCTTCTATATGTTCTGTTTTTACCACTCTAAAGTCTAGTGTAGCGTAACATTCTGCAGGAATGGAGTTCTTGGCACTTCCACCTTTTAGGATTCCTACATTCATCGTTGTATAAGGTATACCAAATTTATCATTCACATCGTTTTTTATATTTTCTATATAAAACTTTTCAAGTTCGCTTAAAAATTTTATAGCATTTAAATTTGCGCTTTTGCCTTTGTCTGGATTACTAGAGTGCACCTTAATTCCTTTAAAATGTAAATCACATTCTAAAAGTCCTTTACTTCCTATTAAGATTTCATTATATGTGGGCTCTCCAAATATCATGAAATCAGGAAACTTTTCATTTCTTTTTATTATATTATAAATTCCTTCGAATCCTCTCTCTTCATCATATGTAAAAAATAGCTTTATTCCATTTTTTATTTTATTTAAATCTATCCTTAAAATAGCGTCTAATATTGCTGCAATTCCACTTTTCATATCGCAAACGCCAAGCCCATATAGATTGTCACCTTTTTCTGTTAAGGTAAATGGATCTGTACTCCAACCATCTATGTATTCGACCGTATCAGTATGTCCAAGAAAACCAAAAGTAGGATTTTTTCCATAACTCATTATTAGATATTTTCCTTTATAATCTGCGCTAAAGCCTATCGATTTTAATATATTTTCAATGTAATTGATTATTTTATCATTTTCTTTATCTTTTATTGTATTAAATTTAACTAAATCCTTTAAAATATTATACTTTTCCATAAGCACCTCCGACTATTTTTAGATATTTTGCCTAACTAGTTAAGGTATTTCATATAAAATCTATTTTCTAATTCTTTTACTACATTAAATCCTAATTTCTTGTACAAAGAAATTGCTCTTACATTATCTTTATATACCCATAAATATACCGTATTACTGCTTTTCAAGATACCACTTATTACCTTTGTGCCTATACCATTATCTCTATATTTTTCATCTATAAATATCTCATCTAGCATAATGCCATCATCTTTTTTAACCACAAGATAACATCCAACCCTTTGGTTATCGCATATAATCATTTTGTAATCTTTTGCTTCTAATGGTATGTGTTTATCAACATATTTATTGATTTTAGAAATTTCTTCTTCAGATAAATCATGAACATATTTATAAATATTATATAGCTTTGCTCTTTTTATGTAATCAATATCATTTTCATTTGCTTTTATTAAAGTGAATTTCATGTAATTTTCTCCTTTTTGTTGAATATACATAAGCTTCAAACACATCAAACTTTCAGATTGACCTTCATCAGGAATCTTTCTATCAATATATTTATACCATTCTCATTTTCCAAATTCAAGTTTTTTGGTGTTTGGGGTATCACAGCATGAAACGCAAGTAACATTTCATCATACCTTACATAATTTACAGTATTTAATCTTTAATGCCTCTAATCATCTTTTTATCGAATATACTGATATCATAATGTTCAGGTGCCAACGTTTCATTGCTTTTCAACAGAAAAAGAGCTGATTTTATAAAATCAACTCCACATACTAATTGGCATTCACGATACATTTTCCACAATATTATTATCTGCTCACATCTCCAATTGAATCATCTCTACTAACTAAACGCAATTGTTCTAATTGTCTTTCTGTAATATTTATAACTTTGCCACAGCAAGGATTAAATGCTTTATTCCCATATACCAGCCATATGATATTTTCTCTTTTCAAATCTTCTTTTGGCATTGTACCAGGGCAAGGATAACCATCTGTAAATACTATTTTGTTAATTTCTTTCTTTTTAGTAAAACTTCTTACCGCTAAATCCCAATCTTCTGTCCAGGCAGAACTTCCTCTAGCCTCTCTGGGTATTGTAAAATTGTCTATATCTCTTTCATTCTTAATATCTACAAGCCCCCAAAACCTCTCATTAAAGCATCCTACTTTTAATTTTGATTGCTTTAATATCGGTTTTATTTGTCTTAAAAATGCTTTTACTAAATCCAAATTTACTGATCCAGAAACATCTATCATAATTTCAGTTTCCGCCTCATCTTCTATATCGTTTTCTTCTAACCTGTAAGCATAATTATTTTCCGCAATAGAACGTTTTTGACTCCAAATTGTTTCTGTTTTTTCTACTTCTCTTCGTAATAAGGTTTTCCAATCAATATTTTCTCTACTCTCACCTATACTTCCAAGTTTTATTGACTCCTCCTCTTGCATTCCTCTTATATCGTGTTTTGTTTTCTCACGCCTTGCTTTAAATCTCTCTCTTTTTTCCTGTCTATTATCTTCAAATTCGCCTCTTTCATCAAATGTCATTTGTGGTTGTTCATCAATTTCTTTTTGCTTTTCTGCTTCATCCTTTTCTTGTTTTTGATCAGCCTTTTGCCCATGTTGTTGATTTCTAAATGCTTCTTCCCATAAACTATGGTCATCTCCTTGATGTGATGGTTGTTCATTTTCTTTTCCAGTCTTTTTGCCTTCTGAATTTCCATCACTTGGATTTTCATTCTGCTCTTGCTTTCCTTCTTGATTACCACCTTTACCATTTTGATTACTATCTTTATTTTCATTATCTTGGCTCTGTTCACCACTATCGCCTTGATTTTGTTCCTTGTTTTCTTGTGCTTTTTGTTGATTCTCTTTTTCTTTTGATAAAATCTCATAAAATTCTTCTGCCGAATAATTTAATGCTTCTGGCATATTTACATATCCTTCTTTAATTGTAAATCCATCTCTCTCTAAATTAGCATTTATGATAGCATCAGTTGCAATATTCCATAAATTTAAATTCCTTTTTTTGCCATCTTTATCTTTCAATCTATACATATGCATAAATTTAATGTGCATTATTTCGTGTGCTATTGTAAACAATCTATCATCTTCACTTAAACTCTCAAAGTAATTAAGATCAACATATATGTTTTTTCCATCTGTTGCTGCAGTATGAAATGGCAAATCATCTCTAAACTCTATATTTGCATCTGCAATTTCACTTCCAAATCGAGGATATTTGACCAACATTTTTCTTGTTACATCGTATATCATATCTGCATTAATACCCATCCGCTGCACTTCCTTTCTATCTAAAATGCAACTACGCAAAGATTATAAAGGTCTGATGATATATTTTTTAATTTATCTTTATTCTCAACAGTTAAAACTATAACAACATCTTCCGGTAATAAAATTCCATTAAATTCTCTGTCTTTCACTATTTGATAAAATCTATCTTGTTTATCTAATTCTATCTTATCAATTTTTTCTATTACAAGAAATTCAAATCTTTCATCTGTTTTAGATATTTTTTCCTTAAAGATTTTAAGTAATTCATTATCTTCACAATTTGAACTAATTAAAACCATTGAATCAAGTTTTTGTATATCTTCATTTTGGATTACAACGCATGTTGCTTTACACCCTTTTTGCAATTCAATCAATTCTTTATTTATCATTTTACTCTTTTAACCCCTTTCATTTTTATTTGTAAATAAACTTAATATTCTATTTATAATTTTATTTAATATGTTTTCTTCTTTATATTTAATCATAGATTTTTCTTCTTCAACAACATTTTGAGTAACTACATTAGATTTTAGTTCTTTCTTATTTTTTAACATCTCATCTATATTATAATTTGCACTTTTTTCTGTTTTCGCTACTTTTGAATTACCAGAATGAATAATACTTTTAAATTTGTTTCTATCCTTTTCATTACACCACCAAGTAATATAAATAAAACCTAAAAGTTCTCTAGTCTGTTTTCTTAAATTCATTCCACTCATTGGTACATTGTGGTTAAAGTTCGCCTTATAATTTTTGTTTGCGATCTCTGTTAAAAAATTCATAAAACTTTGTGGTATCTTTTTTACATCTTCTTTATCTGTGTAATTTAATATTTCTAATACCTCAACAGCAGCCTCACTGTATTTGGCTCCTACCATCATCTTCACCCCTCACTTCTTTAGTATCTCTGCCTAAATAACCACTATACATTTGTCCTATTCCTGCATAAGCACTTAAACCTTCTTGTGCATATTGTTCTGCTTCCATTCCACTATGTAAAGATAGCGCTTGTTCTTGCAATTCTGCAATTCTTTCCATCTTTTTCTCATCATTTCCAGCCCAATATATATCATAAATTGATAAATATTCTGGATCACAATGTTTTTTTATAAACTCCCTACAAGCTTCAACTTGTTTTTCATCTGCTGTTATTAGAGCAGTCATGTATGCAAATCTTTCACTTATATCTCTTGGTAGATCTGCTTGTGTATAGCCTTTTCCCATACCTTCTGCCACTTCTTCTGGTGTTAATGTAGGTAAATTATAAAAATCGAAAAATTCGCTAGCCCATTCCATACGAAGTTTTGACTCTATTGATCTTTGTATTATATCCTCAACATCTTTTCCTGCATATCTTCCTGCCTCTAAATTTTTTTCAAAGTTGTATAATGTATTTGAAATTGAAGTCCATCCACGAGGATCATTAGTTCTTCCTTTGCATCCATTAGCATCTAAATGTTCTTCTCCAACATCTGGTTCCTCATAAAAATATCCAATATCTTGTATTGCTTCACTTTTACCAGAATTGTTGTATTTTGATAACATATATCCTATTACTGCTGGGTGAATCTTATTTGGAATTGCATATTCCGTAATCCATTCTCCAACCTTTGGCTCCATGTCCAATATGTGGTCGAATCTCTTTTCTAATGGCTCTGCCAAATCTTCTGCTACACTTGAATATTTCTTTTGGTTTCCTGTTGCTACTACAACAACATTATCTGGTAGTTTAAGTCCTTTGCCTATCTCTACCATTCTATTTAATACCAAAGTATATACTAAACTTTGAACTGCTGGTTTAACATTCAAAAGCTCATCTAACATAATTACAACTTTTTTATCACTCTCTTTTGACCTTTCATAAACTGTATCTGCTATATCATATATATTTTGTAAATTTTCTTCCACCAGTTTTTTCTCTTCTTCTGTTGCTTCTTGCAAAATAGCAGCTTTAGCATAATCTGGTGGTATGCTTTGTCCTGTTTGTAAATTTACTGAACCCACTACTTTTTCTGGAAACATATTATTTGTTAATTTCATATATATCAAATCTGGATATAATGATTTAATTCTTTCCGTTTTTCCTATTCCAGATGGACCTCTTAACATTACTGATTCGCCCGCTTCAATCCAATTCTGTATTATTTCTGTATCAGTCATTTTCACTCTGCTAGCTTGCTTGGTCTTATCTGGATTCAATTTCTGTAATCTCGATTTTCTAGGTTGTACTTCTTGTTCTTCCAAGCTTTTTTCTCCAACTTCTGTCGCTTTTATTGACTGTTCTAATTCTTTAGAAAAATATTCGTCCATAAATGTTTTTATATCTATTTTGTCGAAATCTTCTGTACGATAACCAGACTTTGTATAACAGTTAACAAATTGAACCCCTGCAAAAATCAACTTATCTGTAAGCATAATCTTTGCACTTTCATCAACTAACCATTTTACTGGAGCAACTTCTACCCATACAGGATCACCATCGCTATAACGCTCTCCATTTGAAAGTTCGAATTCATCACCATCAAAGTAAGAATTTGCTTCTACTCTCACATACTTCTTTCCATCTAATTGAAATTCCTCGTGTTGCTTTGGTGAAAACACTTCCTCGTATTCATCATATTTTCTTGAATCTGTTGTATATTTCTTTCCAGTTCTTGATAAACTTCTTTTTGCAAAAGCTCTTTCTAGTTTTTTTTGCATATCTCTTGATGCTGCCTTTTGTGGATAGTATCCATACTCTACCTCTAAAACGCCATCTCCGGCTCTTTTTGGTGCCCCACTCCCCCCGTTCGTTGGGATACTCGAGGTTGATGAGATCGGTAAAACTGGGCGAGCCCCTTGCGTGCGTTCAAAACCATAAGCAGTATACAAAGTACCATCATCACAAATTATGTGCACAATCACATCTTGTCCGTCGTAATCTGATTTTTTAGTCCAATAAAATCCTGTTCTTCCATCTAATGAGTCATCAACAGCTCCTCCTAGTAATATAGAAAAATCGGTCATTGCTGCTTTTGTTCCTCTTTTTTGCAATATATCTAATTCTTTTCTTCCGTCACACTGCTCATATGTCAAAAAAGTTAGTTTACTCATACTAAAACCCACTCCTTATATTATATAAATATCAAGATACCTTTCTAACTCTGTCAATATCTTACCACGTACTATTTCATGTGATATTTTTCTTGAATCTTTTCTAATACCTCAACAGCTGCCTCACTGTATTTGGTTCCTATCATCGTCTTCACCCCTCACTTCTTTAGTATCTCTGCCTAAATAACCTCTATACATTTGTCCTATTCCTGCATAAGCACTTAAACCTTCTTGTGCATATTGTCCTGCTTCCATTCCACTATGTAAAGATAGCGCTTGTTCTTGCAATTCTGCAATTCTTTCCATCTTTTTCTCATCATTTCCAGCCCAATATATATCATAAATTGATAAATATTCTGGATCACAATGTTTTTTTATAAACTCCCTACAAGCTTCAACTTGTTTTTCATCTGCTGTTATTAGAGCAGTCATGTATGCAAATCTTTCACTTATATCTCTTGGTAGATCTGCTTGTGTATAGCCTTTTCCCATACCTTCTGCCACTTCTTCTGGTGTTAATGTAGGTAAATTATAAAAATCGAAAAATTCGCTAGCCCATTCCATACGAAGTTTTGACTCTATTGATCTTTGTATTATATCCTCAACATCTTTTCCTGCATATCTTCCTGCCTCTAAATTTTTTTCAAAGTTGTATAATGTATTTGAAATTGAAGTCCATCCACGAGGATCATTAGTTCTTCCTTTGCATCCATTAGCATCTAAATGTTGTTCTCCAACATCTGGTTCTTCATAAAAATATCTGATATCTTGTATCTCTTCACTTTTACCAGAATTGTTGTATTTTGATAGCATATATCCTATTACTGCTGGGTGAATTTTATTTGGAATTGCATATTCCGTAATCCATTCTCCTACTTTTGGCTCCATATCTAGTATATGGTCGAATCTCTTTTCTAGTGGCTCTGCCAAGTCCTCTGCTACATTTGAATATTTCTTTTGGTTTCCTGTGGCTACCACCACAACATTATCTGGCAATTTAAGTCCTTTACCTATCTCTACCATTCTATTTAATACTAATGTATATACTAAACTTTGAACTGCTGGCTTTACATTTAAAAGCTCATCTAACATTATTACAACTTTTTTGTCGCTTTCTTTTGACCTTTCATAAACTGTATCTGCTATATCAAATATATTTTGTAAATTTTCTTCCACCATTTTTTTCTCTTCTTCTGTTGCTTCTTGCAAAATAGCTGTTTTTGCAAAATCTGGTGGTATGCTTTGTCCTGTTTGTAAATTTACTGAACCCACTACTTTTTCTGGAAACATATTATTTGTTAATTTCATATATATCAAATCTGGATATAATGATTTAATTCTTTCCGTTTTTCCTATTCCAGATGGACCTCTTAACATTACTGATTCGCCCGCTTCAATCCAATTCTGTATTATTTCTGTATCAGTCATTTTCACTCTGCTAGCTTGCTTGGTCTTATCTGGATTTAATTTCTGTAATCTCGATTTTCTAGGTTGTACTTCTTGTTCTTCAAAGCTTTGTTCTCCAACTTCTGTCGTTTTTATTGACTGTTCTAATTCTTTAGAAAAATATTCGTCCATAAATATTTTTATATCTGTTTCATCAAAATCTTCTGTACGATAAACATCTCTTGTAGGGGCAAATCGAACTCCTGCAAAAATTATTTTATCTGTAAGCATCAGTTTTGCCCTTTCATCAACTAACCATTTTATTGGAGCAACTTCTACCCACACAGGATCACCGTATCTATAACTCTCTCCATTTGAAAGTGTAAATTCATCCATTCTAGATTTTACTTCTATTCTCACATATCTCTTCCCATCTAATTGAAATTCCTCGTGTTGTTCTGGGAAAAATTCTTCATCGGATTCTATTGACTCTGTTGTATATTTTTTTCCGGTTCTTGATAAACTTCCTTTATGAAAAACTCCTTCTAATTTTTCTTGCATATCTCTTGATGCTGCTTTTTGTGGATAGTATCCATACTCTACCTCTAAAACACCATCTCTTGCTATTTTTGATGCTCCTCTCACTCCGTTCGTGGGGATCCTTGAAATTGATGAGATCGGTAAAACTGGGCGAGCTCCACACAAATCGCTAGTGAGATATAGACCCATACAGTAACCTTCCTTAGTAAGCATACACGCTTCCCTAGCGCCAAAATCCGATTTTGTCCACCAGCATCCAATTTTTTCCTCTAATGAGTCATCATCTTTAGAAAATATTCCTCCTAGTAATATAGAAAAATCGGTTATTGCTGCTTTGTTCCCTCTTTTTTGCAATATATCTAATTTTTCTCTTCCATCACACTGTTCTTGCGTCAAAAAAGTCAAATTACTCATACTAAAATTCACTCCTTATATTATATAAACATCAAGATACCTTTCTAACTCTGTCAATATCTTACCACGTACTATTTCATGTGATATTTTTCTTGAATCTTTTCTAGTACCTCAACAGCAGCCTCACTGTATTTGGTTCCTATCATCGTCTTCATCCCTCACCTCTTTAGTATCTCTGCCTAAATAACCACTATATATTTGTCCTATTCCTGTATAAGCATCTAAACCTTCTTGTGCATATTGTCCTGCTTCCATTCCACTATGTAAAGATAGCGCTTGTTCTTGCAATTCTGCAATTCTTTCCATCTTTTTCTCATCATTTCCAGCCCAATATATATCATAAATTGATAAATATTCTGGATCACAATGTTTTTTTATAAACTCCCTACAAGCTTCAACTTGTTTTTCATCTGCTGTTATTAGAGCAGTCATGTATGCAAATCTTTCACTTATATCTCTTGGTAGATCTGCTTGTGTATAGCCTTTTCCCATACCTTCTGCCACTTCTTCTGGTGTTAATGTAGGTAAATTATAAAAATCGAAAAATTCGCTAGCCCATTCCATACGAAGTTTTGACTCTATTGATCTTTGTATTATATCCTCAACATCTTTTCCTGCATATCTTCCTGCCTCTAAATTTTTTTCAAAGTTGTATAATGTATTTGAAATTGAAGTCCATCCACGAGGATCATTAGTTCTTCCTTTGCATCCATTAGCATCTAAATGTTGTTCTCCAACATCTGGTTCTTCATAAAAATATCTGATATCTTGTATCTCTTCACTTTTACCAGAATTGTTGTATTTTGATAGCATATATCCTATTACTGCTGGGTGAATTTTATTTGGAATTGCATATTCTGTAATCCATTCTCCAACCTTTGGCTCCATATCTAGTATATGGTCGAATCTCTTTTCTAGTGCCTCTGCCAAGTCCTCTGCTACACTTGAATATTTCTTTTGGTTTCCTGTGGCTACTACTACTACATTATCTGGCAATTTAAGTCCTTTACCTATCTCTACCATTTTATTTAATACCAAAGTATACACTAAACTTTGAACTGCTGGTTTTACATTCAAAAGCTCATCTAACATAATCACAACTTTTTTATTACTCTCTTTTGATCTTTCATAAACTGTATCTGCTATATCATATATATTTTGTAAATTTTCTTCCACCATTTTTCTTTCTTCTTCTGTTGCTTCTTGCAAAATAGCAGCTTTAGCATAATCTGGTGGTATGCTTTGGCCTGTCTGCAAATTAACTGATCCCACTACTTTTTCTGGAAACATATTACTTGTTAATTTCATATATATCAAATCTGGATATAATGATTTTATTCTTTCTGTTTTTCCTATTCCAGATGGACCCCTTAACATTACTGATTCACCCGCTTCAATCCAATTCTGTATTATTTCTGTATCAGTCATTTTCACTCTGCTAACAGGTTCAGACTTATCCGGATTTAATTTCTGTAATCTCGATTTTCTAGGTTGTACTTCTTGTTCTTCAAAGCTTTGTTCTCCAACTTCTGTCGTTTTTATTGACTGTTCTAATTCTTTAGAAAAATATTCGTCCATAAATGTTTTTATATCTGTTTTATCGAAATCTTCTGTACGATAATCATCTCTTGTAAGGTCAAATTGAACTCCTGCAAAAATTATTTTTTCTGTAAGCATCAGCCTTGCTCTTTCATCAACTAACCATTTTACTGGAGCAACTTCTACCCACACAGGATCACCATCGCTATAACGCTCTCCATTTGAAAGTTTAAATCCCAACCAGCCCCAGCAAGAATTTGCTTCTACTCTCACATATCTCTTTCCATCTAATTGAAATTCCTCGTGTTGTTTTGGAAAAAATTCTTCAAAAAGTTCATCGTATTTTCTTGAATCTGTTGTATATTTCTTTCCAGTTTTTGATAAACTTCTTCTTTCAAAAGCTCTTTCTAGTTTTTCTTGCATATCTCTTGATACAGCTTTTTGTGGATAGTATCCATACTCTACCTCTAAGACGCCATCTCCGGCTCTTTTTGGTGCCCCACTCCCCCCGTTCGTGGGGATACTCGAGGTTGATGAGATCGGTAAAACTGGGCGAGCCCCAAAGTCGCGTAGAGTAACAGGGCGGCCGTAGATATCACCATAAGCAGAAATCGCGCGCGCGTAATTATATATTCCATCTGATTTGGTCCAATAACATCCTGTTCTTCCCTCTAATGAGTCATCACCATCTATATGCAATTTATCAACAGCTCCTCCTAGTAATATGGAAAAATCGGTTATTGCTGCTTTGTTCCCTCTTTTTTGCAATATATCTAATTTTTCTCTTCCATCACACTGCTCATATGTCAAAAAAGTTAGATTACTCATACTAAAACCCACTCCTTATACAACAATACTCATATTATATAAATATCAAAATACCTCTCTAAAATATTGTATCATAGCAACATTTTTTTGACTATATATTTGCAAATGTTTTCAAGAAATCAATTTTTTTAATTTTCAATTTCTTCTAGCAATTCTTTAGAAACTGCTTTTTGATTTTTTTAATTCGAATGTTTCATCTAATCTCTTGTTTAAATTCGCAATTTCTTTTATGCTTATGAGATTCTGTTCTTCTATTTTGGGATAGATTCCAGTCTGATTTTCTATAAAAGTTTTTTTATTTTCATTTTCTTTCAATTTTTCATATTAAATTTCATATTTATTGATAAAAAAATAATAGCGATATTACTACCGCCATTATTTTCATCTTAGTAAATATTCATTTACATTTCTTCCTATTCGCCCACACAATCCCTAGTATAGCACCAATTCCAAATGTTGTTATGGCACCAATTCCAAAAGTTGTTATAAATCCAATTCCAAATGTGTACCATGCCATCATATTAGACCGATAACAAAGAATACCTGATGTATAGCAGGACAGAAAAAATGCCGAGCCACCGCCCATGCTTGCAATTAAAATTGCTGTCCATGTCAAGACATGATATATTTTCTTCTTTGGTTGCATATCGAGTACATACAAGACAAATACTGCAACTGATACTATGGATACAATGATATCCAAGATGAAGGCAATGCTTTCAATGTTTGTATATTCCATTAGGCTTTTTCCTTTCGTTTAAATACATTCACACTCAAAAATTATCGTCTTAGTAAATATTCATTTACATTTCTTCCTATTCGCCCACATAATTCCTAGCATACTGCCAATTCCAAAAGTTGTTATAAATCCAATTCCAAATGTGTACCATGCCATCATATTAGATTGATAACAAAGATTAACTGATGTATAGCAGGACAGAAAAAATGCCGAGCCACCGCCCATGCTTGCAATTAAAATTGCTGTCCATGTAAAGACATGATCTATTTTCTTCTTTGGTTGCGTATCGAGTACATACGAGACAAATACTGCAACTGATACTATGAATAAAATGATATTCAAGACAAAGGCAATGTTTTCAATGTTTGTGTATTCCATTAGGCTTTTTCCTTTCGTTTAAATACATTCACACTCAAAAAAATGGTGTGATCAAGGTTTGAATATATATATAAAATAAGTTTTACCTTATGTAAACCAAATTTTATCATGTTTTTCTCTACTTTGCAAGTATTTTTTATAAAATTTAATAATTTTTCTTGTAAATCAATTTTTTTATTTAGTTTGTCTCATTTTTTGCCAAATCTGCAATTATTTAGTCTGCCCATATTCTTTATCTTCTCTTGCATCTTTTATTGTTTCTTGAACGTTTTTATAGCGGTATAAAGGTACTTCACCTATTGCACTACTTACATCTGATAAATCAAATTTTGCTTCTGTCTTTTTCGTTTGTTCTGTTGAAAGGTTTAATTCTTTTTTTAATTCATCAATCTTAGCTAACGCATTGTCTAATTCTGCCCAACTATTTACCATTCGCATTGTTTCTTTCACAATTTCTGGGTCATAACTTTCAGATGCATAGCCCAATCTTTCAAACAACCCCTTTTCTTCTTCATCAGTTCTCGTTGTTTTTGAATCCGAAAACAAATCATCAAACAAATATTCAAGTGCTTGTTGTGGTGAATACCCTTTTGTTTTTTCTTCATCTTCTTTTTTACATACATCATCAGTAACAATATCATGTTCTTCTCTAAAATCTTTATCTAATGGCGATTTTAAGCAATATTTTAAATCATTCAAATGTTTATAGTCCCATGTTAAATCTGCATAATACCACTTTTCACCAATTTTTACTTTATTCCATGCATGTCCGCCTTCTTCTCCATTTTTCAAATGAACATCAGCACCTACTTCTTCAACTTCCAGGCCAACATACTTAGAAACCTGTTCAACTGCTAATGCATAACCCTTACATACGCCTCTACCATTAATTAAAGTTCCCATCAAACTTCTTGTTGATCTTCCAGCTTCTTCTGTATATAATTCATTATCTTGACATCCCGATTTATCATAAACAATGTTTTTACCTAATACATTATAAACAAATAAGAATTTTTCTAAATCTGTACTATTTTCTGGAATTGAGTCTTTTATTTCTTCCATTGTAGAAATTATTGTTGAAAACTGTTCAATATCATAAGCTTCATGTAAGTCAGGGCTTACATTGAACTTAAAATTTGTATTAGATGTTTCTTTCAATTTTTTTAATTTCTCAGTGGTTATGTCTTTGCAATCTTCTAATTCAATTAAAATATCTGGAGTTTGAGTATCTGCAAACCTAGCATCCTTTAAATTACAATTACTAAATACTAGTTCAGAGTAATTACATTTCTTAAAATCCAAACCAGTACAGTCCGTTCCTTCAAAAGTTATTTTTTTATCTGTAATTTTGCTTAAAATATCCAAATCTTTTTGTGTAATTGTTGAAGCTTTTATTATAAAAGTTTTATATTTTTGTATATCCTCTAATATATAATCTTTTTTTCCAATTAATTCAGCAAAATGCTTATTTAATTCCTCTGTTTCAAATTTAATATATTCCATATTTACCTCATCTCTCTAAATATTTCCTTTATCTTTTCAAAAATCTTTTGATACCATTTTTTCTTTTGCACTACCATTATTTGCATATTATTTGTATCTTCACTTTCTCTGTTTCCCTTAAATAAATTGTTGGTATCATACAGTTTTCTTAATTCTTGTTGATGAGCTTCTTCATTTTCCTTTAATCGTTTTTTATATTCTTCTCGTTGTTCTTCATTGTACCAATAGTTATATGCAATTATAGCTAAAATTTCCTTTGTTTTCTTTCCTTTTATTTGTTCATTTATTTCAAGATTTGGGTTCATATGGTTCATATAATTTTCATTTTGATTTTTTACTAAAAATTCCATGAATTTTGTTGATATTTTTTCTCTATAAATATCTTCCATATTGTTTATTATATCTAATACTTCTGATATAGAGCTTTTGTATTCTATGCTTAACATATTTATTCACCCTTCTTTATTCTATTGGTAAATTTCTATTAGCAAAGCTAATTTCTATATTCTTTTGCTTAACATACTCAATAAAGTTTTCCTTGTTCTTCATTTTAACCCCATCTAAATTTATTTTTTTCAATTTTACCATCTTATCAATATTAATTGCATCCATTTCCGCCTCATTGATACTTAGTCTTTCTAAACTTACTAGTTTTGAAAGATTGTTAAGGTTTGCTATATTCTTACAGCGATCTATTTTTAGTTCTTTTAAATTTGAATACTTTATAAGTTCATCTATATCTAATGTATCTATATCCTCTAACTCTAACATTTCTAGTTTTTCATTTAAAATATTATGTTCAACATTATCGCATCTTATCATTCTTAAGTATTTTATATTTGAATTTATTTTTTGATGTACATTTATAGCACAGTTAATAAGTATAAGATTTTTTACATTACAAATATTTAACACATCTTTTTCATTAATTTCAAAATTTCTAAGCCCTAACGTCTCTAAATTGTGAAATTCTACTAACTCTTGTAAATCAATATCATTTTTCTTTCCCGTTACTGATAATTGATTTAAGTCTAATCTCCTAATTTCATCAGCGTTTTGTTTCGTTATACTTACCATTTTTTGTAATACTTTACTTCTCATATTACCATCCTTTTCTCCAGTTTATCTATTTTTCATATATAATTATAACACAATGTAACTCTTCTTGCTTTGTTTAACAAAAATGTAATAAAAATGTCATGTTTTTGACATAATTTTGTCATAGTATTGGCATAATGTTTTTTAAAATTTTATAGTTCTGTTTTATTGTCAAAAACTATTGATTTTTTGTATATTTTTGCATAAAATACTTAATTTTTACACTCTTACTTTTGTTTCCAAATTTTTTCCTTAGGCTACCATTTTCTTGCTTATTAAATGAAACAAATTTCTGAAAACTTTCAAAATCCAAAATGAGATTATCCTCTTTTAACATTGTTCTTTCCCATCTATACTAACACAGCAATATGCACATCCCCTCCCTTTTGTAATTTGCTATTTTATGTAAATTATGTCATACTTATTATATAAGCACTTTGAAAAAAGAATAATAAAAATCCATACACTCTAGCTCCAGTGTATTTTACATATAGTAAACCCACAAACCCAAAGACCAAAGCATTTAGGAGGTACATTATGAACATTGAAAGAATTTACAACGAGGTAGTAACTGGATGCAAGTATGATTTTGAGGTAGCATCTATGCATAATATGGAGATGATTTCGTCTGATGTGAAAGCATCTGACCTTCCTCATATTGAAGCTGATTTCGTTACACTGAATCACGTCGGTTGTTGTCTTCACTATGGAGAGTATGGAAACGAATTATTCTTTAGGGGGTTTTTATCACATCCTATCAAAATTTTGGAGGAGGGTGAATGAAAACAAAATAGCTCGGTCGGCATTTTATACCTATCGAGCCTTAAACTTTTTTATGCTATTTGTTTTCCCAAACCTTTCTAACTAATTTTAAAGATAATGTGGATAATGTAAATCCTATTACTGGTACTAATGAACTTAAAAATATATTATCAATATTTCTAATTACATAAGAATATATAATTACAACAATATACGTTAATATCATTATACATATTTTTCTTGTCCAACTTGTTTCCCATTTTTTATCTAATTCTACTCTTTTATTTCTTAAGTTAATATTTTCTATTTCTTTTTTTAATTCTTCTATTTCCAATAAAATCTCCTCCTAAATATTTAAATTAACTATTATTAAAAATCATCTTTCTATATTTCTTTAATTTCGTCTTTTTGCGTTTTATCTGACTCTTATATAATTCAATCATTTGTTTTAATTCTTTGTTACTCAATTCAGAAACAAATAGGGACAGTCCTTTTTGTTAATTTTTTTAAGCTTTTGTGTTGCAATTTCTTATTAAATAAAAAATATGGTTTTGTTCATCTCCAGTCCACTTAAAATTTTTGGGTGGACAAAACCACATTTTTCTTGTATTAAAATCTTTACAACTATTGATTTTTCAAGGTTAGTAGTACACAGGTCTCCACATGACTCGTCTGTGGGAACATGTCTACTGGCTGTACTTCTTTTATTTCTAATCCGTTTTCTGTTAGATACTTTAGGTCTCTTGCTAGTGTTGCTACATTACAACTGATATATACGATTTTTGATGCTTTCATTTTTACTATTGTTTCTAACAGCTCTATGCCACAGCCTTTTCTTGGTGGGTCGATGAATACTACATCTGCCTTTATTCCTTTTTGATACATCTCAGGCACTATTTTTTCGGCTTCTCCACATATGAATTCTGCATTTTTTATTTCGTTCATTTCTGCGTTTATTTTTGCATCTTCTACTGCTGGTTTTACTATTTCTACTCCATACACTTTTTTAGCATGTTCTGCTACAAATATTGAGATTGTTCCAATTCCGCAGTATAGGTCAAATACTGTTTCTGTTCCTGTTAAGCCAGCATATTTTAGTGCTATATTGTATAATACTTCTGTTTGAGTTGGATTTACTTGATAAAATGATAATGGCGATATTTTAAATTTGTAATCGCCTAATCTATCTTCTATATAGCCCTTTCCATATAGTGTTATGCATTTTTCGCCTAGTATTACATTGCCGTTTTCTTTGTTTATGTTTTGTACTATTGTTGTTATTTGTGGATATTTTTCTACTATTTCTTTTACTATTTTTTCTTTATTTTTTAGCTCCGTTTCGTTTGTTACAAGCATCAGCATTGTTTCGCCAGTATTTTTTCCAATTCTTGTTACTATGTGTCTTAGTACGCCTTTATTTGTTTTTTCATTATATGATGATACACCATTTTTCTTTATCACTTCAAACGCTATTCTTGCTATTTTGTCTGCCTTTTGGTTTTGTATTGCACATTCTTTATTTTCTATCAAGCTATGACTTCTGTCTCTATAGAATCCTATCTTTTCATCTACTACTGGATACCCAGCTTTATTTCTATAATTATATGGTATTCCCATTCCTATGACTTTATTTACTTCTACTTCATGTCCTAATGCTTTTTTTAATGTGCTTTTTACTATATTTTCTTTATGCTCAAGTTGTGCCTCGTATGACATGTGTTGCAAGTTACATCCTCCACATTTTGAAAAGTTTTCGCAAACAGGTTCTTCTCTATCTCCGCTTTCTTTTAGCACTTCTAGTAGTTTTGCAAAACCGTAGTCTTTATTTACTTTTAATATTTTTATTTTTGCTTTTTCACCTTTTAATGCACCTTTTACAAATGTTGTATAACCATTTATTTTTGTTATTCCTTCGCCTTCATAACCCATATCAATTATATCTACATCATAGTCCTGGTTTTTCTCTATCATATAATTCATCCTTTCAATTTAAACTTTTATTCCCTTGTTTAAATTATCCCATAGTTGTTTTTTATTATCAAATTTTTTCATCTTCATAATTTTACAAAATAATTTCTCTTTTCAAAAAATTGTCTTCTATTTTACCTATTCCGATATATTCATTTGTATATAAATTATAGATTCCATCTGGCAATTCATATCTTAATTTCATGCCGTTTAGAAGTTTATCCAAGTCTTTTTCTATTGTTATTTTTTTGTCGAATAGTTTTTCTATCGACACTATTTTTTCTTCTGATATTTCTTCGATTTCACATGCGTTTTCTATGCTAAATTTTCCACTTCTTACTCTATTTAGTTTTGTCATTGTTCCGCATGTGCCTAGTTTTTTAGCAATGTCTTCGCATAGTACTCTTATATATGTACCCTTTGATACATGTGCTTTAAAGCTTATCATATCATCTTTTATTTTTATATCTGATATATCAAATATTTCTATATCTCTTGCTTCTCTTTCGACCTCTATACCTTTTCTTGCAAGCTCGTAAAGTTTTACTCCATTTTGTTTTATTGCTGAATACATTGGCGGTATTTGCTTTTGTTTGCCTACAAATGATTTTATTATCTCTTCTGCATTTGTTAGTCCACTAATTGTTTCTGTACTAACTATTTTCCCTGTTATATCACCTGTATCAGTTTGAATTCCAAGTTTCATTTCTACTTCATAAATTTTGTCATCGCACGTTAAAAGTTCTACAAGTTTTGTTGCTTTTCCAATGCACACTACAAGTACACCTGTTGCTAGAGGGTCCAATGTTCCTGTATGTCCTACTTTTTTTGTTTTTAATATTTTTCTACACTTTGCAACCACATCATGTGATGTGATGCCTTGTGGTTTATTTATTATTAAAATTCCATCTAACATTTTTGCCTCCTTTTCTACCTAGCAAGCTTTTTCATCTTTCGACATATTTCGCTCCATTAGGCTCTAAAAAGGACGATTGTCTCTCGTCCTTTTTATATGTATAATTTTTATTATTGTAGTTGTCTTTTTATTTCTACTACTAATTCTTCTTTTATTTCTTCTATTGATTTACTTGTTTCAAATCCTGCAGCCTTTACATGTCCGCCACCGCTATATTTTGATGCTATTAACGATACATTTAAGTATTCGTTTGAACGAAGACTTACTTTTCTCACTCCATCTTTTTCTCTTACGAATATTGATACTTCTACGCCCTCGATGTCTCTACCGTAGTTTACTATTCCTTCTTGGTCGCCATCTTGATTTCCTAGCTCTTCAAAATCTTTTGCTGTTACATATGTAAATGCTATCTTTCCATCCGCTAAGATTTCTAATGTGTTTAACGCTCTTCCTAAAAGTCTTGTTCTTGCCTCTGTTGTAGTATCAAACAATATTCTATATATTTTAGCAATGTCTATTCCTGCTTCTAAAAGCATACCTGCGAATTCAAAAGTTTCTGATTGAACATTATATCTAAATCCACCTGTATCTGTAAGTATACCAGTATATATACAAGTAGCGATATCTTTGTTTATTGCAACATCCAAAGCCGCCAATATAACTATTATATTTTGACATGTTGATGATGCGACTGCATTCACATAGCTAACATCTCCAAAGTTTTGATTTGTTATGTGGTGATCTATTACTATTGTTTTTTCTATTTTTTCAAACGCTGGCTTTAATTCCCCAAGTCTTTCTAAGTCACTACTATCTAAGGCAATGCAAAGATCATACTCATCTGCATTTATCTCTTTTTTTAGAAGTTCGAATCCTGGCAAGAATGAGTACATTTCATTTATTTGTGGTATTGCTACATCAACATCTTTTCCTAATTTTATAAGCCCACTCATAAGTCCTAGTGAACTTCCAATTGCATCGCCATCTGGATTTTCGTGAGTTACTATTAGGATTTTAGTTGCATTCATAATCAATTCTTTTATCTGTTCTAATACTGACATCTTAACTCTCCTTTATTCTTCGCTTTCGCCCTCGTTAGTTTCTAAAGGCTTTATGTCTAAATCCTTAATTATTTTTTGAATTTTTTCTCCATATTCCATTGAATCATCAAATTCAAATTTTACTTCTGGAGTTGAGTGCATTCTAATATTTGCGCCGATTTCTCTTCTAATTACACCGGCACCAGATTTTAGTGCTTCCATGACTTCTTTTTCATCTTTTGCACCAATCATACTTACAAATATTTTGCAATATTTTAAATCTTTTGTTACTGATACTTTTGTTACACTTATTAAGCCAGTAAGCCTTGGATCTTTCAATTCTTGTGAAATAACTTTGCTTGCAACTTTTTTAATTTCTTCTTCAATTCTATCTGTTCTATCCATTATATTTTCCTTTCTTATATACCAGGTTGTTTAGTTATCTTCGATACTTAATCCGCAATCCAAGATTCTACACCATTTATCACTGTACCACTGTTTAATATCACATTTTCTTTTTCATCTTTTATATCGCTCATTAGAATAATATCGTATTTATCAACATCATTACTAATATATCTCAAAAACTTTAGATGTGCCTGTGACAAAATTTCTGAATCTCCACTAACATAAAGTCCTGCACCTTCATATCCAGCAATATATTCTTTATTTCTAAAATTTTCACTAAATTCACCTGCATCATTTGTAATTTTTTCGCCATTCAAAAATCTATCTATATATTCAAATTTTCCATTTTCATATTTATAATATCCTAAATATGGACTGTCATTTACTCCTTCAATTGCCTTGTCTAATATTATGTAACAATCATTATTTTTGCAAAAAACAAGTCCATCTTTATGTAAGCCATAAAATGAATGTGTATACAATAACTCTACATTATCATTTTTCAATCTATATATACTTTCTTTTCTCTCGATATTGTTATTTGCCAAAATTACAACTTCTTTGTAATTATCTTTTTTGTCTATGTCAACAATAGCTACATTGTATGAATACCCAGCATCAGTAGTATCAAAATTCATTGTTACTTCGATTTTTTTATCATCTACAACTAGATATGCATCACCAGAAAATATCATTGGTGAATTATCATTCTCTTCATTTTTCTCTATAATAAAACCTAACTTCATTTCTTTTCCATCACTATTCACATACACATTTTCTTCGTTTATGACTTGATTTTGTTTTACAAAGTTAAAGTTTATAGTTTCAAAGATTTCTTCATTATATGAATACCCATCTGTCAATTTATACTTTTCTGCCAATTCTTTTTCTGCTACTTTTTCTTTATCTTCACCAAAATGTGTTTCGTTTTGCTCTTTATCTCCAGATTGCTCTACAATGTCTATGATTTCGTTATTATTTTGATTTACTCCAACATATATCATGCCTGTTCCTAATATCAACAATACTACAATAATTGTTATTACTATTTTCTTTTTCATAACTTTTATCTCCTTTTATTTGACATATTAACTAATTTTAATATTTTTTCAACTCAATTTTAATATACTGCTATCAATTGTTTTTGTAGAGCACAATGTACTTAAGTTACATTTTTTGCAGCTGTTCTATATTTTTCATAAATTAGCTTACTCTATCTTGCTACAAGATTATCAGCTTATTTTCTTCAGTTGTTAATTATATTATTTTTAGTTAATCAATATTTTAATCGTACTTTTTATCTTTGTTCTGTTTTGCTGTTTGGTTTTATTTCTTCCATGATGTATGATTCTATCTTATCTCCAACTTTTATATCGCTATAGTCTTCTATTTGAACACCACATTCATATCCTTCTGCAACTTCTCTTGCATCATCTTTCATTCTCTTTAATGATGATAGTTTGCCTGTATGAATTACTACATTGTCTCTTATTACTCTTAAGCCTGAGTTTCTAACTATTTTTCCTTCTAGTACATAACATCCTGCTATCATACCAACATTTGTAATCTTAAACACTTGTCTAATCTCTGCTGTTCCTTGAATTACTTCTTTATATTTTGGTGTTAACATTCCGTTTAATGCTGATGTTACATCATCTATTGCATTATAAATTACTGAGTATATTTTTATTTCTACGCCTTCTTTATCTGCCACTTGTTTTGCTGTTGATTCTGGTCTTACATTGAATCCTATTATTATTGCGTTTGTAACTTTTGCAAGTGTTACATCTGATTCTGTAATTCCACCAACATTTGCGTGTATTATTCTAACTCTTGCTTCTTCATTTTGTATCTTTTCTAATGATTGACAAAGTGCTTGAACACTACCTTGTACATCTGCTTTTATTATGATATTCAAGTCTTTTAACTTGCCTTGCTCTATTTGATTAAATAAGTTATCTAGTGTAACTGGTGCTGCCTTTCTAATCATGTCTTCTCTTTGTTTGCTCTTTCTTTTTTCTATTAAGTGCTTAGCTACTTTTTCATTTTCTACTTCGTAGAATATTTCACCTGCTTCCGGCACTTCTGAAAGACCTATTACTTCAACTGGTGTAGAGGGTCCTGCTGCTTTTACTTTTTGTCCTTTATCATCTACCATTCCTCTTATTTTTCCTATTACACTACCTACAACTATTGTATCACCAATATTTAATGTTCCTCTTTGTACAAGCAATGATACTGTTATACCAGCATTTTTATCTAGTCTAGCTTCTAATACTGTTCCTTTTGATTGTTTATTAGGATTTGTTTTTAAATCTTTCATGTCAGCAACTAACAATACCATTTCTAATAGTGCATCTATATTTTTGTGTTGTTTTGCAGATATAGGCACACAGATTGTGTCTCCGCCCCATTCTTCTGGAACTAAGCCATACTCTGTAAGCTCTTGCTTAACTCTATCTATATTTGCTCCTTCTTTATCTATTTTGTTTATTGCAACTATTATTGAAACGCCCGCTGCTTTTGCATGGTTTATTGCTTCTACTGTTTGTGGCATTATACCATCATCTGCAGCTACTATAATTATTGCTATATCTGTAACTTGAGCACCTCTTGCTCTCATTGCTGTAAATGCTTCATGTCCCGGTGTATCTAAGAAAGTTATTTCTCTTCCATTGATCTCAACTTTATATGCACCAATATGTTGTGTGATTCCACCTGCTTCCCTTTCACTTACATTTGTTGAACGTATTGCATCAAGAAGTGAAGTCTTACCATGGTCTACGTGTCCCATTACTACTACAACTGGTGGTCTTGGTACTAAGTCTTCTTCTCTATCATCTGTATCATCAAATAATATATCTTCATCTGATACAACTTCTTTTTTATGTGCTGTTACGCCAAATTCATTTGCTACTAAAAATGCTGTATCAAAATCTAATTCATTATTAAGTGTTGCAAGTATTCCATAACCCAACAATTTCTTTATTACTTCTGATGCTTGTTTCTTTAATTTTTCTGCTAATTCTTTTACTGTTATTGTCTCTGGAATCTCTATATCTGTAAGCTCAAATATTTTTTGCTCAATGTGTTCTCTGCTTTCTGTTGGTTTCTTTTTGTTTTTCTTGAAACCTTTTTGTCTGTTTGATAAATCATAATAATCAAACATCTTGCTTTCTGTATCATTGAACATATTTGAAAAGTTGCTTTCAGATTGTAAATCTTTTAACTTTCCGAAGTTAATATCTTCATCCATTTCTCTAACAACTTTTGATTTTGAAACTTTCTTTGTTGGCTCTTCAAATTTTCTGTTGTCTTTTTCTTTATCTTTGTAACCTGTTCTAACAATCTCTCTAACTGGCTCTTTTGTAGCAGCTTCTGAACTTGCTATTACATCTTTTATTCCTTTTTCTATCTTGTTTTCTCTCGATTGATTTTGTTTATTAAAGCTACCTTGACCATTTGGTCTTCTGCCATCTTTGTTAAATGGTCTATTTTCTCCTCTATTATCGCCTTTATTTCCGAATTTATTATCTCTGCCATTATTATAATCTTTTCTATATTCACCTTGTCTATTTTGATTTCTGTCTTTTCCATCTCTATCTTGATAAGGTCTATTATTATATGGTCTTTGGTTTCTATTTTGATTGTCATTATTTCTATTTTCAAATCTGTTATATGGCTTTTTGTTTTCTTCTCTCTTAATTTCTTTCTTTTCTGTTTCAACTTTTTCAGGATTTGCTACTGTCACTTTCTCAACAACCTTTTCTTTCTCAATTTCTTTCTTTTCTACTGGCTTTTCTTCAATTGATTCAACTACTTTCTTTTCTTCTACTTTTTTTATTTCTGGCTTTTCAATTGTTTTATGCTCGACGTTACTTGCAGCCACTTTTTCTTTCGGCTCTTCTTTTGGTGTAACACTAGCTATTTTTTTAGGTGGTGTCCTATATTTTATATTCATCGATGCATCTGTTCTTCTTTGTACAACCCCTAAGTCATCTCTTATAGGTCTTTTTGTATCCTTTTTAGTTTCTGGTTCCTCAGTCTCAATTCTAGTAACCTCTCTACGAATAATAACGGGAGCAATTGGTTTTTTCTCTTTTTTGGCGTTATCTTTCTTTGGTTCTTTTCCAACTTTAAGCTGTTTTCTTATTTTATCTATATCCGCCTCTTCTAATATTGACATATGATTCTTTACGTCATATTTTAAATCAATTAGTTTTTCAACTAATTCTTTACTTTGCATGCCCAACTCTTTTGCCAACTCATACACTTTCATTTTCCCCATTACTTATTAGCCCCCTTTAATTCTTTAACCATTTGCAATATTTTATTGCCAAAACCTTCCTCTAAAATTGTAAAGACCCCTTTGTTTGATTTTCCAATACACTTACTTAGTAAATCTATTTCGCCAAATATTACAATATTAATATTATACAAACTAGCCAACTTTATAAATTTATCTTTTGTCTTATCCGACATATCTTCCGCAAGTATTATCAAATACGCATTTCCGCTCTTTATTTTTTCTTCGCACATATCTGCCCCAAATCCAACTTTACCTGCTTTCATTGCAAGCCCAATCATAGAATATATTCTATTTATCACTATTTATATCGCTCCTTAATGAATCATATATATCTTCGCTTATTGTTTCTTCAAATTCTTTCTCTAATCTTTTAGCCTTTATAGCTTTTTCAAGACATTCTTTGTTGTAACATATATATGCTCCACGTCCATTTTTTTTGCCTGTTTTGTCTATGCAAATCTCTCCCTCTGAAGTTTTTACAACTCTTATAAGTTCTTTCTTTGGTTTCGATTCATAACATCCAAGGCATCTTCTCATAGGTATTTTTTTCAACATCATTAACACCTCTTCGTTTTAAGCTTCGCCTTTTATTTGAGATTCTGATTTAATATCTATCTTCCAACCTGTAAGCTTTGCTGCAAGTCTAGCATTTTGACCATCTTTACCTATTGCAAGTGATAATTGTGAATCTGGAACAACTACTTTTGATGTCATCTCTTCTTGATTTATATCAACTGCAAGAACTGATGCTGGGCTAAGTGCCGATGCTATATATTGAACTGGATCCTCGCTCCATTCTACAACATCTATCTTTTCTTCTTTCAACTCATTCAAAATATTTTGAATTCTTATTCCTCTAGGACCAACACAAGAGCCAACTGGGTCTATGTTCATATCTTTTGAATAAACCGCAATCTTCGTTCTAGAACCTGCTTCTCTAACTATATTTTTAATTTCTATTAATCCTTCATATATTTCTGGTATTTCAAGTTCGAATAATCTTTTTACAAAACCTGGATGTGTTCTAGAAATCATCATTTGTGGAACACCTTTGCTATTTTTTTGAACATCTACAACATATGCTTTTATTTTATCGTTTACTGCATATGTTTCTGTAGGAATTTGTTCATTAGCTGTCATTATTCCTTCAAGTCTACCTAAGTCTACTATAACAACATTTTTATCAACTTTTTGTATTAGTCCACTAACAATTTCACCTTGTCTATCTGAGTACTCTGTAAATACTATTTCTCTTTCTGCTTCTCTTATTTTTTGAACTATAACTTGTTTTGCTGTTTGTGCAGCTATTCTTCCAAAATCTTTTGGTGTTATTTCAACCTCAACAATATCTCCTATTTGTGCCCTTTTATTTATCTTCCTAGCCTCATCTAACGAAATTTCTATTGCTGGATCAAATACTTCTTCTACAACTTCTCTTAGTGAAAATACTTGAATTACTGCTTTTTCTTCATCGATTATAATTTTAACATTTTCTTCTGCATTAAAATTCTTCTTATATGCTGTTAACAAAGCTGTTTCAATTGCATCTAGCAAATAATCTTTGTTTATTCCTTTTTCTATACTTAACTCTTCTAATGCTTCAAAAAATTCTTTATTCATTTTCGTTTTCCTCCCAATTATATAATATTTTTGCACTCGAAATATCATCTATATTTAGCTCATATACCTTGTCTTCTGAATCAATTTTAATTTTTCCATCTAAAACATCCTTTAAAATGCCTTCAAATTGTTTTCTTTTTTCAAACGCTTTAAAAAGTTTTACTTCAATCTTCTTGCCAATAGCAACCTTAAATTGTTTTTCATCTCTTAAGTGTCTTTCTAATCCACAAGAAGAAACTTCTAGCACATATGCATTTTCGATAGGATCAACTTCATCTAGCTTTTCGCCAACCGCATTACTAACTTTTTCGCAATCATCTAAGTCAATGCCTTTTTCACTGTCAATAAAAAGTCTCAAATACCAGTCAGCACCCTCTTTAACATAAAGAACATCATATAACTTATAGCCTAGCTCTTCAACTATTGGCAAAACTATATTATAGTATTCTTGTTCTGTTCTTGTCATATTTTTCCTCCTTACACAAGTAAAGAGTGAGGTTTGCCCTCACTCTTTTTGTATACTTTTATTATGCTAAAGCTATTTTACTATAAATTCATAGTAAAATCAAGCATTTTTCATAAATTCGTGCCACTTTTTCTACATAACTTCTGGGGTTGGCTTTGGTTCAACAGGTAATTCAGCATCAGGAGTTGGAGTTGGTTTTGATATATCTCCAACGATTTGATAGCCACACTCTGCGCATTTACCACCTGTTATTTTTGTATGTGAATGTGGTAATTCTGTAATTTCACCTCTCGTGTATGCATATAAAATTGTTGCATCTTCTTCAGTTATTTTTCCATCTGCATTTACATCTGCTGCTTTTTCATTTATTTTCGTACTGTTATTTTTTAAGTATGCATTCAATTTAGCAACATCGTAAAAATCAACAGTTCCATCTCCATTTACATCGCCATATAAAATTTCTTTTTGCTCGTATCCGCATTTTGCACATTTACCATCTTTTAGTTCGTGTTCTTCTGAAACTTCGCCTAAAGATAATCCACAACCGCATGTATATACTATTTCATGTTCATTTTCATCTTTTTGTTTTGTTTCTGTTGTATATGGTTTCTTGCAGTCATGTGGCAATTTTGAAAATCCCGTCATTTCAAAAATATTTTTCATTATTATAAGGGCATCTGCCACATCTGCTTTTCCATCCAAATTAACATCAGCAGCCTTTTTATCTATATTGGCAGTTTCTCCTCTTGAATATTTTAATATAAGTGTTACGTCATCCGATGTAATTTTTCCATCTCCATTTACATCGCCATATAAAATTTCTTTTTGCTCGTATCCGCATTTTGCGCATTTACCATCTTTTAGCTCGTGTTCTTCTGAAACTTCGCCTAAAGATAATCCACAACCACATGTATATACTATTTCATGTTCTTTTTCATCTTTTTGTTTTATTTCTGTTGTATATGGTTTCTTGCAGTCATGTGGCAATTTTGAGAAATCTGCCCACTTTGCAATATGCTTTTTTAATATCATTAAATCAACTATATCTATTTTTCCATCCAAGTTTAAATCTGCTGCTTTTACATCTATTTTTTCATCTTGGTTTTGTATATATTTAGTTAATGCCAATCTATCTTTTGCTGTAACTACTCCATCTCCATTTACATCGCCATATATAATTGTTAATTCATGCTTGCAACCTGTACATACATTGTCTTTATATGTATGTTTGTGTGGCAATTGAGTTATCTTTTTATCAACATATGCTTTTAATATTGTCACATCAACCACATCTATATTGCCATCTTGATCTAAATCTAAATATTTATCTGCATTTCTTCTGATTGCATAAGGAATTTCACTCGCATAGTCTTCTGGAAATACAGTATAATTGTACAAAAGTACGGCATCTTCTTTCGTAATCTTGCCATCTCCATTTACATCGCCAATACTAAATGACTCAAGTTCACCTATCGCAATTTTTTGAAACACATTATACATAAGTTGTGAAACTTCTGCTCTTGTTAAATTTCCTTGTGGATCAAAGTATCCATCTTTTCCTCTCATTATTTCATTTTTTACAGCTATTGCCACATACTTTTTAATTCCTTCTGAAATTTCACCACTGTCTGAGAATTGATTTAATAATGTATAGTCTGGTTTCTCAGTTTGAAGTCCTTCAGCCTGTACAACTGCTACAGCTACATCTTCTCTTACTGATGCTTCAGTTGGTCTAAAAAAGTACTTTCCATTGTTTTCATATCCAGTTAAATATCTACTAGCCCTATATATGTAATCTTTTGACCATCTATCTTCTTCTACGTCTACAAATTTTATGTTTGTTGTTCTCTCTGTTAGTTTTAATGTTTCTACTAATATTTTTGCAAATTGTTCTCTTGTTACGCTTTCATCTGGTCTAAATGTTCCATCTTCGAAACCATTTAGCACTCCTTTTGCTGCCATTTCTTCTACTACGGTTTTTGCCCAGTGTCCTTCAATATCGCTAAATGTTGTAGCGGCGAATGACAATGTTCCTAATGTAACCATAACAAATGAAATTATCGCTGTTACGATTACTTTCAACTTCTGGTTCATCAAAATTCCCCCTTTTATTAGTTTTTAAAATTTATCACCTATACTATATTGTAATAAATTTCATATAAAAGCACAAGCTTTTCCAATTTGTTTATATATTTTCCAATAATTCTTCTATAAATTTTGTAATTATATAATATTTATGTACCGATATTTTATCTTCGTTTTTATTTAATAAATTCACTTTAAATATTGGGTAGGTATGAAATCTTATATATATTTTTTTGTCAAATGTAATATCAATTTTTATTTTGCTTTCTTCTTCAAATTCAGCTATTACATTCAATATTTCTGGAGTCAAAAATTCCATTGTAGCTTCTTTATCCTCTGTGTATATTTTAAATTCGTTTTGTATTTGTGACTTTGCTACCATAAATATATTCTCATCTGACAAATTATTTTTTGGTGATGCACTATTTGCCATTATTATTCTTGGCACTTTTAAATCAGTTTCTATCGTTACAAATATTCCTTCAAAAAAAGTAATCCAGTGTTCGTTGCTTCCATTAAGGTAATTAAAGTTTTCTCCTATTCTTTCTTTTAACTCTAAACATGGAAATAATTTTATGCTATACATATTTATATTGCCTTCAATATACATTTCATTTTCTATTTTATAATCATCAGTCGATAAATGCGACACATATGGTGTTCTTATTTCTTTACCGTCTATTTTCAAAAATTGAGATTTTGCATAATCATCATTGCAGTCTATATAATTAACCACTTTCATACTTCCATTAGTAGTTTCTATAAATTCTTGTACAAACTTTTTATTATATCCTCTCTTGTTTATAAAACACATTAAAATTACGCCAACTCCTAATGGTGCAAACGCCCAACATAGGTCAGCTCTTGTTACACTATCTTTTTTTAGTTCTATAATTAAGATTGCAATTGTTGCAATTGTTATAATTGTTGTGAATACTGCAACTATTATTGCATCTTTTTTTCTAAGCTTATATAGCTCTCTTTTAGATATTTCTTCATAAATTTTTTGATATTTATCTGATTTTTGAAAATTTATTTCATTTTCTCCTTTTCTAGCTCTTTTATAGTCTTTTATTATTTTACATATAAAAAGACCTATTAATATAATTGCTAACAAAAATATTCCAACTCCTGAAGAAAGTACCTCTATAACTTCTTTTATCATTTGTTTCTCCCCCTTTTTCATAAATTATTTCGCCAGCCATAATGTTTTCCAATTTTTTTATTTACTGCTATTTATCGTTCTTATGGAGCACACCTAAGCTTAAGCTACATTTTTGCACTAATACTTGTTTTCCGCACTAATTTTTATCTGTTTATGGAATGCCCCTAAACATACTCCACTTCTTATAAGCTAATTTGCCATACTACTTATGTAGACATTTTACCACAAAATTGACTATTTTTCAATATTTTTCTAGCTTGTAAGTTCTTATATCTAAAAAATCGTGAATTTGAAAATCTATCATCCAAATTCACGATTTTTAAGTCACTATTTACTTATGTGGCATCGCTTATTATAACTTTGCTTATATATCCTGTCTTGTTATTATATTTTGCCTCTACTTTATAGTATTGGTTTGTTTAACTCCGTAGTTGCAGTTATAGTATAATTCTTTGCTTAGTGTCAAGTTGCTTTCATTTTCGGAAGTTTGACACTTGTTTAATAAAAAAATCTTTGTAAGCATTGTTAATGCTTAATTTTTTTGTCAAATTTTCGTTTTACATATTGCGTACTTGTTGTATACTTTTATTGGTGATTAAAAATAACTAAAACAAAGACTAATACAAATTACTACATCATAAAAGATGTTAATGTAAATAATAAGAGAACAACTCAAATTGTAGGAAGACTTGGAAATGAAAGCGAAGTAACGGAACGCGCTTCAGGTAAAGACATAATGACTTGGATTGCTGAATACATAGAAAGTCTAAACGCAGAAGCTATGTTTGATGTTTTTTATGCTGTTTGTACTACTCTTGAAGATAATATTGAAGAAATAATAAAAGTAAATAAACGTAGATGGGAAATCGAAGAGTCTTTTAGAATATTAAAAACTGAATTTAAATCTAGACCTGTTTATCTTAAAAATGATGACAGAATTAAAGCACATTTTACTACTTGTTTTTTGTCTTTACTTATTTATAGAATACTTGAAAATAAGTTGGATTATAAATTCACAAGTTGCGAGATTATCTCAACCCTTAAGCAAATGAATTTTTATGAAATTACTGGTGAAGGATTTGTACCAACATATACTAGAACATTACTTACAGACTCTTTACATGATACTTTTAAGTTTAGGACGGATTTAGAAATAGTAACAAAAAAAGATTTAAAAAAAATATCAAAATAATTTCATGGTACGCATTTTCAAAAAGCTGTAATCGTTGTGGTACAACGATTACAGCTTTTAACTGTCAAACTCGAGATTTTATTATAACTTATTAGACATAAAGAGGCAATATTTTCCATATATTTATTGGGTTCATTTTTACCATCTTGGTCCATGCTTCCTTGGTATTCTTCTCACACACTCTCTGTCAATACAAATATTCACCACGCATTTTGACATTTTTAAGATGGTTTTTAAATTATTATAATTTTTTAAATTTGTTTTACTAATAATTTCTGGCTCAATTTTTTCAAATTTTCTCTTTACTTTTTTAGTTATACCAAAAAGCGTAGCATATATTAAACATTGTTCAAAAAATTTAGTGTCTACTGTTGTTCCATTTGAAATCTTTGCATAATTTTCTAAATAGTTTTTAAACTCTTTTATTCTAATCGCATCATCTAGAATAAGTTTGTATTGATTTTCTTTTTGTTTTAAGATACTACTAAACCAGTTATATAAATACCTACTATTTTTTCTAGCGCATCGCTTCAACTCTCTTTTAGTTAAAGTGCCATCCTTGCCCGGTATCATTATTCTATAATACAATTCCTTTTCTAATTCGTTTTCAAAACTTTTATTTAAAATAATATCTCCTATTTTGCAGCCTTCATATAACAGAGGAAACTCACCATATTCTGCAATTAATCCGCTTATCTTATTATCTTCTATTGTTATTTTTCCGTCAATAACCCACTTTAATAATATTGCGCCCAAGATATCCGTTCTGCTTTTTAGCATGCCATATTGGTACGCAATATAATATATAGAAAAAATATATTCTGTATCTATTCCATTAGTGCTATATTCTTTATACTTTTTTATTTGCATTCTTTCTTTTTTACTCGTTTTTCTTCCTATTGAAACGATAATTTTTTCAAGCACTATTATAATTGTTACACACGATACTGTAAAAGTTAAGGGAAACATGTATTCATTTGAAACAATTGTCACTCCTATAGTTGCTAAGTTGCTAGCAATTGTAGGGACAAATAGTGGTGCAAACCATAGGAAAGTATAAGTTAAACTGTTCTTTATATCTGTTTTTTTCAGTATATACCTTTCATATGCTATGAAATATGTAACTAACAATACGATACATATGCCCCAAAAATAGTTTTCCAGCTGTCATTTCTCCCTTCATTTATTAAGACTTATAATTTTATATATTTTCTAATAATTCTTCTACAAATTTTGTAACTATATAATAATTGTGCACGGCTTCTTTATACTTATATTTACTACTTCCAAATGCGTCAAAATTCAACAAATTAAAAAATATGTCATAAAATCTTATGTATATTTTTTTATCAAATGTAATATCAATTTTCACATTGTTTTCTCTCTCAAATTTAGCTATTACACTTAGTAATTCTGGAGTCAAAAATTCTTTTGCTGATTCCTTATCTTCTGTATATATATCAAATCTGCTTTTTGTTTCTAGGCCACTTATATCAAATATATTTTCTGCTGGCAAATGATTATTGGTCGCTTCATTATTGGCGATTATTATTGGTAACATCTTTAAATTTGTTTCTATTGTTACAAGCATTCCTTTCCAAAAAGTTTTTTTGTTCAGTTCCAACAAAGAACCATTATTAGGTAAAGTATGTCTATTATATCTATTATGTATATAATAATATGCCTTTACATTTCCATAAATCCTTACTCTATAATTTCTTATATTTTCATCTAAAGAACACACACCTTCTATTACATAACCATACGGATTTATTAGTGAATTTCTAGGTTTTCTTGATTCTTCACCATCTATTTTTATAAATTGAGCTTTTAAATATTCTTCTTGGCTTTGGCACTCGCTTCCAAGCCTTATGTCTCCACTAACTCTTTCAAGAAAACTTTTCACCACTCTATTATTTGCATTTATGTCATTTCCACCAATCATAAATACTAATATTATCCCTATTAACAATGTCCCCCATATTAAAAGTTGATTTATTTTAGTATTATCTATAGGTTCAAAAACAGCAACAAATATCATAATAGCAACCATCAAAGAAAGAATTATCAATGTTTTTATAATAAAATTTTTCATATGCTTATACAGTTTTTCTTCATTAGCAACCTCTTCAAAAATCTTTTGATATTCCTCTGAAGAACTAAAATCTCTCTCTTCTTCTTTTTCCGCTTTTCTTTTGTTTTCTTTTAATATTTTATATATAATGATTCCTAATAAAAGTCCTATACCTATTCCAATTATAATTTCGCAAATCAAACATATGATTTCTAGTTTATTCATTTGTTTCCCCCTTTTTTACAAATTAGATTCACTAACCATGATGTTTTTCCAACTTTATTTTAATTTACTGCTATCTATCGTTCACACCTAAGCTTAAGCTACATTTTTGTACTAATACTTGTTTTCCTCACTAATTTTTATCTATTTATAGAACACCCCTAAGCATACTCCACTTTTTATAAGCTAATTTGCCCCTCTACTTATATAGTCATTTTATCACAAAATTAGCTATTTTTCTATATTTTTCTAGCTTGTAAGTTCTTATATCTAAAAAATCGTAAATTTGAAAATCTATCATCCAAATTCACGATTTTTAAGTCACTATTTACTTATGTGGCATCGCTTATTATAACTTTGCTTATATATCCTGTCTTGTTATTATATTTTGCCTCTACTTTATAGTATTGGTTTGTTTGCTCCGTAGTTGCAGTTATAGTATAATTATTGCCATCTTTGCTTAGTGTCAAGTTGCTTTCATTTTCTATAATCACAGCTTCAGGAAACATGTCGTTGGCATTATACATGTTTACTCTTTTCACTAGCATTTCAACATAACTCTCTCTTACTTTTTCTCCACAATATGCTTCTAAATCTTTATTTAAGGCTTCTGTTTGTGCCGTAATAACATTTTCAGCACTCGTTTCTAAACTGTTAAAAAGACTATTTTCTGTACATACTCCTAATCCTACTATTAGTGTAACTATTACAATACTAACTAATTTCATTTGTTTTCTCTCCTATCCTTATTATATTTATTTCTTTATTGAGTACTCTGTGCTTAAGATACATTTTGCTTTTCTTTTTTAGAGGTTATTGGGTACTGGTTTTGCATTATTCTGCTTCACTTATTTTTATTGTTTTAACACAGCCATATGTATCATCATATTGAGTCATTTCAACTTTGTAGATTTTGTTGAATTCTCCTTTATTGACTATTTTATATTGACCATCTTCTTGTTCTACCAACAAGTCACTTTCATTTTCTATTGATATGTCCTCTGGGAAAAGATTTTCTTTATTATATGTGTTTATTCTTCTTATTAATCTTCTTAAGTCGCTTACATCTACTTTTCCTTCAAATTCCTCTATGTGACTACTCCAATACTTAGTTCCGCCTAAATCTTAATGCATTCTTTATTACTATCTTTTTAACTTCTCCAAAAGAAGATCCGTATTGGGTAATTTCAACTTTATAGTAATTATTTTTCTGTGCTTTTGTTGATTTTATTTTGTAATTTTCGTTTTTACTTTCTAATGACAAATCGCTCTCATTTTCAAGAAGTATATTTTCAGTAAATACTCCTTCTTTATTGTATGAATTTATTATTTTTATAAGATCTTTTATATATTGTATCTTTACTATACCCTCGTATTTTTCTATTTCAAAATTTTTTAATACAATTGAGCTTTCAGAATCTTTTTCTGGATACTCATTTATTATAATTTTTGATATCAATTGAGTTTCTATATCATATTCTAATTTAATAGCATATTTTTCATTTTTTTGCGCTTTTCCTATTGAACAACTATATATTGGAGCACTATATTGACCAATCTCTTCTTTTAATACCACATGACTATTATTTTCAATAAATATATAATTGAAAGCTATTCCTTTTTCATTATTATATAAATTTACCTTTTGTACTAATTTTTCAATTTTCTTTCCTTGTATCGACTTTCCAAAATTCTCTATGGGTGTATTTATTTTTTTGGGCTCTAAATTAGAATCGTTAAGCCATACATATTCAGTATAAACTTTTCCAACTGCATTCTCATACATATATATTCCTATACCAGTAAGTACACATACAACTACTATCGTTAAAAAACTTATTAGTACGATCTTCGGTTTTCTCATTTGTTCACCCTTTTCCCATTTAGTTATATTCAGTATTTTTTATGGAGCACACTGTGCTCCGCTACATTTTGCAGTATGTTTTGTTTTTCTCTTTAGAGGTTATTTTGCACTTATCGCACACTTATCTTTAATTTTTCATGGAGCACGCCTAAGCTTAAGCTACATTTTGCAGTATGTTTTGCTTTTCTCTTTCAGAGCTTATTCGCACTGACTCTATGTTATATTTTATCTTATTTCTTCCACATAGTATATATATTCTAGTGTGCTTAGTGCTTTTATTATTTCGCTATGTTTTTTGTATTTTTTTAGTTCCTTGCTATCTATTGTTATTGATATTGAATATACGCTAAGGCCTGAGTTTATATATGCTGGATTTAGTTCGATGTCATCTATTCTAAGTCCCAATTTTCTGATTGTTGTTACAAAGTCTTGTAGATAGCTTTTGTTTTTTAATTCTAGATGGATTTCAAAATGATTTGAACTATCTTTCAGTGTTGCTTCGAATTTTGGAAATATGTATAGTATGCATATTAGTGCTATAAACGATACTGTTGTTACTGTGTATAATCCTGCACCTATTGAAAGCCCTATTATTCCGGCAGCCCACAAGCCAACTGATGTTGTTAATCCTTTTATTTGATTTTTTGATGTGAATAGTATTGAGTTTCCACTAAGCATTGCTGTGCTTATTATTGTTGCTGTTGATAAGAATGCAAATACTACTCCAAAATCTTGCATTAAATATAAGTCTATTAACATTGCTATTGTTGAAGCAAGCGATACTAATATGAATGTTCTTAATCCTGCTGAGTGTCTTTTTATTGAACGCTCACAACCTATTATTGCTGAAAATATAATTGATATTATTATTCTAAATATTATCGCTCCTGCTCCAAGTTCTGATGACCAATCGCCAAGCATTGTAGCTATCGGATCTTCTAACATATAATACATTTTTCTCTCCTTTTCTGCCTTTTCTTAGGCTTATCTTCTATTATTTTTTCTTATTGCTCCGAAGTGATGCATATTGTTCTTCGGCAGCATCTAGAAATGCTTGCTCTTCATCCGACAATACATTTTCACCGTGTTCAGGTAATTCTTCTTGTATTTTGTGTATTCTGTCTATTAAAAGTTCTATTTCTGTTTTCTTTTCTCCCTCTTCTGTAACTTCGCTTTCTGGTACTAGGTCTTCTAATTTATCACTATATGATTTTGATAAATATAGTGCAAGCTTTGCACAACCTGGTCCTATTAGCTCATAAAGTACACTTGATGCTAGTATTATTGTTTGTAGTGCATTTCCTATTTCCCCTCCTAATGTTCTAGCTCCAAGTGCTGCAAGACCTATTGCAACTCCCGCTTGAGGAATTAGTGCAAGTCCTAAATAGTTTCTAACCTTACTATCTTTTTTTGTAACTAAACATCCTAAATATGCACCCAAATATTTTCCAATTATTCTTACTATAAAATATAATACACCCACGGTTAAAAGTGATACGCTTCCGACTGCTGATGATGTATTTACAAGTGCATCTAGTTTAAAACAGATACCTGATCTTACGAAAAATAATAATAGAATTGGTGGACTAAAGTAATTTAATTGTTTAAATAATTTATCATCATTTGTTATATTTATATATATCATTCCCATTGACATACAACCTAATAGTGGCGAAACATCAAGTAATGCACATATTCCACAAAATGCAAATAGTAATGATATAAGTATTATAAGTCTATTATCTGTTGAACGTTTTTGAGGCATTAAAAGTTTCATTACAACACCAAATAATGCTCCTGCCAATAAAACAACAATGTTTGTTGCTATTGGTATTATTATATTACTTATGCTGAATGCTCCTGCCCCTGGTGCTATTGCAAGTGCAATTGATATTGCGACGCTATATAGTATTAAACCCACAACATCATCTAGCGCAACAACTTGCAATAATGTATCTACGAAGTCGCCTTTTGCACCTGTTTGTCTTATCGTCATAACTGTTGATGCTGGTGCAGTTGCCGATGCAAGTGCAGCAAGCACAAGTGAAAATGCCAAGTCTAACCCTAACATAAAATACGTTAAGCAAAATATTAAAATCGATGCTAATACAGATTCTAATATTGTTATTATTACAACTTTTCCTCCATTTTTTTTGAGGGTTTCAAATTTAAAGAACTCGCCTGTGCTAAAAGCTATAAATGCAAGTGCTATGTCTGCCAAAAATTCCATTCCATCTGTAACTGTACTTGGCACTATATTTAAACAAAATGGCCCAAGTAAAATTCCTGTTATAATATAAGCCGTTACATTCGGCAATTTTAATAGCTTTGTGATTCTAGTCATTGCAAATCCAAAAAACAGCATAAATGCTATTGATATTACGACTGATGCAACCGATGATGAACCTGCAATTATGCTATGTAATGCTCCAAGCATTATATCTCCTCCCTTTTACATACTAATATAATTAACTGCTTCTAGCGCTTTTTGTCCTCTTTCTCCAAGCATTTCTTTTATCAACTTTCTAACATTACTTTCTTTTGGATTAGCTTTATTTATGACAATATAATATTTTGTACTTAGTGGATATGTTCCGTTTTTTATTGTTTCATCATTTGGATTTATTCCGTCTATTGAAAGCAAGTTAATTTTATCTTTTGAATTACTATTATCAATCATGTAATAATATGAATAACCGATTGATTCTTTTCCACTTTCTTCATCAGATACTAAATTAACCATTGCTTTTTCTGATGTTATTGTATCTTCTTCTGATATTTGCATTATATCTTTATCTTTCATAACTAAATTTATAAGTCCTGTTTGAACACTAGAATTTTTTTCTCTTTGAACTACTCTTATTGGCATATCTTCACCACTAACCTCTTTCCAATTTGTTATTTCACCTGTATAGATTTTTTGAAGTTGCTCTAAGCTTATGTCTTTTGTTTCGTTTTGGTTATTATTATAAAATACCAATGCTTCGTTTGCTACTGGGATTATCTCCAATTCTATATTATGAGCCTTTGCAAGATCCAATTCTTCTTTCGATGGATATGTCACTAATATTAAATCGCATGCGCCATTAACCAGGTTTTCGTATGCATAATATGTTGTGTTATGAGTCATGTCAATTCCATCTAGCTTTTTTCCTAAGAATTCTGCTTTAAATGCTTTTGAAAGCATCAATGTTTCAGTTGAACCATCTACTTTAGGATAATCTTTTTCTGTGAATATAGCTTTTCTTTCTCCTATAACAAAATTTGAGTTTATTATTTCGTTATTTTTTTGAGTTATTTTATATATTCCAAATGAACCTATTAGAATCACTACTATTCCTGCAATTAAAGCCACAATTTTTTTATTCATAAAAATTCCTCCTAATTATGATATTTTTTCAACTTTACTTAAGTGTACCACTATCAATTAGTTTTTATGGAGCGCACATAAGCTTAAGCTACTTTTTTCTTAGCACATTCTATTTTTTTAATGAGTTAACTTGCTCCATTCAATATTTTTATTTCTAAAAATATTTTAACACTAATTTATATTTAGAGCAAATGTTTAAATATGGTGAAAATATACATAGAGCAAAAAATTTTGTCAAAAAATTTTTACTCTATGTATATTTTTTATTTTACGCACTCTGCTAGTATTTCATTTAATCTTTTTTCTTGTCCAGTAAGATATAGATATCCTATTAAAGCCTCAAAGCCTGTTGCATATTTATATACTATTACATCTGCATTTTTAGCTGTTGAATGTGGATTAGAGTTCCTTCCTCTCCTTACTATGTCTAGTTCTTCTTCTGTAAGATTTGGTTCTAGTCTTTCTAGTATTTCTGCTTGTCCCTTTGCACTTACATACTTGATACTTTTTTTATGTAATAATCCATTTTTACATAATCCTTGTCTTATAACATATTCTCTTATATATTTTTCATATACTGCATCACCCATATAAGCAAAGACAAGTGGAGACATTTGCTTTATATCACTTTCTGTTATCATTTTTTCACCTCATTATTCTAATGTTATTAAACCTATTTTTCCGGTTCTAAAATCATCTAAGATTATATTGGCAACCTTTGTGTAATCTACTTCTCCGCCTCTTACCAAGCAGCCTCTTTTTCTTCCTATTTCCTCCATTAGTTCAACTGTCATTTCATATGTGAAGTTTTCGTCTATTTTATATCTTTCATAAACATTCTTTTTATATTTTAATACAAGTTCTTCAAGTAGGCTAAGTGCTAATTCTTCAACATCTAATATTTCATCTTTTATTGTACCGATGTATGCCAAATGTCTTGCTGTTATCGCATTATCAAACTTTGGCCACAATACACCTGGTGTATCTAATAATTGTATTTTATCATTTAGTCTTACCCATTGATTTTTTCTTGTAACACCTGGTTTGTTGCTAACTTCTGCAGTTTGCTTTCCTGCTATTTTATTTATAAAGGTCGATTTTCCAACATTAGGTATGCCAACTATCATTGCTTTTATTGAAATTCCTGTTCTTCCCTTAGCTGATTGTTTTTCTATTTTATCTTTCATTAGTGATAATGCTGCTTCTACAACATCATTTACCCCTTTTCCTTTGTTGCTATCCGCAACTATAGCTGTTTGGTTATTGGATTTTAACTTTTGAACCCACTTTTTATTTGCATCACTATCTGCCAAATCCGCTTTGTTTAAAACAACTATTCTAGGCCTGTCTCCTATTATTTCGTTTAGTATCGGATTTCTACTTGCTATCGGTATTCTAGCATCTATTATCTCTATAACCACATCTACAAGCTTTACACTTTCTGCTATTTCTCTTCTGGCTCTAGCCATATGGCCTGGATACCAGTTAATATTTGTTTTTTGGAAACTTTTTTCTTCATTTGACATTTCAATCACTACTTCTTTCATTTAATAACTTAATTCTTTCTGCGTTATTAAGTATATCTAATTGATATTTACATATATTACTTAATATTTCAAATCTCTCTTCTTTGCTTTTTCCTTCTTTTATTAATTCAGCATTATGTGATTCTAAATTTGATAATACTGT
>CAKPEF010000002.1 GCA_934149305.1 uncultured Clostridia bacterium
CAAATACAAGAGGCAGAAGAACAGTACAAGAAAATAACCTCAGATGAAAAAATGATGGCGATAATAGAAGTAAGAGAGAGAGCAAGAAGAGAGATGTTGCAAGATAATTATGATGCAAAACAAGAAGGCATAGAACAAGGCATAAAAGAAGGCATAGAACAAGGTAAAAAGGAAGGCATAGAACAAGGTAAAAAGGAAGGCATAGAGCAAGGCAAAAAGGAAGGCATAGAACAAGGTAAAAAGGAAGGCATAGAGCAAGGTAAAAAGGAAGGCAAAAAGGAAGGCATAGAGCAAGGTAAAAAAGAAGGCATAGAACAAGCTAGGACAGAAGCAAAGGCTGAAAAACTAGAAATAGCTAAAAAGCTAAAACAAACAGGCATGGATATAAAACAAATATCAGAAATTACGGGGTTAACCAAAGAGGAGATTGAGAAACTGTAGTGGTATATTAGTAATTGTAAAATAACTTACTAACACACCAATATAAACCTTCAAACTATTACGTATACCGCATAATGCAAGTTCGGTACAAACTTAATAATTAAAATATTACAAAGATATTACAAGTATGTTACGTTGCTTGTAATATTTTTTTAACTCAAATTTAACAATGCATAAAAACATCCAAAATAAAAAGTCGAAATTTGTATTTCCGTAAAAGAACACAAAATATCAAAACCTTAAAACTCAACGCACGCATGCTTTAGCCGGCTGGACAATATTTATATATATATTATAATTAAGGCAAGTCATAAAAGTGACGCACATGCTAAGTGGCATGCATCAAAACAAAGGAGAAATTGGTATGAAAAAATTCAAGGTTAAGGTGTTTTTAATTTCAATGATTTTGTTAATCACAGGAGGGATAACGGGTGTATCTCTCGCAGATGGGGCGGCGACTATAGATGAGTTTGCAGAGCTCGAAAGTTCATATGAAAGCACATCGCCAAAGCTAAATGCGGCAGAGCTTTCAAGTACTTTTACAAGTGAGAAAGAAATAGAGGTGTACTTAGAAACCAGTAGAAACGATATAGACAAAATCGTTATATCTGCATGGTCTGGCGGAGCATACTCTAAATTTAAAACAACTAAAAATGCCACATATGATGCCACAAGAGAAATCTATACCGCAACCTTTAACCTTGATGAAATAATAAATACCAATACTGGAGCAAAAGAAAATGCCGAAGAAGCATTATACTCATTTGATGCATGTGTATATGGAACAAACAAAACGATGAGCTATTATAACTTAGACAATGTGCAATACACAGAAAAAGGATTCTTAGCATCTACTAAAACAAGTGGAGATAATGTAGAACTAACGGTAAAAGCAGAAGAAGATGGAGAAATTGCAGTATTAAAAGACGGAGAAGAAGTAGGCGAAAATACAGCATGGCAAAGCGTAAAAAAGGGAGAAAACACAATCTCACTTATGAGTTTGGAAGATGAAACAAACGAAGATGCAATGTCTTCAAATGTTCAAACATATAGCGTTGTGTATAAGTCTCCAAAGATTGTATCAATGCCAAAACGTAGTATTCCAGTAGTTACAACAAATTCATTAGCATCATCAAGCACATTCCAAAATAATAGCATTTTTACTTTTGAAATATCAAAACTAGATGGAAGAGACACTTGGGTATCATATGAAGACACACCAAATATATTAGAAACAGCAATTCAAGGTAAACACGGCGAAACAGCAAAATTAACAGTGAAAATCAAAACTCAATATGGTGGAAATGTAAGTTTCGATTACATGATAAGTTCAGAAGATAATTACGATACTTTTAAAGTTACAAGCCAAGGAAATCCTATTGCAGGAGGATCTGGAAAGCGTGATTGGGTAAGCCGTAGCAGTAGATTTGGAGTGCCTGAAAATGGTGTAATTACTTTAGTATTCGAATATACAAAAGATAAAAATATAAGCAGAAACGAAGATAAAGTTGCAATCAAAAATTTAAAATTCACACCAATATTGCCAAGTAACGGAAAAGTGGTAATAAACGGTGGTGCAGAATATACAGAAAATGCAAATTTATCACTTCAAATTTCAGCGGACAATGCAGACTACATGTATATTTCAGAAGATAGTCAAAAACCATCTTCAACTAATGTAAACTGGCTAAAGTTAGAAGACACATATGAATATACATTGCAGGACAAGAGATACGGTGAAAAAACAATATATGTATGGTTTAAAGATAAAGATAATGCAATGTCACAAGAGGCAACAACAGCAACAATAAAATTAGATGGAGATAAACCAACAAATGTAGCTCCATCTTGTGAAAGCACAGCAACAGAAATTAAAATAAAGCTAAATCAAACAGATTCAAACACATTTAAAACAATTGCATATGGATATAAATTAGCAAACTCAAATGATGAATATAAATGGATAAATGTAGTTGACTTAAGAGAATATACAGTAACAGGATTGAGCGAAAAAACAGAATACGAAGTAGTAACAAGAGTATCAGATGGACTAAGTGAGGTCACATCTGAAAGTACAAAAATAAAAACAAAAATATCATCAGACAAAATCATAATAACAAAAACACCAAATGTAAAAACACTAGAAGATGTAGATGTAACAATAAAATGGAACAACAACACATATACAAAGAAATATAGTCTAGACAATAAAGAATATATAGAAGTGTCAGAGGCGGAAACAACAATTCACATGAGTGAAAATGGAACGATATATTACCTAATGACAGATGGTACCTATGACTCAGGCATATTAGAATATGTAGTAGATAACATAGACAGAAATGGACCAAAAATAAAGAGCATAGGTGTAGTATCACCTATATCAGGAAAATACGGAATAGATGATGAAATAACGATAAAATTAGAATGGGATGAAGAAGTAGTAACAGGTGAAGCACCAGTATTAAATATAAAATTTGATGATGATGTAATAATACCATTAACAAAAGTAGAAAATGATAAAACAACGATAACATATGTATATAAAATAAAAAAAGAAGATAGTGGCTACCTAAAAATAGAGTCAATTTCAGGTGGCTTGGTTCGTGATGCCTTAAATAATGAAGCAAGTTATGAAATGCCAGCTCAAACAGGAAGTGAAATATTTGTAGAAAATGCAGCATACATAGCAAGCAAAGACACATATTATGCAACATTACAAAATGCAGTAAAAGCAGCAGGAAACGAAGAAACAATAATAAAAATAGTTGGCAACACAGCACTAAGAGAAACAGTAAAAATAAAAGAAGGACAAAACATAACAATAGACTTAAATGGAAAAACAATAAGCATAGAAAATGATAGTGCAGTAGTAACAGCAATAGAAAATGACGGAACATTAAAAATAATAAACACATCAGAAAACGTTGGAAAAATAAATGCAACATCACAAGCAAAATCAGCATATACAATAATAAATAATGGTACAGGAAAACTAGATATAAAAGCAGGAGAGATAGAAGCAATATCAAATTCAACTTCAGTAGTATTAGAATCATATGCTATATATAATAAAGAATCAGGAGAAATAACACTTGGAATAGATGATGGAATAGTTTCTACAACATCACCAGAAATAAAAGCAATATCAAGAACATCAACAGGTATAAAACTAACAGGAAATGGTGGTAAATTAAATTACTATGATGGAAAAATAAAAGGAACAACATCAACAATAAAATCAGTCGAGGGAGCAACATCATATAAAATACCTGCAGGTTATATGGACAAAATAGAAATAGTCGAAGAAAATGGTTTAACATATAAATCATCATATCTATCAAACGAAATAGCTGTAACTCTAAACATGGATGGCAAAACAACAGAATACTTAAGCATAATAGATGCACTAGAGAAAATACCAGCAGATGGAAGAGAAGCAATAATAACAGTAAATTCAGATGAAACAATAAGAGAAATAATAAAAATATATAATGGTCAAAACATAACAATAAACCTAAATGGCCACACAATAAAAAGAGTAGAAGAAAAAAATAATGCAGTATATGCAATCATAAACAATGGTAAATTAATATTAAAAGATGAAACAAACCAAGGAAGAATAGAAGCAATAGCACAAAAAGATGTAGTAACATACGCATTATATAATATGGAAAGTGGAGACTTGACAATAGATGGTGTAACATTGTTTGCAAGCATAAGCGAAGAAAATAGCACAGAAAATTATTATGGTTTATATAACAAAGCAGATAAAATAAGATTTTATGATGGGAAAATATATGGGAAAAATATAATATGGAATAATGGAGAATATGAAAAAACTTATTTAAATCCGGAAAATGTAGAAATGCTAGAAAATAGCTATTTACACCAAGGAATAGAGGAAGTAAATAGTATCTCATATAAAATAAACTATGTAAGTTCTATGCCAACAGTAACATTAACAGTAGGAGAAAAAACAACTGGATATAGTAGTATACAATTAGCGATAGATGCAATAAAAGATAGCGAAGAAGCAATAATAAAGATGGAAGAAAACGAAGAACTATTTGAACATATAAATATACCAAAAGAAAGAAACATAACACTAGATTTAAATGGTAAGACAATATTTGCATACTATAAGGAATATGGTATTCGTACAGAGGCAAACAATCTAACTATAATAGATAGTACTGGAGAAGGTTTAATAAGTGTTTTAGTAGGATACAATACTCCGGAATTTACGACAACATATGGAATTTATAATTCTGGTGATGGAAATGTAACTGTTAGTAATGGAACGATAAATGTAAATCTAACCTATCACTGGCACGATTCTAGAAAGTCATACGGAATATATAATACTGGAAAAGGAAAAGTAATTATAACTGATGCAACGATAATTTCAAAATCAGGGCACAAAGCATATGGTATTTATAATAAAATTGATGGAACAATAAATATAATCGATGCAAAAGTAGAGAGTAATACAAATAGCGGTATGTCTAATGCGCAAAGTTATGCAATATATAATGCCGAAAGTGGGGATGTGAATATAGAAGGAAGCATAATAAATGGCATGTCTGATGCTAGTCAATCAACTTATGTGTATGCAATTTATAATGCTGATGTCGGGCAAGTTAAAATAAGTGATAGTAATATATGTAGCCATAATTATGGGGTATACAATGCTAGAACAGGAACAATAAAAATAAACAGCGGAAATGTGAGTGCAATTGATAAAAATCAGAGTAAAGGGATAGCTATGTATATAAATAATGTTTCTTCAAAAGTTATAATAGAAGGAGGAGAATTAAAAGGAAGAGAAAATGGAATATATATTTCAGATGGAATGAGACAAAAAAATGGTGGCGAATATGAAGCAGGATATGTCAATTTGCCAGTTGGAAAACATATTTCATATAAAATAGAAAATAATTATATTATAAATTATTTAGAAGATGGTCCTACAGTTGAATTACAAAAACCAGATGGTACAAAAGAAGAGTATTATTCATTAAACGAGGCAATAAAAACAGTGCCAGCAAACGGAACTTTATACAAATTAAAAATGGTATCAGATGAATTCTTATATAATAACATCGAAATAGAGAAAAACCAAAACATAGATCTAATGTTAAATGGAAAAGAAATCTATGGTAGGGCTAATATTGTATATGCATTTTATAATAATGGTAAATTATTAATAAATGATTCAACAGAAGAAGGAACAATTAGAATGTATAGATATGGCAGTGACAGAAAAAATTGCTATACTATTTATAACTCTGATACTGGAATTATAAATATAAATGGTGGTAAAATCACCTCATCAGATTATGGTATATATAATTATGGAAGTGGAAGCATAAATGTAAATGGTGGTACGATTAGTGCACCAAGTTATGGAGTATACAATAATGGCAATGGAAGCATAAATGTAAATGGTGGCAAAATTAGTACATCAAGGTTTGATCGTGAGCCCAATTATGGTATATACAATAGCGTAAATGGAACTATAAATGTAAACGGTGGAAAAATTGCATCAACTGCCTGTGGAATATATAACGCCAAGGCAGGAATAGTGCAAATGCGAAATGGCGAGATAAATGTTTCTGGTTCAGGTACTCATATTAATGGAGATTCTGGTGTATGTGGTATATACAATCTAAATGATGGAAGGATAAAGATTATGGGCGGTACAATTACAGCAACTATGCAATACACATCATCTCAATTCACAGCATATGGAGTAATTAATAAAGGAAGTTTTGGAAATGTAATTGTAGATATTGGAAAAATAAATGCACTTGCTCCAGATTATAGTTATCATTCTTATATGGGAGCGTGTGGTCTATATAATCTAGGTAATTTAGTTGTAAATGATGCCACAATAACAGCTAGCACAAATTCAACCCATGCATCAGCTATGGGCATTAGAAATTCGGAAAATGGAATGACTACTATAAATGGTGGTATGATAACCGTACATTCAAGCTATAGTTATGGATACGGTATTAGTAACCAAAAAACAGGAACAGTAATTTTAAATAAAGGTTCAATAATTGTAGAGGGTGCAAGGAGTTCGTACGGAATAGAAAATAATAAAGGCACGATTATAATTGGTAAAGATGATGGAAAAATAGATGTAGAGAATCCTATAATAAAAGGCACATATGCTATAAGTTCCAATACTCTAGGTGGTGATATAAGATTTTATGATGGTATCTTAGAGGGCAGAAATTCTGCCATAGTACGTCCTACAAATACTGTTTTTGAATATAGTGAAACAGTGCAAACGGATAAGTATGCAATAAATATTCCTCAAGGGGCAAACATAGAAACCGGCAGAGATGGTAATTATTACACAAAATCTTTTGTAGGTGATAACATATATAAACTAGAATACAAGAGTGGACAACAAGTAGTAGAACAATACTCTTCTTCTTTAAATTCTGCAGTACTAAAAGCGCCAGCAAATGTGCAAACTAAAATAATTTTGCAAAAAGATGTGAGTGAGACAAGATTGGCAACTGTTAACACAAATCAAAATATCATATTAGATTTAAATGGCAAAAACATTACATTTGAGAGTGAGGATGAGATAAAAGCGATTACCAATAATGGCAAATTGCAAATAATAGATTCTTCAACAAATGGTGGTGGAAGTATAAATGTAACTTCACCAAAGAATAAAGCATATGCAATATATCAAGATAATGCAAATGCAGTTTTAACTATAGGTCAAGATGATCAAATAGTAAAACAAGATTTGTTACAAATATATGGTAAGTTTTATGGTATATATATAAATAAGGGTACATTAAAAATGTATGATGGAAAAATTACGGGTGTTGACTCTATCTATGGAACAGCAACATTGCCAACAGGATATTTATTAAAAACAATAAAAAACAAAGACAATATAGAGACAAGTTATTTAGTTAAAACTAACGGAATAACAATAGTGCCAGAAAGAGTAGGCTGGATAAATGAAAATCAAAATATCAAAATATACTATGCAGACATATCAAATACAAACCAATACAAAATATCTAGTGGTGAATGGCAAAGCTTGAATGCGGGAGATACAGAGATAACAATTGAAGTAGAAGAAAATAGCACAGTATATGCACAAACATTAAATGCAAGTGGAGATATAATAGAAAAAGAAGAATACGAAGTAAAAAACATAGATAAAATAAAGCCGACAATTCAAAATGTTAGCATAACAACAGGAAATGGCACAAAACAAACAATAACATTAACAGGTATGAGTGATGAAGAAAACGGTTCTGGTGTAAAAGCATATATAATTACAATGGATAGTAAAGTGCCAAGAAAAGATGCAGAGTGGATAAAAATAGAAGCAGACAACATAACATATGATGTAGACAAAAATGGAACATGGTATGCATATGCTATAGATAAAGCTGGAAATATATCAGAACCTTATAGTGTAGTTGCTCAAAATATAGATATAAAATCACCAATAGTAACTAATATAGAAGTAGTATCACCAGAAACAGGTAGTTATGTTGCTGGAACTAAAATAACACTTAACGTGAATTGGAGTGAAGAAGTAGTAGTAACTACTGCACCTACATTGAAAATAAAATTCGGTGATGGAGTAATAAGAGAGGCTACACTTGAGTCTACAGGTACAAATATATTGACATACACATATACAATTCAAGAAGGTGATTATGGTTCATTAAACTTAAGCGCTTATGATGGTGGAGTAGTAAAAGATTTAGCAGGCAATGCTTATCAAAAAAATGAAATACAATTAGTTGGTAGTAAAATAGATGTTCAAACAAGAGCGTATATAGAAAAAACAAATACATATTATAAAACACTTCAAGAAGCAATTAACTCATGCGGTACAGAGATGACAGAATATATCAAAATAAAGATGACAAATGATGATGAATATTATGGCACACCGATAGAGATAAGAGCAGGCCAAAAAATAGAAATAGATTTAAATGGCAAAAAATTATCTTCGACAAGTATAGATAGAACTATATCAAATAACGGAGAGTTAAAAATAAATGATTTATCAACAAACCAATCAGGCTCTATAGAATCTGACATATATAATAATGGCATGGCTGAATTAAACATATTTGGCGGCATAACGAAAGATGTGATTTATAATGTGTCGGAAGGTGAAATAAATGTAACTGATGGTACAATTAACAAAATATATAATAATGGGGATGGCACAGTAAATATACTAGGTGGAACATTATATTTGGTGACAAATAATGGTATGGGTATAATAAATATATATGGTGGTATAATTACAGGTCTTATAAAAAATGAAAACCAAGGTGTATTAAATGTTAATGATGGTACAATAAACGGAGTAGTAAATAACGGAATAGGAACTGTAAAGATGATTGGTGGAACAATACAAAATTCACCATATGGACTATATATAAAAGATGCAAATTCAAAAGTTATAATAGAAGGAGGAGAATTTAAAGGTACAACATCTGGAATATATATTCCACAAGGAATGCAAATAAAAAATACAGGTGAATATCAAAATGGCTATGTGAATTTACCAAATGGTAAATATATTACAAACAGAACAGAAGGAAAATACATCGTAAATTATTTACAAGATGGTGGAGTATTAGTAGCAGAATTGCAAAAAACAGATGGGACAATAGAAAAATATTTTTCGGTGCAAGATGCAGTAGAAAATGTATCTGGTGATGGTTTATTATATACAGTAAAAATGTTAGCAGATGAATTCCTTGGAAGAAGTATCGTTATAGATGAAGGAAAAAATATAAAACTAGATTTAAATGGCAAAGAAATAAGTGCAAATTCATCAGCAATAATAGAAAATAGTGGAAAGTTAACATTATGTGATTTGTCAGAAAGCAAATCAGGAAAAATAATATATGCTGAAAAGGGTATTGTTAATAAAGAAAAAGCAAATTTAAGTATAATTTCACTTTCGTTAATAAGCAAAGATTATTCATCAGTTAATGTTGCCCCTAGAGAGATGTATGCAATATATAATGAGGGGAGTGGAGATATTACAGTAAGCGAAAGTTTTATACAATGTAAAGGCAGAAGAACATTTGGAATATATAATAACATGCAAGGTACAATAAATTTGATAAATGTAAATATAATGTTATCTCCTGTGGGTAGTTCTGATGTGTTTGGAGTATACAATAAAGGAAACGGAATAATAAATATGCTTGGAGGCTCCATAAAAATAAATTCGACGGGTACTTATATATATGGAATATACGATGCAGATAATGGAACTATAAATGTTAATAATAGCACGATAATTGTTAACAGTAATTTTCATTCATATGGTATATATAAACTTGGAACAGGAACAATTGCTATAAGTGGAGATATAATAGTTACAACTAATACTGACAATACTGGAAGTTCTTGCAATGCTATATTTACAAAAAATGTAAATTCGAAATTGATAATAAATGGTGGGACATATAAAGGAAAAAAAGGTATAAGCGTGCCTGATGGAATGATAGTAAAAAATAGTGGAGAATTTGAAAATGGCTATGTTAATATACCTCAAGGAAAACATATTGCGTATACTAATGAAGAAAAATATGTCATAAATTATCTAGAAGAAGGAAACGCAGTAGAATTGCAAAAACCAAGTGGAATAGTAGAAGAGTATTCTTCGATACAAGAAGCTATAAAAAATTCAGCAGAAGATGGAACTTTGCATAAAATTAAGCTTTTAACTAATGAGCAGTTACTTACAAGTGTGCAAATAGCTGAAGAACAAAATATAGAAATTGATTTAAATGGTAATGAAATAAATGCAAATACACTTAGTAGAGTTATAATAAATAATGGCGATTTGACTATAATTGATTCGTCATCTGAAAAGAATGGATTAATAGATTGTGGCAGAGAAGGAATATATAATGCTGGATCAAAAAGTTTAATATTGAATGGATGTACGATTTCAGCTGTTTATAATGTTGGAACGGGAAACATAGAGATAAATGGATGTGTTATACAATCTATTTGTAACAAAGGAACTGGAAATATAATTGTTAATAAAACAAAAATAAATACAGATAGTGTTTATATAGGTGCAAACATTATGGGTTATGCGTATAGAATAAGTGTATATAATTCTGATGCTGGAAAGATAGATATAAATGAAAGCACTTTAACTGGTATATCATTATCCAATAAATATAAAATGTGTGGAATATATAATGTAAAAAGTGGAACAATAAATATATTAAATAGTAACATATATATAGAGACACCAATAAACCTGTATGGAATATATAGTAATGGAAATATAAATATTGATGGTGGAAGTGTTACTACTTTTGCAAGTGAAAGTAATTATGGTCATTGTATAGATATTTATGGTAATGGAAGTTTAACGATAAAAGATGTTGTATTAAAATCTTTGTGTCAAAAAAATAATTATGCAAATTATTTCACATATGGTATTTACTTCGATAGTACTTCATCGAATTTCAAATTTATAAGTGGAAAAATAATTGCGGGTAAGATTGCAATATATCCAGAAAATAAAAAAATTGAAATGGAAGCAAATAAATATCTAAAAGTACATAATGAATACATTGATGGTATAAAATATAATATTGCAGAAATTGTTGATGATGGTGAAATTCTAGTCATCAACAACGGCTATGAAGAGCGATTTGGTTCTTTAGAATCAGCAATGGCAAAGGCTATAACATACAACACATTTACACAAGTGAAATTATTGGCAGATGCTACTATTGCATCAGATATAACAATACCTTCTAACAAGTATATTCAATTAGACTTAAATGGAAAAACAATAAAATATTATTCAAATGTTAACACTATAAAAGCATTTATAAATAATGGAAGATTTGAGTTAACTGACTCTTTAGGCAATGGTAAAATAGAAGTAATAGCAGATGGATATGATGCATATGGTGTTTGCAACAACGAAAGTATTGCAATGTTTAAGCAATTAGGTGGAAATATTGAAGTTATTTCTAGAGGCGCTAATGCATATGGTATATCTAACTCTGGTGAAGGTCTAGAAGCTATAGTTATAGATGGTGGAAGCATTTCTGCCAAAGCAGAAATAGGAACTAACTCAATTAAATCTGGCATAGCATACGGCATATATAATGCAAGTGATGGCACTATTATGATTGGTAGTGATTCAACAAAGATAGTAGCTAGCTCAGATTTAAATGATGGTTACGGTATATATGATAATGAAAAAAATAATGAATTGCTTATAGGAGAAAAAGATGGTTTAACAAACAGCAATTCACCATATATATCTGGTAATACATGCGGTGTATATAAAGAAGATACTGGCAAGTTTGCATTATATGGCGGTTCAGTGACTGGCCCAACTTCAAAATCTACAAATCGTAAATTTAATGAAAAAGAAGAAAATACAGCGCTTTATACATTAGATAATTTAGATGGAACAGAAACACAATTATTATTAAAAAATATCGATAGCATAGATGGTGTTCCAGAACAACTTACGTTTAACAAGATTGGATTAACTAAGTCTTTTGAAGTTTCATATTTGCCAATAGATGCTTCAGATGTAACTATTACACATGAAATAAAATCTGGGGATGTTGTAGATGTAACTGAAAGTTATAACACATACAAACTAAAATCTAAAGCAGAAGGTAGCGCAGTAATGAAGATAACTGCAAGAGACATCACTGGTAAAGAAGTATTTGCAATATGTAATATTATTGTAGATTTAACAGCTCCAACAGATACAGCACCAGATGCAACATCAACTGCTACAAGTGTTAAAATAACATGCAAACAAGAAGATGAAAATATAGATGCCAACACAATTAGATATGCAATTTCATCTGATGGTGGCTTAACTTGGGGCACATGGACAAGTCGTTCAACAATAAGTGGTTTAACACCAGATACAGAATATTTGGTAAAAACTAAAGTAAGCGATTTAGCTGGAAATGAAAATGAATCAAAAACAACAAAGATAAAAACAAAATTATCAAATAACTCAAAGCTAACATTAGAACCAGACACAATGACAAAAGAAAATGTAAAAGTTATAATTACATGGAACAATCCTGAAAGTATACCTCAATACTATAAAATAAATGATGGAGAGTGGATATTTGCAGGAGAAGAAATAACAGAATTGGTAGTTTCAGAAGGAAACACAACAGTTTATACAAAATTGGTTTATGATGAAACTGAAGATAGCTATATAAACAGCATTATTGTAGACAATATAGATAGACTTTTACCGACAGGAACATTTACAATAAATGAGTCAAAACCAAATTATGCTGGCTATGTAACACTTGATATAAAAACAAGTGATGATGCAACAGTTAGCGGAGATAATGCAGGTGTAGTAGCATTTATATACATATCAGAAGAAAATATTAAACCAACAGAAGATAATGAAAACTGGATAATATATTCAGGAGATACAAATGCATATAAATATAAAGTGCAAAATGCGGATGGAAATACTACAATATATATGTGGTTTATGGACAAAGTTCATAACATATCAAAAGAACCAGCAAGCGCAAACATGATATATGAGCAAGCAGTAGCTACTCTAGTAGAAGATGGCGTAGTAGTTGGTGAATATGATAGCATTCAATTAGCATATAATTTTGCAAGAGAAAATGCAGCAACAGCTTCAACTATTATAATCTCTAAAGATACAACATTAAGTGAAACACTAGTAATAGAAGGAACTAAAGATATTATATTGGACTTAAACGGAAGAACTGTTACAAGTGAGCTTGAAGTTGGAATAAAAAATGAAGGTAAATTAGAGATAACAGATAGTAGAGGAAAAGGAAAATACATAAATACATATACAAAAAATATAGCATGTGCAATACATAATACAAATAAGTTATATATATCTAATGGTAATGTGCAAATGGTAAACAAGACATCTAGTGAATATCCAATTAGAGCAATTTATAACGATGGAAGTTATTCAAAGTTAAATATGACAGGTGGAAGAGTATATGCCGAAGGTACATTAGATACAGATTTGGATACTGGTGTTTACGCAATATATAATAGCAGTACATTAATGAGTGAAACATCAATAACAATAACAGGCGGTACCGTAGAAACAAATGTAACGGGATATTCTGATGGTTATGGAATATACAATTCAGACCATGGCTATATGGAGATACATAACTTAAATGTTGTAACAAAAGCAGTAAATGGAAAAGCTTATGGAATAAGATGTGAATTTCCATCTGTTACTATAGCAGAAATCAATATTCAAGATTCAAAAATAAATGTAATGAGCGAAAATTCGGATGCTTATGGAATACATAATAATTATGATGGCTGGATTTGTATTATTTCTGGAGATATAAATGCAATTTCAAACGATGGAACAAGTTATGGAATATATGACAAAGATGAAGGCGTTATACGATTTATTTCTGGAACAATAAAATCAACTTCTACAAATGGAATAGGTTATGGAATATATAATGATGCATTGGCACCAATAGAGATAGGAGACGTAGGAGGAACTATAGATAATGATTTATTAACCATTTTTGGAAGTACATATGGAATTTATAGAAACAAAGGTGGATATGTTTTTGAAGATGGTAAAATACAAGGACCTATAAAACAATCTATATCTTGTACAAAAGGTGATTTAATATTGCCAGAAAATTATGGTGTTATTAAAACCATTAAAGATGGGGTAGAAACCTCTACATTAATGTATGATGACACCGCTCCGACAATAGAAAGTATAAATATAACAACAGAAATGGCAAATAAACAAACCATAACAGTAACAGGAGCAACAGATATTGGAACAGGAATAGTAGGATACATATTAAGTAATTCATCAGCTGTCCCAACATTATTAAGCACAGAGTGGCAAGATGTTGAAGCAACAACTGGACCAGTAGATTATTCATTTGATGCAACGATTAATGCAACATACTATTTTTGGTTAATAGATGCAGCAGGAAATATCTCAGAAACATACAGTGTCAAAGCAATGAATATTGTTGAGAAAATAACTGAAGTACAAATCGAAGACATAGATATATTTGTAGGAAACAAGGTGGGAGTTAATTTAGAACTATTACCACAGAATGGACAATTTAAACTTATAACACTTACAGTTGATAATGATGAAATTGCTAGTGCAAATAGTGATAACGGATTGATTGTAGGACTTTCAGCAGGAACAACAACATTAACATGTAGCGTATTAAACTTTGATGGTACATATGCTAAAGGAACATGTAATGTAACAGTAAGAGATGTATCAAGTGGTCCAATTATATTGGTAGAGCCTCAAGATAGAACTGTAAAAGAAGGTACACCAGTTGAATTTAAAGTGGTTGCTAGTGGAGATAACTTACAATATCAATGGCTAGAATTAACAGAAAATAGACCAATATTGCTAGATGATGAGCATTGCGGAATATTTAAGAGCAATATAGAAGGCGAGGCAAATACAATTGCAAAAGACACAATAATAATAAACACAGATAAAGAGGGAAAGCTAAACTTTGAATATATGGTGAGCTCAGAAGCTAGTGGTGATACATTCAAAATTACAGTTGAAGATGCAAATGGTGAGAGAACGCTCGTAGATAATATAAGTGGTGAAATGAGCTGGAAATACATAGAAGAAGCAACTGTACCAAATACAAATAATCAAATTAAATTAACTTTAATTTACACAAAGAATGAAAGCGGAGATGCAGGAGCAGACTATGGTGCAATTAGATTTTTGAACTATTATTATTTAGAGGGTGTAAAAGCAAAATCAACTTTCAAAAGTGATGAGTACTTTAAAATAAAATCACCAGATACAACCGTAAATGGATCTTCAAAACATACTTGGATAACAGCAACAGAAGATGGTGTGCTAATATATAAGAGCAATAACAAAGGTGTAAGTAGTTCTTATGCGACAGCTTCAATAGAAATAAGTGTGCCTACTAGCGGAAGATTAAGTTTTGATTGGAGAGTAAGCTCAGAAAGTGTAAGTTATGATTATTTAGAAGTTTATTTGACAGATGCAACTGGAAGAACACAAATACTAAAAAAAGGTGGCACAACAACAGATGTAGCTAATTGGAAAACATACTCAAAGAATGTAACACCAGATGCAAGTGGAAAAGTAAAACTAACATTATTGTATAGAAAAGATGGTTCAGTAAATAGAGGCGATGATATTGCAGCAATAAGAAACTTGATATTTGATTCAAGCATCGAAAAAACGATAAGTTCAACATTTAATTTAGATGAAACATTTACTGTATCAAAATCAAACTTTGAGGTTGTAAATTATAGTGGGGCAAATTCACCAGTTTTACAAATACCAGGAAAACTGGTAAGAAAAGATGTAAGTGGTACAGGATATGGATGTTGGATTACTAATGATTTTGGCGAAAAAGGTTCAAAAGTAGCTGTATTAACAATTGCAGATGAAGAAATACCATTAGAAACCCCAATGACTAAAAATCCGCCAACATTAGAAACAAGCTATAAACAAATAACAGCAACATGCAATCAATCAGGAGAAAATATAACAAAAATCTATTATGCAATAACGAGTAACGGAACGGACTATAGCGAATGGCAAGAAAGCAATGTATTTAAAGATTTAGAAGAGGATGTGCTATATGGAGTAAAAACTAAGATTGTAAATGCAAGCGGAGAGCAAGAATCAGAATTGGCGATTACATATATGCCTATATATACAGTAACACTAGAAGAAAACGGTGTTATAACATATTATAAAACGGTGCAAGATGCTATAAACGCAGCAAACGCAGAAAATAAAACAGAAAAATCTATAATAACATTGTTAAATGGACAATCAACAAGTAAGAGAATATTCGTTGATACTGGTAAAAACATTTTCTTAGATTTAAATGGATACAACATATCAGTAATAAACGCTTTAGATGAAGATTTATATGGTATATACAACAAAGGAAAACTAGAGATATTTAACAGTGGAGATTATTGCAGAATAGAGATTATATTCCAAAACGAATCAAGTGATTACAGGGTTTATGGTATATACAACGATAATGGGACAGTAATTGTAAACGGAGTTAATATGGTTGTAGATACTCCAGAAACTTGCAAAGCGAATACATATGCAATCTATAATAATGGAGGAACAACCGCATTCGGTATTGATGATGGAAATATATATTATAATGAGCAAATGATAAGGTCAACAGGCTATGGTCTATATAATAATAACGGAACAGTAAATTATTATGATGGCGTGATAGTTGCAGACAAAGGAAAAACTGTTAAAGGAAAAATAAACATATTAGATAATTACAAAATAGAAACAGAAACAAATGGTGTACAAGATGCGGCATATTTAACAGAATTAGTACTAGACATAGAAAGCGCAATGATAACAGAATGGCAAGTCCCAGCAAACACAGAAATAACATTACCAATATCAAATGGTGAAAATGTGGATATCGTGGTAGACTATGGCGATGGAAATGTGAAATGGGTAAAAGGCGAGGCCTTTCCTAAACATACATATCAAATTGCAGGAACATACCAGATAAAAATCAGTGGAATATTAAGCGACTTTGGAAATTATAGTGAAAGCGAAATCACATCAGGAAGTAATTATTATACATTTACAAATTACATGACTAGATTAACAAAATGGGGAGAACTTCGGAGCATCAAGATACGGTTTTGCAAACTGTAAAAACTTAGTGTATGTAGATAGCAAGCCATCACTAAACACATTCAAGAATGTAAAAGATATGAGCAACATGTTCTATGCATGTACATCTCTAAAAACATTAGACTTAAGTGAATATAAATTGCCAGCAGTAACAAACATGGAAAACATGTTTAACAAAATGACAAACTTAGTATCAATGCAAGTTGGCAATCAATTTGCAGTAGTGGAAAACTCAAAAGAAATATTTGAAAACACAGATAATCTAAGAGCAATAATAATAACAGGTAAAACACCAAAAGTTGGAGCATTTACAAATGCAAAACAAAGTTTATCATCAAATGTAAAATTCTATGTTGAAGCAGAAACTGCTTATGAAAAATCATGGGCGAGTGACTTTGGCAAAGAAAGAATCGAACCAATACTTGCATTAGTAGGTAATAGTTCGCTAAAAACGAGTCTAAATAGTGTATACGAAGACTTAGGTTGTTATGTTGCAGGATTTACAAAATTAGAATCTGAAAATTATATGCCTTATGGTTATAGTGTAGTATCAAGCGGAGATGTAGATGTAACAATCGAAAACAAGTATCAAAGAGAATATACTTTGACAAGAACATACGAAAGCGAAGGTCAGCAAGTAACAAATGAAATAATGAAATTAGCAAGAGAAATAGATGTAGTAGACAAACCAAAATATATGGTGACAGAATGGAATGTAACAGGCGAAGTAGGGTTAGAAATCACATTGCCAGTTAGCGGAACAGGTTTAAATATCACAGTGGATTGGGGAGATGGCACAGAAGAAGTTATAACAAAAGAATTTCCGACTCATAAATACGCTAAAGTAGGAACATATGAAATATATGTTGTAGGCGACTGTATGTATTGGGGAGAAGCAGAATTTGATATAAAGAAACCAGAAATAACAAGCGACAACAAATACTACACATATACAAAGTACTTAACAAAAGTAAAACAGTTAGGAGAATTAAAAGCAAAATCTTATAGATTCGCGCAATGCGCTAATTTGATAGAAGTACGAGGAGAAGCATTAGTATCTACAAATACATTTGAAAATGTAGTAGATATGAGTAACATGTTCTATAATTGTGACAAACTAATAAATTTAGATATGAGCAAATTCAATACATCAAATGTAACAAATATGAGTGGAATGTTTGCAAGATGTGGAGTGTCAAACATAGAAACAAACAACTTTGATACACAAAATGTAAAAGATATGAGCAATATGTTCTCAAACTGTAAAGCATTGACAAACATAGATGTGAGCACATTAAATACAGAAAATGTAGTGAACATGAACAATATGTTTTCAAATTGTACAGCATTGACAAGTATAGATGTAAGTGCATTTAATACATCAAATGTAACAAACATGAGTAATATGTTCTCTGGTTGTACTGCATTAGTAAACATAGATGTGAGCGGATTGAATACATCAAAAGTTACAGATATGAACAATATGTTTTCAAACTGTACAGGATTGACAAGTGTAGATGTAAGCGCATTTAATACATCAAATGTAACAAATATGAGATATATGTTCTACAATTGTTCAAAGCTAAAAGAGCTAGATGTAAACAATTTTGATACAAGAAATGTAATAAATATGAATTATATGTTTGCAAAATGTACAGAAATGACAAACTTAGATATAAGCAATTTCAATACAGAAAAAGCATCAATGTATAGAATATGCGATGAAGACAGAAATCTAAGAAGCATAATGGTTGGAGAAAAATTCTTAGTACTAAATGATGTAGATGTATTTTACGGAGTACAAAAACTAACAGCCATCATCGACACAAGCACTACTCCAGTTGCTAACCAATTCAAAGGTATGCTTCCATCTACAGCAACATTATATGTGCCAAATGGAAGTGAAGATGCATACAAGTCTACATTAAGTGGAGATACAGATGCAAGTAAGATTAAGCCAATTATTGAGCCAATAGGTGAAAAAGAAGTTGGCGTGCTTCTAGGTACACCATACGAGGAACAAAACTTTACTGTAGCAGGATTTGGAGTCGAAGAAGCAGAATATTACATGGCATATGGTTATAATGTAGAGGTAAGCGGCGATGTAAATACAAATGAAAATGGTACATACAAAGTAGAATACATTTTAACAAGAACATATAAAGACACTGATGGAACACAAAAAGAAGAAGGACATATAGCAACAAGAATAGTCAAAGTTTATGATGCACCAGTAGTTAACTTGTATGAAAATAATACACCATATTCAGGCGATTGGACAAATAAGGATGTAGTGGCAGTTATGAATATCTTGTCATCAAAAACAACATGGATAGCAATCAGAGTAGAAAACGGTGATTGGAGCATAGAGCCGACATATGCAAAAATAGAAAAGAGCGGAGATCAAATGATAGCAACATTTAACACTTCGTTAAATGGAAAAGTATACTTCAAAGAAGTCGATGTCGCAGGAAACGCTACAACATACGAATCAGAGGCAAGCATAATAAAAATAGACAAAGAAAGTCCAGTGATAGAAGAAATCAAAGCAGAAACAATCGATGGCGTAATAAAATTAAAAGCAAGCATAAAAGAAGAGCTAAGCGGCATCGAATATTACGCAGTAGTAGCAAGCGGAGAAGAAATTACATGGAAAAAGTACGAACAAGCAGATTCAAAAATAGAAGAAACACTACTTGCTTCTGGCAAATATCAATTATGGTTAAAAGATAGAGCACAAAACGAAGCAAGTGGCGAGATAATAGCCAAAAAGGATGTTGAGCCACCAAAGGGTAGCATAGACATAGTAGCAACAAATATAATAAGTGGGGACAAATACACAAATCAAGATGCAGTCTTAATAAATATAAATGTAACAGACAATCAAACAGATCAAGAAAGAATAATGTATGCAATATATAATGAAGAAGACTACAAAGAGGTAAAAGCAGGAACAAAAGAAATAGAGTGGAAGCAATACACGCCTACAGTAACATGGGTATTAAAAGAACCACAAGGCATAAACATCATATATGCAGTATTTAAAGATAGGGCAGGCAACATAAGCATGTCACAAGGGATACTAGAAACACCATAATGAAAAAATAATATCTAGATATATCGGAGTTAAGCTCTGAAATATCTAGATATTTTTAATTTAATACCACTTGTTGAATATAACTATAACTTATAAAAATGTAGCTTAAGCTTAGGTGTGTTTCATATAAATCGAGGTTTAGCATTTGTCATAAATTAAGTGTAAGCAAAATCATCAATTACACTCTTGTCTTTAAAAACATATTTGTTGAATGAAAAAATGTAGCGGAGCTTAGGCGTGCTCCATAAAAATTGACACAATAAAATTTTCTAAAACATCACATAAGGTTATGATTCTTTTTATATGCAACCACCTTTTTAAGCTCACTTTTAGCATACTTACTAAAAATAGTCGTATAAGTGTTAATGGTGGTAGAAATATCAGTATGTCCCAAAAGTTTTTGCAAAACTGCTGCGGGCATTCCTGCCTCAATACAGCGAGTGGCATAAGTATGCCTAAGCATATGAAAATTATACTCATCCTTAAACTTAAGCTTCTTGCAAATCCTTTTAAACTCAGTATTCAAATTAGAAACACGCATAATATTCCCATTAGATTGAGTAAAAATCAAATTATTGCTGTTCTTATGCATCTCACTAATAGCATTTTTAAAATAAAGCAAAGCATTCTCTTCAAGAGGAATAATCCTAGTGCCAGCAAGCGTTTTAGTTCTATCATAAATAATAGGTGAGGAGTTAATATCCCTGCTAACAGTCTTACTAATATTCAAAGTCTTACGCTTAAAATCAACATCTTTGGGCGTAAGAGCTAGAATCTCGCCACAACGAAGACCAGTATCTATAGCAATCAAAAAAATATACTTATTTCTAACATTTCCTAGAGCATTTATAAACTTCTTGTGTTCATCAATAGTAAGAGCGGAAATTTTTTTGTCAGACTTGACAGACTTAGGTTTAATAACAGATTTAAGAGGATTAGACTGAATAAGTCCAATAGAAATGGACTCTTCAAAAATAAGATTCAAAACCTGGTAAAGCTTAGAAATAGTAGAATTAGAATAATTCTTGTGTGAATTCAAAAAACTTTGCAACTGCGACTTGGAAATATTCTTAACAGAAATCATACCAATAGACTCATTAATAATCCTCAAAATGCCAGTATCACGAATATAGGTGTTGTCAGTAATAACATTCGCATCGTGTTTGCCCTCAATCAATCTTGAGCCAATAGAAAAAATAGAAAGGGAATTGTAATCATCAAAAATATCATCTTTGGTAGTTTGAATATTGCTAAAACTAGGTAGCTTAGAAATAAATTTTTTTAAAAAAGTTTCTTTAACTAATACTTCATCTTTTGCTTCGTTTGCATGATATTTGTTTAAAATCATATATCAAGACCCCCATAAAAAAACTAGTGCATAGCACTGTACATAATATTTTAACATAAAGCAAAAAGCAAAACATAACAACAATAAGAAAAAATGAGATATAGCCCAATATCATAAATCAATCAAAAAGCAGTACATGAAACCAAGTATTACCATACGGCTTTTGAAAATAAACTTGCCTAAATGTAAAACAACATGTAAGTGTGTAGCTTGAGCATAGATTGCTCTAAAAACAAAATAAATGCACCTTAGCACAAAACAACATGCAAGTATGTAACTTAAGCATAGAATGCTCTAAAAACAAAATAAATTCACTCTAGCCTGAAACAATATGCAAGCGCGTAGCCTAAGCATAGATTGCTTTAAAAGCAAAATAAACGCACCTTAGCACAAAACAACATGCAAGTATGTAACTTAAAGCATAGACTGCTCTAAAAACAAAATAAATTCACTCTAGCCTGAAACAATATGCAAGCGCGTAGCTTGAGCATAGATTGCTCTAAAAACAAAATAAATTCACTCTAGCCTGAAACAATATGCAAGCGCGTAGCGGAGCACAGTGTGCTCCATAAAAATATTACAATTCGGCATTTGACATAAACTAAGACTAAACAGTAACAATAGCAATGTATATATAACAATTTTTAATATAAAATATTTTATTAAGAGCAATAAAATGATAAAATGTAAAAATAAAAAACACACTGCCAAAAGAAGCTTAAGCTTAAATATGTTCAAAATAAAAGAAGAGGAGAATAGGATTATAAAAAAAGAAGAAATAACATTAAAGAACACAAAAGCAGAAATCTTAGATGCATTGAATGAAGCATTAGAAAGAGAAAAAACATGGCACAGCTAAAACATGAACCAGAGAAAGAAGAAAAGGCATTAGAAGAAACTAGAGAAAATGTTGAGAAAAAAATATTTTCAGATGAGCTAAATAAAAAATTTCTGGATTTAGAAATGGCAACCAATACGGTAGAAACGGCAGGTGGAGTTAAAATACTTGGAAATAATGGAAACGATGCAAAGATATGATCGATACAAAATTAGAATTGTATTAAAAATCAAGTATATTCAGAAACTGTAACTAAAAAGTTTCATGAATAAAATACCAAATCAGATATTTTTAAAATTTATATCAACCATTAAATATGGTATTATACAAAACAAATTTATGTTATAATACAAATATGAATTGGAGGTTGAATATGAAAATAAATTGCCCACCTTATACGATTACTGATAAAATCTTGAATTATGTATCAGACATAATGAAAAAGATTGGAGAAGCCAATTATTTTGAAAATTTAAATAAATATCCGGAATTAAGGAGAAAATCAAGAATAAGGTCAATACATTCATCTTTAGCAATAGAAAATAACCAATTATCGCTGTTTCAAGTTGAAGATGTAATAAATGGGAAGGCCGTAATTCGGAGAAAAAAAAGATGTTCAAGAAGTAAAAAATGCTTATGCGGCTTATGAAGAAATAGATAAAATCGATCCTTATTCTATAGATGATTTAAAGAAAGTACATGGAATATTAACTTTTCTAATAGAAAAGGATGCAGGAAAATTTAGAAATCATGGTGAAGGTGTTTTTGATGGAGATATATGCATTTTCACTTGTCCACCTCATAAACTGGTACCTAGTTTAATAGAGAATCTTTTTAATTGGATGAATGAAATGAAAGATAAAATAAATCCTTTAATTTTATCATCTGTATTTCATTATGAATTCGTATTTATACACCCATTTCATGATGGAAATGGAAGGACAGCAAGAATATGGCAGACAGCAATTCTTTCACATTGGGAAAAAGCATTTACTTACTTGCCTATTGAAAGTATGATAAAGAGAAATCAAGAGGAATATTACACAGTTATTCAAAAGTGTAATAATGCAGGAAATTCAACGGAATTTATAGAATTTATGTTAAAAATGATAGACAATACAGTAGACGAGATAAATATTTCAAAAGAAATGAAAGACAATTCTACATTATTACTTTCTAAGAACGAGCTAAAAATATTAAAATGTATACAAAAAAATGTGATTATTGGAGCAAAAGATATTATTGAACAAACAAAACTATCCGATAGTACAGTTAGAAGAAGCTTAAAAAAACTTCTTCAAAATAAAAAAATAGAAGCCACTAATAATGTTGAAAAATCTCCAAATAAGAAATATAAATTGACAGAGTAATGAAAGAGATATGACAGAGTTAGAAATGTAGTTAAAAATTTACAAATTACACGTGCTTTATTCTAGGTTATTAAATTATTTTGTGTTATTCCCTAGACAATTTATAATAATAGACTTTCATTGCTATTAGAAAATTGCTATCTACATAAAAATGACTAACATACAAGCAAACATACTTACAACTAGTGCAGGGGTACCACTAACGTATTATCATACTGGTGACTCAGCTTTAAGTATTGAAAACCTGACAACGAATTTTTTAGAAACACCATTTACTGTAAATGATTGGGGCACATATAGAAAAAATGGTTTTTTGCCAAACATAACATTGACTGAAATATTTTCCAATAAATATACCAATGTAAATGATGGAAAGCCTCAAGTAAGGTCTATGAATGCAGATGATATACTAAAAGTAATTGCTAAAGCAAACAATAATATGAACAATGTATCTAGAGACGAAATAATTAAAAAAGTATATAACAACATATTTTATATTGGAGGAGACTATTTCTTAGCAACAGCATACACTTCTATTGCAAGCAATTTATGGAGAATAAATTCAAGGGGAGATCCTGGAAATGCAACACCAACAGAATGTTTGGGAATTAGACCTGTTGTTTCACTAAACAATACGATTAGAGCCAATACAGTAGACATGATTGAGGCATGGAATATTGAAATATGACAAATAAAAGCTGTAATCGCTTAAATTAAACGACTACAGCTTTATTATTTTTTACTAAATCGCTATATTCCATGCTCCAATTAAGTCAATGCTAGTAGCTCTGGCTTCAGATTTAAGAGAAACAACTGGGCGTATTCCAATATTTGCATAAGAGTAGTCTAAGTTACTAATATATCCATTCTTTGCTAAGATATAGAGATCATCGAAGTACGATGCAAGCCAGTATGAACTACCATTTACAAGAAGTTTATTATATTTTACATTCGCTATATCCATTTCTTTTCCCATTTGCATTTTTGACAATCCGGTTACATTATATATGTCTTCAGCCTTCATAGCTCTTACTTGCAGTTTATCGCCACTTATATTGGTGTATTTATTCTTAAATATTTCAAACAATGATACAAAAGATAAAAAACCATTTTTTCTATAGGTATCTCTGCTTGTTGCAGAAAATGGTGTTTCTAAAAAAAGAGAGGTTAAATTTTCGACATTTTTTTCCGGATTACCGTATAACATGATAATAAGTCAGTGGTACTCCTGCACTAACCAAATTCACTGTTCCAGGTGATGGATTTCCATCTAAGTCAATATTCTTGCTAATTACACGCCATCCCTTTAATGTTGAACCATTAACATTATCATAATAAACTGGATAATTAACATAATCTCCAATTTGCACTTTGTCTGCAAGTAATGGTAGTCCGGTCAGTTGTGGTTGTCCACACTGCATATAGTGTTATTGGACTTGTTGTTGAATTTCCAAAAACCGAAGCTGGAATCAATGAGCCTTGTTCGTATGTCGCAACGGTAGCATTAGGATTTGTACTCCAGCCTAAGAAGTAGTGTCCATCCCATTTTGGCACAGTAGATGTTAAATTAAGTGCCATTCCAAAGTATCCAACTTGGTCAGCAGGTGCCCCTGTTGCACCAGTGCCATTTGCATCAAATTTTATTGTATACTCTGTATTTCCACCATTAAATATAGTTGAAATATTGTCATACTTGTCTTTAAGAACTAGGTAAAATACATTTTTTCCTGTTGTATCAGGAAGCGTAACAGTTTCAGTCATTCCAGTTGCATAGTTTTTCCAAACATCATCAGATAAACGAGCAGTCTTATCTATTGGTGATGCGCTAATATAATATTTAATTTCATCATCTGCACAAGTATCATCTTTCGCATATATCCTAAGTGTAACCTCATCTCTAGTTACATAGTTGACATTATTTACTTCTGTAGCGCCCTCAATAACCAATTTTCCAAATGGCGGTGTCACATCTTTAACAGTATCAGTAGCATATGCTGTACTTGTTACAGCCAATAAACAAGCGCCACCTAGGATAAATTTCGTTATAAATTTATTTTTCATTCAATATGCTCCTTTCAAGGAAAACTTTATCGTTTACAATTATTATAATATAAATAAAAAAAGTGTCTAGTACATTAAAGTTTGATATTGATGGACTTTTATTGTTTAATTTCTAAATAAATCTACGGAAATAAGTATCGCAGAAAATTAAGAATGATATGTTAAATTTGTGTTACAAAAATATTACAAAATGATTAAAAATGTATATGAGAAAGTTTTCAATTTGTGATATTCTTTTTGTTAAAAGTGATTTTTTATATTGAAAGTTTTATATAAGAAAAATAAGTAAACAATATGCTTAGCTTAGTGCAGGAGTACCACTGACTTATTATCATGCTGGTGACTCAGCTTTAAGCGTTGAGAATTTAACAACCAATTTTTTAGAAACACCATTTACTGTAAATGGTAGTGGCACATATAGAAAAAATGGATTTTTACAATATGTGACATTAGCAGAAACATTCACAAATAAATATACAAATGTAAGCGGAGAAAAACTTCAAGTGAGAGCAATGAAAGCGGAAGATATATATACAGTAACAGGGATGACAAAAATTGTACAAGGAAATATAATGAGTCTAAATAATGCGAAATATAACAAATTACTCACAAACGGAGCTTCATACTTTATTGCCTTTGCTAGTAATTCTTCGATGTTATGGCGCATTGGTGATGGAGGTGGTGTAAGTAATGGCTATGATGGTGGTATGTTTCGGAATTCGCCCAGTAGTATCTTTACTTCCTACTGTTAAGGAATCAGGAAAAGATATTCTAGGAGCATGGAATATTGAGATATAAAGATTTTTAAAGCTGTAGTCGTTTAATTTAAGCGATTACAGCTTTTATTTGTCATATTTCAATATTCCATGCCTCAATCATGTCTACTGTATTGGCTCTAATCGTATTGTTTAGTGAAACAACAGGTCTAATTCCCAAACATTCTGTTGGTGTTGCATTTCCAGGATCTCCCCTTGAATTTATTCTCCATAAATTGCTTGCAATAGAAGTGTATGCTGTTGCTAAGAAATAGTCTCCTCCAATATAAAATATGTTGTTATATACTTTTTTAATTATTTCGTCTCTAGATACATTGTTCATATTATTGTTTGCTTTAGCAATTACTTTTAGTATATCATCTGCATTCATAGACCTTACTTGAGGCTTTCCAGCATTTACATTGGTATATTTATTGGAAAATATTTCAGTCAATGTTATGTTTGGCAAAAATCCATTTTTTCTATATGTGCCACTACCATTTACAGTAAATGGTGTTTCTAAAAAATTGGTTGTTAAATTCTCAACGCTTAAAGCTGAGTCACCAGCATGATAATAAGTCAGTGGTACTCCTGCACTAGTTGTAAATTTATTTACACAGAGATTAGCTAACTTTATGTTGAGAGTGAATATGTTCAAAATACAATTCTTTTAATTGCTAAAAAGTGGAGAGAAAAACACAAAAGTATAAAATAAAGTAATTTGTATAAAATATATTGATAAATGAAATATAAAATGGTATAATTTATACAAATTCCGAATTGTATTACAAATTTGTATAAAGGAGGTATTATGGCAAACAATTATATTCACAGAACTATTGAAAATAAATTAGAAGAAATGTATAACAATTTCCCAGCCATCTTAATAACAGGTGCTAGGCAATCCGGGAAAAGTACAGTTTTGCAATATATGACTACAATCAAGAATCAAACTATTAAAGAAGTAAGTTTAGATGATTTAAATGAACGTATTCTCGCTATTGAAGATCCGGAAACATTTTTAAGAATGCACGGTGTTCCATTGATAATAGATGAGTTTCAATATGCACCAAACTTACTATCTTATATAAAATTAGCTATTGATGAGGCAAGAAAAAATGAAATGTTTGGAGATGGTAAAAAAGTTGGAACAATGTATTATTTAACTGGTTCTCAAGTTTTTGAAACAATGGAAAATATTACAGAATCTCTTGCCGGTAGAGTTGGAATAATTGATTTATATCCATTATCTACAAGAGAAATATTCAATTCAACTGAAGAAATTTTTATACCTAACATTGATATTATCCGCAAAAAAGAACCTTTAAAATATGAGTATATGAATAATATTTTCGAAAGAATTTTTAAAGGAAGTTATCCCGAATTATACAAAAACAAAGATATTAGTCTTGAAGCTTTCTACTCATCTTATTTAAGAACATATATAGAAAGAGATATAAGAAAGATTGTCAATATACAAGATGAACCAAAATTTATGAAATTTATATCTAGTTTAGCTGCAAGAACTAGTCAAGAGTTTAACGCATCTGATATAGCAAAAGATGTAGGGGTTGATTCAGAAACTGTAAAAAAATGGACTGGAATTTTAGCTAATACTTACATCATTTTTTTACTACAGCCACACATGAATAATAATGTTGGTCGCATTATAAAAAGACCGAAAATCTATTTCATGGACACAGGATTAGCCTGCTATTTAACTGGATATGTAAGTAGTGAAACATTGCAAAGAAGCAGTTATAGTGGTCAAATTTTTGAAACATATATTATTTCCGAAATTATAAAAAGCTACACTAATAATCAAAGAGATCCTAGAAAACATCTATATTATTATAGGGATAACAATGGAAAAGAAATTGATTTATTAGTAATTTATGAAGATAGCATATATCCTGTTGAAATCAAAAAGAATTCAAATCCTACTAAAGAAGCAATTAAAAATTTCAACATTGTAAAGAAATTTGAAATGAATTCACCTAATGGAGTTGTAATTTGTTTAACTAAAAACATACATCCTATTGATGATAAGAATTATATGATACCAATTGAATATATTTAAAATTTTAATATGGTTCAATACGCAAAATAACAAATTGAGCAATTTGAACATTTACTTAAATTTTGCAAACTAAAAATATCATTTTTTCTTCATTTTTCACATAAAATATGCAATGAGTTGTAATAATATCATTGCCATTTAGAATTTTATAACAACGAGCAAATTAAAGATTTGTCTCATAATAAATAAAAGCTGTAATCTCCTAATTTATATGATTACAGCTTTTATTTATTAAGAATAAACTCCCAATTATTCTGATGGATAATTATTTTGCTATAATTCTATCTCCCATGCTCCTATCATATCTTTGCCAGACACTTTGACCTCAGAGCTTAGGGAAACTACAGGGCGGACACCGATACTCGTAGCCGTTGTGGTAGTTCACACCGCCGCCGCAGTACACAGCCCACACGCCGCGAGAGCCATAGGCAGAAGCAAGCCAGTAATTTGCTCCGTTTACAAGCAATTTATTATATTTTACAGCGCTTAAATTCATTGTTGTTCCACTTTCCATTTCTGTTAATCCAGTTACACCATATATATCTTCTGCTTTCATTGCTCTTACTTGCAATTTTTCTCCACTTGTTTGGGTGTATTTGTTATTAAATATTTCTGTTAGTGCTATATATGGTAAAAAGCCTGTTTTTCTATATGTACAACCTTGATCGGCAGTAAACGGTATTTCTAAAAATCTGGTTGTTAAGTTTTCTACACTTGTGCTTGAATTACCGTATGCATGATAGTAAGTCAGTGGTACTCCTGCACTAAGTTTTTTATGCATTTCATTAGTTTAAACACTCGAAAATAGCTTGCATTTTATTCAAATTTTATTGTCGAATTTTGTCGACAGAAAAACACAAAACGAATCAGATTGAAGTTGACAATATGTAACTTGCACGATAAAATGTTTGTATGAGGTTGCTCGGATATGATGTGATTTGTCCTCCACCATATTTTATTTAAGTATAACTACTTAAGATATGGGGAAAGGAGGGATGCGTATGGTAACTAATGATTACATATCTTTTGTAATATTTGTTATTATATTAGCTATTTTCCTTAAAAGAATGTTCTTTAAAAGAAAATAGCCAGCTAAAATATACTCAACAAGATTTATACATAAAATAAAAATCACTTCATACCTTTGACCACGGCTTGAAGTGATTTTCAATTTCAACGGACAAATCACATTGTGACTTGCAACCTCTTTATGTTTTTATTATAACCAATTTTTGTTACTTTTGCAATACGATTTTGAAAAATATTTGTAGATGTGAAATGTAAGTGTCACTGTTCAGACTTAATTTATAACAAATGCTAAACAGTAGTATTTTTATGGAGCACACATTTGCATTTGATATATACTTTTATTTTGAAGATTGAATAGTAACATGTAAGTGTCATTGTTCATTTTTTTCTCTCAACCCATACGGCAATACGCTTTTTATATAAATTAGTTTTTTATGTTACAGAAATGTTACAAGTTTTTTAACAAGCTTGTAATATTTTTTTAATACAAATTTAACATTCATGTTTTTTGATTTCTTTTTTATTTTTTCTTTGTACTTCCGTAATTTTTGGTTATATATTTTTTCTCTGAAACGCGCATGCGTGCACGCTTTCAAGGACTAGACAGAGTTTTTTTATATATTATAATTAAAGCAAAGTGATGTAACTGCAGTTATTCTAGTCTGAGGTTTGGTTATAGCTAGATATTTGGCAGGTACATGATTTTGTTTGAACTAAAGAAAAATTCTTGAGGAAGGATGGCACACTTATGAAGAGAAAATCGTTTATAGTAAGCCTAATTTTGATATTTACGGTTGGTATAACGACTCTGGCTGTAGGCTGGCATAAGTTTATTACTGCCAGCAGAAATCCTAATTTAATAGCGTGTGAAAACCATGTTGATTCGGATTTTGATATGGCTTGTGATTTTTGCGGTCAAATTCTTCCTCTTTCTAACTATGTTGAGAAAAAAGAAGTGGCTATTTTTAGCGAAGATGATAGTTTGATTAAGGTTAATGGTATGATGCCAAAAGATACTCTTGTTTCTAGCAGAGTGATTGAAAAAGATGAGGCGTTTTCTTTGGCTAAAGAGCATTTGAAAGATTTAAAAGAAGAAGATGTTTTGTTGGCTTATGATATTTCTCTTAACAGCAAAGATTTTAAGTATCAACCTGAAGATTTTGGACAAACAGTTACTGTTAATATTTCAAAGTTGAATTTGGATATTAAAGATAATGTGGCATTATTACATATTATTGATAATAATAATTGTGAGATTCTTCCAGTTAGTGATTTTACAAATGAAGAAATTAAGTTTAGAGCAACTAGATTTTCAACATATATTTTAATTAGTGTTGAGTCTCATACTGTTAAGTTTAGTGGTGATGGCGATTTTAAAATAACTGAGGTAAGTGGCGATGAGATAACTAATAATAGTCAAGTTGCTAGTGGTACAAATTTTGCGTTTTCTATAGTTCCTGGTGTAGGTTATGGAATAACTGGAGTTAGTTTAAAGACTGCATCTGGAAATGTAATATATCCTTCTGGTGATAGTGGAGATAGCTCTTTTGTTGTTGTCGGCGAGGAGCTTGGAAAAACATGTAATATTAGTAGTGTTACTGAAGATATAGAGGTTAATGTTGAGACTGCTTTGATTCCAAAAATCGAAACAGATATTACTACTGCAAAGGTTAAATTTGGAGATACTGCAACGTTTACAATTTCAGCAGATAATGCTACAACATTTACATGGCAATACAGAGAGAATGAAAATGATTATTGGCATGAGATGTCAAACTCTATAGGTACTTCTAAGGTGAGTGGAGATACATCTACATTCACAACAACTTCTGCTACAGATTTATTATCTGGGTATGATTTTAGATGCATAGTTGGAAATGATGTGTTTAAAGATCATCATGGCGCAGTTTCTAATATTGCAAAGCTGATAGTGTCGTATGATACAACCCTAGCTTATGAAACACCAATATTCTTGACTCAACCTGTAACTGCAAAAGTCTTAGTGGGTGATAAAGCAATTTATAAAGTTAAAGCATTGGGCGCTGGATTAACATTGACATGGCAATATAGAGAGAATGATAGCGATTATTGGAAAGATGTAACTAATTCAATTGGAACTGTTTTAACAACAAACATAGATGATACAACAAAAGAGTCAACATTGACTACAGTAGAAACAAATTATGCGATTTATAAATACCAATTTAGATGTCTAGCTGGTAATTCATACTATGCGGATCATAGTGCAGTTAAGTCAGATACTGTAAATATTTTAATGACAGCTGAAGAAGAGCGTACTGTTAAATATTTTGAATTAGAGTATACAAAACAACCGCTTTCTGCTTTTAAAGTTAAACATGGAGATATAGCAGTAATAGAAACTTCGGCAAAAGGTGCATCAAAATATGTATGGCAATATAAGTCAGGAGATTCCTGGGAGAGTGTAACATCAGATATTGGTACAGGATATAATACTAATACATTAAAGATTGATACAAGCAAAATGACATTAGATCTAGATAATCTAGAAGTTACAAATAATTTAAGTGGGTATGAATTTAGATGTCAAATATACAATTCAGATATTGAAGACTATAAATTGTATTCTAATATAGTACAACTAATTGTTACACAAGATGATATAACAAGCCCAGAGATTGCAAAACTTGCTCCACCAGAAATGCCTAAAGATTTTGTGGCAACTAGTGGTGATAGTGAAGAAGCTATTACAGTAACATGGGCTACTATGGCAGGAATGAAATACGAGTTATCATATATAGATGATAATGGAGAAAAAATACTTTTAAGTAACAATGCGATCACACCATATCTTCATAGTGGATTAGGAAAGGGCATGAGCTATGAATATGTTATAAGAGCATATAACGAAGCAGGAGTTTATAGTGATTATATTGTAACTAGAGGCTCTACAAAATATGAAGATATTTACGATATTATAAATAAAGACACAATAAAACCAGTAATTGATAATATAAATATAACACCAAATAGCGGTAAGATAAGTCCTAATACAGATGTTACTATTACATTTAATATAACAGATGACAACTATGATTATGATGCAAGCTTATTATATCCAGATGAAATTGGCGTGCTAGTAAATGGAATAGAATCTACAAGTGCAAATAAAACTTTATCAAAAGCAGCTATTGGTACAAGTGGTGAGAGATTTACACTTAAGATAACAAATGTAATTGGAAATGGAACTTTAACTATAAAATTGCCAAAAGACAAAGTTAAAGATAAAGCTAAAAATGGAAATGATGAATACATTATAGAAACAGGACTTGTGGTTGTAAGAAGCATTATAGAGCCAGTTACTAAATTAAATGCAACAAGTGGAGAATATCAAGACTCAATTGTAATCACATGGGAAGATACTATAAACAGTGATGTAAAATATGTGCTAGAGGCTTCTAAAGGTGATAATAATTGGATAGTATTAAGCACAGATACTACCAAAACATATACACATAGTGGACTTGCTAAAAATATGTCATTTGAATATAGAGTAAAAGCAGTTGCAACAAATGGTGATGAAAGTGCATATGTTTATACAATAGGTAGAACAGAGTATGACCCATTGTTTGGCGATGTAATGGTTGATACTGTTAAACCGATAATAGATTTAAAAGAAAAGAATCCTGATGTTAAGTATTTAGGTTCTAGTCAACAAATAGAATTTACATTTGAATCATTCGACCAAAACTACAATTCTAATACAACAACACTAACAGAAGATGGCTTTAAGATAATAGTTGGTGGAGAAGAAAAAACAGATGTAATAAAAGCATTAACAAAAGAAAGTATTGAAAGTGGTGAAAGATTTAAATTAACACTTTCAAATGTTACAGGCAATGGTACATTACAAATAATTGTGGCAGGTGGCACGATTATAGATTGTGCATTAAATCCAAATGATGAGACAACATTTACTACAGATATTACAGTGGCAAACGCAAATATAATTACAGATGATGCGCCAACATTAACAGCTGATGTACATGAAATAATAGTAAACTGCAACCAACTTAGTGACATCGCGATAGCAAGTATTGTTTATGAATATAGATTAAGTGGCGATGGTGACTTTGGCGTTTGGATAACTAAAGTTGTTTCAGGAGATGATTTAGCAAGTGCTAAAAAAGAGATAATAAAAGATTTATCTTCTGATACAGAATATGAGGTTAGAACAATAGTTACAGATGTGGCTAATAACACAAAAACATCAAAGAGTGCATTTATAAGAACATTAAAAATAGATGCATCAAAAATAGAAATAGATCACACTCCAACATATTGGACAAGTGGCGATGTGACAGCAACAATAACATGGAATGATACAACATATATACATCAATATTCTAAGAATAATGTGGATTGGGTAACAGTTACAGGAGATAGCACAGATGTTGTATTTGGTTCAAACGGAATTTTATATGCAAGATATTCTGATGGAGTTGGTCATAGTGATCCGGTAGAACATAAAATAGAAAACATTGATAAAATAAAACCTACAATAGGTAAGATAGAAACCACGAATGAAAAAGCAAATACAAAAATCATAAAAGTATCTGAAATAGCAGATGAGGGCGGAAGTGGTATAAAAGGTTACTATGTAAGCAAAATTGCAGATATATCAAATGTTACATGGACTTATTTAAATGAAACAAGTTTTGAATACACAGTTACAGAAAGTGGAAGATACAATGTATGGGTAATAGATAACGCCGGAAATGTATCAGAGGCTAAGTATATAGAAGTAACAGATGTTATGACAAAAGTATCAAATATCGTTTTCGACACAAGCATGGAAATTGATGTGTTTGAAACTAAAAAGACAAACCTAACTTTTGATGGTGACGCAAAAAATGTTACATACGAAATAGTAAACACATCTATTGCAAAAATTACTGAAAGCGGTGAAGTAACAGGTCTTGCATCTGGAGAAACAGTAATTAAAGTTACAATAGAAGATTATGACGGAACAAAATATGTAAGAGAATGTACATTAAAAGTTAATGCAATAGATCCTACTTTAGAGATTGATAAAAATACATTAGAGCTTGTATATGGCGACAAAGGAGTTATCAACATAACAAAATATATTGGTAGTGGCGATTTAAGCGTAACATCAGATGATGAAAATGTAGCAACTGCTAAATTAACAAACCGAGAAATCGAAGTTAAAGCTACAGGAGTGGGCAATACAGAGATAACATTAAAATCAGCTGAGACACCTCAATATAAATCAAAAGAATTAAAAATAACAATCACAGTAATAAAGAGAACAATAAATATAACATCATGGAATGGCGATACATTCACTTATGATGGAAACGAAAAAGAAGTTACAGCAAACGCTGAAAATATAGTAGCAGGAACAGATGTAACTTTAATATACGAAAATAATAAAAAGACTGATGCTGGAAATTATGTAGCAAAAGTAATAGGACTAGATGGTAGTGATGGTGCAAACTATGAATTGACAGGAACGCTAGAACATGAATGGAAAATAGAAAAAGCAGATAGAACAATAACAATGCCAGATAAAATTCGTGTTATATTTGGAACATCAAAAGTGTTAACATTCACATATACAGGTGAAGATGTTGAAGCTGAGGTTCAAAATGATATGACAAATATCATTTCTGCAACATTAACTGATGGAATAATGAGCGGAGATATATTACTAGATGGAGTTGCAGAAGGCACAGCTACAATTAAAGTTATTGTACCTGCATCTACAAACTATAATCAAATTGAAGCAACATGTGAAGTTACAGTAGAACTTGCAACTGGTGATATAAAACCAGAAGTAGATGATATAACATTTACATACGGTGATGCACCAACTACTATAAATTATGATTATTCAGGTAACTCTGTAGAAATTACAGCAATCAGTTCAAATGAAACAGTTGCAAAAGTTACTATAGACATAGCAAATAAGAAATTAACAATAACACCAGTAAATAAAGGCGATGCAACACTTACAATAAAGGCGGCTGCAACAGCACAATTTAAAGAATCAACAGTACAAATAAAAGTAAAAGTAAATCCAAAACCAGTTTCATTAGAATGGTCAGAAGACACATTCATATATGATGGAAAATCAAAAGAAATTACAGCCGAAGTTTCTAAAGCAAGTATAGTTGGAAACGATGTTGTAACAGTAACATCATATAAAGGAAACAAACAAACAAATGCAGGCAAATATACAGCCGAAGCTACATCATTAAGCGATTCAAATTATACATTAGTAAATGGAACAGAAATTTCACATGATTGGGAAATTAAAAAAGCAGATTTAAACTTAAAACTAATTGTTTCAGATTGTGTATATGGTGGAGATAAGATGACACCGAGTGTTACAGGAAATAGCGGAGGTGGAAGTGTAATATATTATTACTATAAATCAGGAGATGAAGCAAATAAGAAAAACTGGAGTGATGTAACATCACCAATATACTTAGAGCTAGGAGATTATTATATGTTTGCAGTAGTTAGTGAAACAGCAAACTATAATAGTGGCGAAACATCAAAAGAACTATTTAAAGTAGTAAAAGTAGAAATAAGCGTTAAGCTTACAAAACAAGGTGAAGACTATCATGGCGAATGGACAAACCAAAATGTATTAGCTGAAATAACATATAGCGATGAGGCAGAAGCATTAACAGATATATATTATAGACTAGAAGGCGAAAGCAATGCTACTCATCAAAACACAATAAATAGAATATCAAACACAATAACAATAGAATTTAATAATAACATGAATACAAAAGTATATTTTGTTGGTGTTAATGTAAATGGTAACCCAGTTACAAACGAAACACTTGGATACGAGATAAGAATAGATAAAAATAAACCAACAATAGGAAGTGTAGTAGTACCAACAGGAAAAGCCAATACAAAAGTAATAACAGTATCAAACATTAAAGATACAGGCGGAAGTGGAATTTATGGATATTATGTAAGTGAAACAGATGACACATCATCTGCAACATGGACAGAATTTTCTGGAGATAGCTTTACATATGAAGCATTAGAAAATAAAACATATTATTTCTATGTAATAGATAATGCAGGAAATATATCAGACACAACAGCAAATACAAAAGCGACAGTAGATGGAATAGTAGATAAGATTTCAGATATAGAGCACGATAAAGATATTACAATTATCGCACTAAAAACAGCAAAACCAAACATAACATATAGCGGTGAAGTAGCAAGCATCAAGTATGAAATCGAAGACACAAACATTGCAGCAGTAGATAATTCTGGAACAATAACAGGTAAAGCATTTGGAAACACAAAGATGAAAGTTACATTCACGGATTATGACGGAACGACAACAGAAATCACAATAAATGTAACTGTAATTAGAGATACTCCAAAATTAGAATTAGACCAAAATGTTCTTGAATTCATATATGGAGATAGCAGCAAAGAAGTTAAATACGCATATAACGGAAATGGCGAAATAACGGTAATATCAAACAATCAAAATGTTGTAACAGCGACTATAGATACTACTAAAAATAAAATAACAGTAGTACCACATAATAATGGAATAGCAGTATTAACAGTAACAACAGCAGAGACACCTCAATTTAATGAAGTATCACAAACAATAAATGTTACAGTAAATAAGAGAGTTATAGAGGTAACATGGAGTGGAGATACATTCATTTATGATGGAACACCAAAAACTGTTACAGCTATAGTCAACAACATTGTAGGTAGTGATGATGTAACACTAATATATGAAGACAATGTAAAGACAGACTATGGAACATATATTGCAAAAATAGTAGGAGTTCAAAATGATAACTACACAATCGATGGAGCAAGAAATCTTGAAAAAGAGTGGAGAATAGAAAGAGCAGAAAGAAAACTTATAATAATACCAACTCAAATAACAATAATGTATGGCTATGAGGGAACGATAACATTTATGTATTCTGGCGACAATGTAGATGCTAATGTAACAAGTCAAAATGAAAACATAGCAACGATAAAATCTTGCATAAATCAAAAAGATGGTGGAGTAATTACTGTAAAACCAGAGGCAGTTGGAAGCACAAAAGTTATTATAGAAATTCCTGAAGTAGGAAACTATAAGGCTATATCAGGCGAATGCGAAGTTATAGTTGTAAGAAATAACGAAGCAGGTTTAGATATACCAGATTATCCAAAAGAAGTAACATATGGTGATCCACAATTTGAGATCTCATTCACATATACAGGTGACGCAAATGTTAGAGTTACAGGAAACGACGTAATTTCAGCAGTATTAAGTGGAGATAAAATATTAGTAACTCCTAAAAAAGCTGGAAGTGGTGAAATCACAATAAGAGCTGAGCAAAATAACCACTATGAAGCAATAGAAAAGAAGATAACAATAAGAGTAAAGCCAAAAGCAGTTACATTAGAGTGGAGTACACCAAATTCTTTCGTGTATGATAATACAGAAAAGAAAGTTACTGCAAAAGTTTCTAATAGGTGTATAGTTGGGGCAGATGTTGTAACCGTAACTGAATATGAAGATAACGCAAAGACAAATGCAGGAAAATATACAGCAGTTGCTAAAAAGTTGAGCGATTCAAACTATACATTAGAGGGAGCTACAAATACATCATATGATTGGGAGATTACAAAAGCAGAGAGAACAATCAAAATAGATTCTCCTATAAATTTAGTTTATGATAAAGACAAAATATATGAAATAACATTTACATACACAGGTGAAAGTTCAACTGCTGAAGCTACATTAGATGTAAATGACTATTTAGAAATAACAGGATGTGTAGATGGCACAAATGCAGCAACAGTTTCATTAAAAACACTTGCAAGTGGAAAAACAATAATGACAGTCAAAGTAAATGAAACATATAACTATAAAGCAGCAGAAGCAACATGTGAAATAAATGTTATAAGAGCAGATGCTGGATTGGCTGTAAAAAATCCAAAAGTAACATTTGTATATGGAGATAACGCCGTAACTAATGAATACGAATATTTAGGAGATGGAAAAGTAACTATATCTTCTCAAAATTCAAATATAGCTACTGCAACAATTGATGAAGCAAACAAAACTATAACAATAACACCTAAAAATGCAGGTACAACAAAACTTGTATTAGAATCATCAAAGACAGAACAATATGTAGCTGCTAAAGTAGAAATAGAAGTGGTAGTGCTTCCTAGACCAATAAAATTAGAATGGCCAGATGTAGATTATATATATAATGGCACAGCGCAAACAATTACAGTATCAAGCATTACAAATAGAGTAAATAATGACATCATTGTTTTAACATACTCAGGCAACAAAGAAACAAATGCAGGAACATATCTAGCAGAAGTAACAGGTGTTAATAATCCAAATTATACTATCGCAAGTGGTGAAAACTTAAGCAAAGTATGGGTAATAAAGAAAGCAGACAGAAAGATAAACATGCAAGATAGTATAACATTAGAATATGGCACAAATGGAAAGGTTGAATACACATATAACTCTTATACAAACGGAGTAGATGATGATGTAGTATCAAGTATATCTAACGAAAATCCATCAATAGCAACAGTAATAAAGACAGATAAAACGGTTGGTGGAACATTAGATATAACACCAGTAAAACAAGGCGAGACAAAGGTTACACTTACAATAGAAGAAAATCAAAATTACAATGCTACATCAAAAGAATGTACAATAATTGTAAAGAGAAATAGCACAGAAAAAATAACAATAGATAATGCAAATAAAAACTTAGTATATACATATGGCGACACAGATGTTACAGAAATTCCATACACATACAATGGTGATGCGGCCGAAATAACATATACTATAACAAATGCAGATGTTGCTGAAGTAACAATAGATAGTGCAAACAAAATCATAAAAATAAAACCAAAATATGCAGGCAATGCTCAAATTACAATAATCGCAGGACAAACAGATAGATATGAAGAATCAAGCGTAACAATAAATGTAACAGTTAACAAGAGAGTGGCAACATTAAATTGGGGACAAGACGAGTTTGTATATGATGGAAGTCTAAAAGAAATATATGCATCTGTAAATAATGTAGTACCAGGTGATACAGTAAATGTATTAACATATAGAGAAAACCAAAAAACAGAGGCAGGCGACTACACCGCAGAGGCTTTAACATTAGACAATCCAAACTACATGATAAGTAAAGATGAGCCAACAACAAAGCATGCATGGAAGATAACAAAAGCTCAAATAACACCAATACTAATAATGAACGACTATGTATATGGTGGTGTTAAATCTGTACCAAGTGTAACTGGTAACAGTGGTGAAGGAAAAGTAACTTATTACTATTACAGTGGAGATAACGCAGACCTTGCAACAGACTTTAGTAATGTAAATAGTCCAACATATTTAGAGCCAGGAACATATAAAATGTATGCAGTAATAGAAGAAACTAAAAACTATTTTGGAAAAACAACAGATACAGTAACATTTAAAGTTGAAATAGTAAATATAGATGTCGTTTTAACAGAACTTGGAGAAATATACGATGAAAACTGGACAAATAATGATGTAATAGCAACAATTACAGTTCCAGATAGAGTTACAAATATGACATCTGTATACTATAAAGTAAGCGGAGAAACAACACTAAGAGCATTTGAAAATACAACTATAAATAGTAATGTAGTAACATTTACATTTAATAAAGACTTTAACCAAACGATTAGTTTTGTGGCAGTTGATGTAGGAGGTAGACCTCTAACAACAGAAAGCAGTATGCATAATGTAAAGATAGATAAAATAAAACCAATCGTCGGAAGCATAACAACAACACTTGGAAAGAGCAATTCAAAAGTTTTAACAGTATCTAACATAAGAGATAATGAGGGCGGAAGTGGTGTTTATGGTTACTATGTAAATACAGAGCCAAACACAGTAAATGCAGCATGGACCCAATTAGATGAAAGTTATTTCACATACGAAGTATTTGAAAACGCAACATACTATGTATTTGTAATCGATAATGCAGGAAACATTTCAGATGTCACAGATGGAAGCAAAATCGAAATAACAAATATTGTAGACAAAGCAAGCAATATAAACTTCAAAGACATAGTTGTAGAAGTATTTAGCAAAGTTACTCCAACAATAACATTTAGTGGTGAAGTTGAAAAAATAGAGTATAAAATTGCTGATGAAACATTTGCAACAATAAATAAAGACACAGGTGAAATAACAGGTATCGCTTCAGGTGAAACAACAATCACAGCAATATTAACAAACTACGATGGAACAACAGAAGAAGTTACAGCAAAATTAACTGTAAAACCAAAAGTTCCAAATCTTGAACTAGAAAAAACAGAAGTAACATTAACATATGGTGATGAAAAGACAGAAGTTAAGTATACATATGATGGCTCTGGGGATGTAACAGTTTCGAGTGACAATCAAAATGTTGCAATAGCAATCATAGAAAATGGCAAAATAATAATAACACCAGTAAAAGTTGGTAGCACAACACTTATTGTAACATCATCTGCAACACCACAATATGCAAGCGTATCAAAAACAATAAATGTAACCGTTAAAAAACGCCCAGTAATACTTTCTTGGAGCACAGATGAATTTACTTACGATGGAACAGACAAAGAAGTAACTGCAACAGTAGAAAATGTAGTAAGTGGAGATATTGTAAATATCAATTCTTACGAAGATAATGTAAAAAGGAATGCTGGCGAATATGAGGCAATTGCATTAGGCGTAGACAATGAATATTACACAATAGAAAATGGAACAAACATAAATCATAAATGGAAGATAAACAAAGCAGAGCGTACGATAAATCTACCGGCAATTGTAGAAGTGGTTTATGGTACAGAAGGCTTGATAAACTTTACATATGATGGTGAAGATTCGAGTGCCACAACTAAGATAGATACAACTACTTATGCAGATATTGAACTTGAAAATGTGGCAAATGGTGGAACAATCAAAGTAATTCCAATTTCAGCAGGAACAGCAATTGTAACTGTAGAGGTTGCTGAAAGCGAAAACTACAAAAAAGCTGCAGCAGAATGTAAGCTAATCATAAAAGCCACAGACCCAGTACTAGAAGTAGAAAATTCAAATATCTCAATGATATATGGCGACAAAAATGTAAGAGTAAAATACACATACAATGGAGATGGCAGAATTACAATTTCGGTATCAGATACAAAGGTAATAACAGCAAGCATAGATGGCAATGAAATAGTAATATCTTCAAGAGGAAAGGGAACAGCTAAAATAACTATAACATCTGCATCAACAGGAAAATTTAATGAAGCATCAGCAGAGATAAATGTAGTAGTTGCAGCAAGACCAGTAGAATTAAGTTGGGAACAAGATGAGTTTGTATATGATGGAACACAAAAAGAAATAACTGCAACAATAACAAACTTAGTAGATAATGATGATGTAATATTAGCGTATACAGGAAACAGAGAAACAGTAGTTGGAGAATATGTGGCAGAGGTAGTAGCATTAAGTGATCCAAATTATACATTAGTAGGCGCTACAAATGTATCTCATAACTGGAAGATTGTAAAAGCAGAGAGACATATAACAGTGCAAGATGAAATAGAATTGATATACGGTGCAAGTGGTGAAATAACATTTACATATGACGGTGAAGATGTTACAGGAAATGTAACAATTCAAGATACCAATATTGTCACAATAGAATATGAAGATGGCGTGCGAAGCGGAAAGATCTCGATTACACCAGTTGGTGCAGGAGAGACAACAATTACGATAAAAGTACCTGCTTCAGATAACTATGGTGAAGCAACAGCAACAGTTAAAGTTACAGTAAAAAGAGCAAAAGCTGGCTTAACACTTGCAGAGCAAGATGTAATAATGATATATGGTGATCCGCTAAAAGAAATAAAATATGAATATACAGGAAACGGAAATGCAACCGTATCAATCTCAGATGAGAACATAGCAATTGTACGCTTAGCAAATGGTAAAGTTCAAATAACCCCTAAAAAGGTTGGAACCGCAGTAATAACATTAAAATTAAGTGCAACACCACAATACGAAGAAATAAGTGCAAACATAAACTTGACAGTTAAACCTCGTCCAGTAGAATTATATTGGGGAACAACAGTATTTGCATACAATGGAAACCCTCACACTGTTACAGCACAAATAATGAATGTAGTAGCAGGTGATAGTGTAACTATTACAGAGTATACTGGCAATACAGCAACAGAAATAGGAACATACACAGCAACAGCAACAAAATTGTCAAATGATAATTACACATTGATTGGTGGAATAAACATCTCTACAGATTGGGTAATCAAAGAATTATTACCACCAGAGATAGTAGTAAAACAAGGTGAAACTATAATTCCTAGTGGAATGTGGGCAAGCGGAGATGTTACAATTGAAATAAAAGCACTAGAGAATACAAATACAGAGTTTGCGTATGAATATAGCTACAACGGAAAAGATTGGACAGCATACACAGGAGTATTTGGTTATACTGAAGAAACTGTTGAAACAAAGATATATGCAAGAGCATACAGCAAAGAAAGTGGATTCACAGTATCATCTAGCGGCGATTACACATTAAGATTAGATAAAACAGATCCAGTAGCAAAAGTTTCATCAGTAACAGCAAGCAATAGTGTAAAAAATGTAATAACTAAAAATTCTGAAATAACAGTAATATTAGAGGTAGAAGACGAAATATCTGGTATAACATCAAATGAACTTACAGTAGACGATATAAATGTAATGACAATAAAAAATGGTGTGACAAAAGAAAGTCAAAGTGTATTAAAGAATTTGGTACCAGATGCAGCAAATGAAACAAAAGAAAGAGGAATATTTAGATATACATTAACTCTAAAGAATATAACAGAAAACGGCAGAATTGTATTAAGAATAAGCGAAAGGAGCATATACGATAGAGCAAAGAGATACAACAGATTATTAACATTAAGTCTAGACTTAACAGCAGATAATGAGGGACCAAATGTAGGAATAATCCAAACAAATGGTGATGAATACGGCAGAGTATTTGGTGACAAAGTTGAGCTAGAGGTAACAGCAACTGATGATAGTGGAATCGAAAGCTATGAATGGCAAGTAAGCAAAGACGGAAAAACATGGAAAACATTTGACAAACAACAAATAGCAGATGAACTATCAAAAGCAGAATATGATCAAACAAACGATGGAGTATATAGCTTTAGAGTCATTGTAAAAGATATTGTTGGAAACACATCGGTAAGCCAAATAACAAAGATAGATTTAAATACATCTATAAACAGAAAACCAACAATAAGATTTGAAAGTGAACAAATTTCTTCAACGAAAGTAAAAATAATAGCAATCATCAAATCAACCAAAAAGATTACAAGCGTAACAGTAAATGCAACGGAAGTAGATTCGAGAATTTGGAAAGACAGTGAGGCAAAGACAAACAACGAATGGACAATAACAGTACCATATGAGGCAAGAGACAACGGCGTATACACGTGGACAGTTGTAGATGAAGCTGGAAACACAGTAACAGAAAAATTCAATGTAACAACAATAGATGAATCACAAATAAAAATAACATACAAAACATATGATGCTACAGAATATTCACTTGCAAAAATAGAATTTGAAGGTGAACAAGACATAAAGATAGTAAGAGTAATAACACCAGATGGAGTAGCGACAGATGTAACATCAGAAAGATCCGTAGAGGGTATGATATTTGGAACAGTAAACTACAGCAGAAAAATAGTAGTAAGATTTAGAGGCATAGAATTTAAAAAAGGAACAATATTCGTGTTTGAAAATAAATCAAAAACAGAAAGAGAAGTAGAAATAACAGAAGAAATAGAAACAAGAATATTGTATGTAAGAACAGTAAGTGTGGCCATAAATATGTTTGATAAGCTATTTAAAGACACATTTGCGGTAGAAAACGCACAAGTTCTTGTAAATCATATGCCTTCAAAAACAAAAGAAGTAAATGGCGCAATACATCCATACTATGGAATATCTGAAAACTCAATAAGAATAAAAATGACAGAACAAGATGAATTCTACGCATTAGGATATTTGAGCGAATCAATAAAAGGTGGTAGTGCATTAAAAATGAACCAATATGGTGAGTTAGAAAAATTAAAAGCAAGTATCACGCAAGATTCTGGCACAGATATAACCTATACAAGTGGAAACATAACGGGTGTAAAGAACTTAGAGCGTCAAGGAACTCTTGGAGGAATACTAAACTGGACAAATGGACCATGGAATACATTTAGAATAACATTAAGAGCAAAATAACAGCTTTATATGTGGAGTAAAAGGTGGCTATAACAAAAATAGTCACCTTTTTCATGTCAAAAAAGTAACAAACCGTAGTTGCTATCCAGCATTCAAAATAAAAGTATGTATTAACTGTAAATGCGTGCTATAAAAGTGTAACTTAAGCTTAAGTGTGCTCCATAAAAACATAATAATCAAGCTATGTTATAAAGTAAGGCTGAATGGTAACAACCCGTAGGGATAAAGTGCAAAAAACTATTGACAAAAGAAACACTAAATGGTAAAATATGAACTGCTATTATTTAGAAGTAGCTTAAGCTTAAGCGTGCTCCATAAAACAAAATAGTGGCAAATTTACCGTGAAAGGTTAAATTAAAACTGATTTTAAAGCACCTTTAAAAATGCTTTGAAATATATATTCTAATAAAACAGGGGGTGAACCAAACAAAATGCCTACAATTAACCAATTAGTTAGAAAAGGAAGAAAAGACAAAACTTCTAAATCTAAAGCTCCAGCATTACAAAAAGGATATAACTCAAAATTAAAGAGAACAACTAACGCTACAAGCCCACAGAAAAGAGGAGTTTGCACAGTAGTTAAAACAACTACACCTAAAAAGCCAAACTCAGCTTTAAGAAAGGTTGCAAGGGTTAGATTAACAAATACTCAAGAGGTTACAGCTTATATTCCAGGTGTTGGACATAACTTACAAGAACACAGCGTAGTTCTTATAAGAGGTGGAAGAGTAAAAGACCTTCCAGGTGTTAGATACCATATCATTAGAGGAACACTTGATACTGCCGGAGTAAAAGACAGAATGCAAGCTCGTTCGAGATATGGTGCTAAGAAACCAAAGAAATCTTAATTTAAATGAAAAACAGCAATCTGCTGCGTTAGTTTAATTATTAAAAATGCTCAACGTACCAAAGTACGCCTCCGCTTTTTAAAATTAAACTGCCTTGCATCTCACTATTTTTGATTTAAATTTAGTAAGAAAGATGAAAAACAGCAATCTGCTGCGTTAGTTTAGATTTAACGATTTATGATTTAGAAAAAAGGTGCTTATATATAGATAAAGATCGTATAGAGCACTTACGGGTAAGCATAGAAGCTTATCAGAGTACCTAGGTGTACGGTATAATGTACACTAATTTTGTAAGGAGGGAAGAACAGTGCCAAGAAAAGGTTATATAGCTAAAAGAGAAGTTTTACCAGATCCAGTATATCAAAGCAAAGTTGTTACTAAGCTTATTAACAACGTAATGGAAAGTGGTAAAAAATCATTAGCTCAATCAATTGTTTATGATGCATTTGATATAGTTGCTGAAAAAACTGGCAAAAATGCATTAGAAGCATTTAACGAAGCTATGGAAAACGTTATGCCTGTACTTGAAGTTAAAGCTAGAAGAGTCGGAGGAGCTACATATCAAGTTCCAATGGAGATCAGAAGCGAAAGAAGACAAGCATTAGGATTAAGATGGCTTGTTAGATATGCAAGAGAGCGTAACGAAAAAACAATGAAAGAAAAATTAGCAAACGAAATTATAGATGCTATAAACTCTATGGGTGGAGCTTTCAAGAAGAAAGAAGATACACATAGAATGGCTGAAGCTAACAAGGCTTTCGCACATTATAGATGGTAATTTTAAATTTGAATATGAATAAGGAGGAAAACTAAGTGGCTACCGAGAGAAAAGTTTCATTAGAAAAAACAAGAAACATAGGAATAATGGCTCACATTGATGCTGGTAAAACAACAACAACAGAGAGAATATTATTCTACACAGGTAAAACTCACAAAATAGGTGAGGTTCACGAAGGTGCTGCTACTATGGACTGGATGGCTCAAGAGCAAGAAAGAGGTATCACAATTACTTCTGCTGCTACAACTTGTTTCTGGAAAGAACATAGAATAAACATCATCGATACACCTGGTCACGTTGACTTCACAGTTGAGGTTGAAAGATCTCTTAGAGTACTAGACGGAAGCGTTACAGTATTCTGTGCAAAAGGTGGAGTTCAACCACAATCTGAAACAGTTTGGAGACAAGCTGACAAATACAATGTGCCAAGAATGTGTTACGTTAATAAAATGGACACAACTGGTGCAGATTTCTATAGCTGCGTAGAGCAAATGAGACACAGATTGCACGCAAATGCTATACCTATACAATTACCTATCGGTGCAGAAGATCAATTCAAAGGTGTTATAGACCTTGTTAGAATGAGAGCTTTCGTACACAAAGACGATTTAGGAAAAGATATAGAAGAGACAGATGTTCCAGCAGATATGCTAGAAAAAGCTGAGAAATATAGAAGCGAAATGATAGAAGCTGCTGCTGAACAAGATGAAGAATTAATGATGAAATACTTAGATGGTGGAGAGCTAAGCGAAGATGAAATCAGAAAAGGATTAAGAATCGGAACATTAGCTTGTAAAGTTACACCAGTATGTTGTGGTTCTTCATACAAAAACAAAGGTGTTCAAGAATTACTTGATAATATAATATATTATATGCCTTCACCACTTGATATACCTGCTATTAAGGGTGTAAACCCAGATACAGGTGCTGAAGAAGACAGACACCCATCAGATAGTGAGCCATTTGCAGCTCTAGCATTCAAGATAGCAACAGACCCATTCGTTGGAAAACTTTGCTTCTTCAGAGTATATTCTGGAACACTTGAAGCTGGTACATCAGTACTAAATGCAAATAAAGATAAGAAAGAAAGAATAGGAAGAATTCTTCAAATGCATGCTAATCACAGAGAAGATATAGATAAAGTATATGCTGGTGATATAGCTGCAGCTGTTGGTTTGAAAGAAGTTACAACTGGTGAAACATTATGTGATGAAAAATATCCAGTTATACTTGAATCAATGGAATTCCCAGAGCCAGTTATCTCAATTGCGATTGAGCCAAAAACGAAGGCAGACCAAGAAAAAATGGGTATCGCGCTTGCAAAACTTGCTGAAGAAGATCCAACATTCAAAACTTATACAAACCAAGAAACAGGTCAAACAATTATCGCTGGTATGGGTGAGTTACACCTTGATATCATCGTTGATAGATTAAAGAGAGAATTTAAGGTTGAAGCTAATGTTGGTGCACCACAAGTTGCATACAAAGAAACAATTAGAAACAAAGCTAAAGCCGAAGGTAAATTCATTAGACAATCAGGTGGTAAAGGACAATACGGTGATGTATGGTTTGAACTTGAACCACTTGAGCCAGGTAGTGGAATTCAATTTGAAAGCAAAATTGTTGGTGGTGCAGTTCCTAAGGAATATATCAAACCAACAGAAGATGGTTTCAGAGAAGCTACAAATACTGGTATCTTAGCTGGTTACCCAGTAGTAGATGTTAAAGCTACATTAGTTGATGGTTCATACCACGAGGTTGACTCATCAGAAATGGCATTCAAGATTGCTGCTTCTATGGCATTCAAAGAGTGCTGCAAACTTGCTAAACCAGTATTACTAGAACCAATCATGAGAGTTGAAATAGTAGTTCCTGAAGAATACATGGGAGATGTTATCGGTGACGTTAACTCAAGAAGAGGCAGACTTGAAGGAATGGAAGCAAAGAACGGAATGCAAGAAATCAGATGCTTCATACCACTTTCAGAAATGTTTGGTTATGCTACAGACCTAAGATCTAGAACACAAGGTAGAGGTACATACTCTATGGAACCTAGCCATAACGAAGAAGTTCCTAAGTCTGTACTAGAAGCAATTACAGCGCAAAAAGCTAAATAAGCCGTAAAAAGTGTTACTATTCAGTCTTCAAAATAAAAGTATATATCAAATCTAAATGTGTGCTATAAAAAAGTAGCGGAGCACAGTGTGCTCCATAAAAACATTACTAGTTAACGCTTATTTACCTTAAGGCTGAACAGTAACTAAAAAGTAATGTTAATTTGGTGAATTTTACAAATAACATTGCAAATTTTAACAAAGTTTAATAAAATAAACTTGTTAATAAGATTTCAATATTAAATAATATAATAAATAAAAATAAGGAGGATTTTAAAATGGCTAAAGAGAAATTTGAAAGAACTAAACCACACGTTAACATTGGTACAATCGGACATGTTGACCATGGTAAGACATCTTTAACAGCTGCTATTACAAAAGTATTAGCATTAGAGGGAGATGCAGAATTTAAAGCATACGATCAAATCGATGGAGCTCCAGAAGAAAGAGCTAGAGGTATCACAATCAATACTGCACACGTTGAGTATCAAACAGAAAAGAGACACTATGCACACGTTGACTGCCCAGGACACGCTGACTATGTTAAAAACATGATCACAGGTGCTGCGCAAATGGATGGTGCAATCCTAGTTGTTTCTGCAGCTGATGGCCCAATGCCACAAACAAGAGAGCACATTCTTCTTGCTAGACAAGTTGGTGTTCCTTATATCGTAGTATTCTTAAATAAATGCGATATGGTTGACGATCCAGAACTATTAGAATTAGTTGAAATGGAAGTTAGAGAATTATTAACAAAATATGGTTTTCCTGGAGACACAACACCAATCGTTAGAGGATCAGCTCTTAAAGTATTAGAGAGCACATCAACAGATCCAAATGCTCCTGAATATGCTTGCATCAGAGAGTTAATGAATGTTGTTGATGAATATATCCCAACTCCACAAAGACCAGTTGACCAACCATTCCTAATGCCAGTTGAAGACGTATTTTCAATCACAGGTAGAGGAACAGTTGCTACAGGTAGAGTTGAAAGAGGTGTAGTTAAAGTTTCTGACGAAGTTGAAATCGTTGGTATCGCTAAAGAAATCAAAAAGACAGTTATCACAGGTGTTGAGATGTTCAGAAAACTTCTTGACCAAGCTGAAGCTGGTGATAACATTGGTGTTCTTTTAAGAGGTATTCAAAGAAACGAAATCGAAAGAGGACAAGTTCTTGCTAAACCAGGAACAATTCACCCACACACAAAATTTAAAGGTCAAGTTTACGTATTAACTAAAGAAGAAGGCGGAAGACACAAACCATTCTTCTCAAACTATAGACCACAATTCTATTTCAGAACAACAGACGTTACAGGTGTTATCACATTACCAGCTGGTACAGAAATGGTAATGCCAGGTGATAACGTTGTTATGGACATCGAATTAATCACACCAATCGCTGTAGAAAAAGGATTAAAATTCGCTATTCGTGAAGGCGGTAAAACAGTTGGTGCAGGTGTTGTAACAGAAATCGAAGCTTAATTTTAAAGTTTAAGATAGATATTTTTAAGAAGCATTCTTTTAAAGGATGCTTCTTTTTTGTAAAAAATAATATTGTAAATTTTTCGTAGATAGAGTATCCTTAAATAAAAGGAGGGATGCATATTGGTAGATCTAATAATAGCAGCAGGCATCGTAATTGTTGTATTATTAAATACTATATCAAAGAAAAATGAAAAAATACGAGAGCTTGAAGAAAAAATCATTACCTTAAGTGACAAAATTAGAAGTCTTGAAAAAAGCACACAGGTAAGCGAAGTTGTAAAAACGGCTTTTAATGAAAATGTTCAAACAAGTGAAAACACAGCTCAAAATGTATATCAAACAGAAAGCATTAAAGAAGAAAAATCAGAAAGTTTTACACAACCAAAAGAAACACCATACGAAAGTACAGCATGGCAAGATGAAGAAAAAGAAGATAATGCAAAAACAGAAAAACAAAAAAGAATTGAAAGAAATAATGTTATATTTACTATCGGTGCGACATTTATAATAGTTGCAGCTATAAGCTTTTTATGTTCAACATGGCATATCATTCCAGATGTTATAAAAACAAGTATTATATTGATATTTGCTTTTATATTTTTGGGACTTGGAAAAATTGCAGAGAATGTTTTTAAGCTTCCAAAAACTGCGAAGGCATTTTTTTATATGGCAATGGTATATATTCCTATATGTTTATTTTCAATTTCGGCATTTGGGCTTGTTGGAAAATATTTTTCTATAAATGGTGAAGGAAAATATATATATCTTTCTTTTGCAAGTTTTATAATAATGGCGACATATTTATTTTATGCATATAAAAATAAAGATAAAAAACTTTATGTGTCAGGAAAAGTAATGCAGTTATTGATGGTCGTATTTTTGTCTTTGATTGTAACAACAAATATTTTAAATATTGTCTTAGTGATAATTATATATTCTGTAATATTAAATATTGTGAATTGCAAAAAAAATAGCATATTTAAAAAAGAAGCTAGCACTTTTAAAAATGTAATTATCTATGCTATGACTGGTGCGGCAGTTATGCTTACACTTTTTATGTCTGATGAGTGGTTATACAAAATAAGTTATTTATTTCTAATTATTTTTGATTATGCGTTAGATTATTTAAGAGATAAAAAATCATACTCGTATATTATAGCATACGTACTTACATATTTGTTGCTATTTTCAACTATGAATTTATTTGCTTTTTCAGGATTCTTACAACAAATAGTTACTATAATATTTTTAAGTTTAACAGGATATTATCATAATTTTTTATTAGAAAACGAAGAAATAAAAAGTATAACAAATTGGGTAGATGCACTACTTTGTATAATACTAGCTCTCATTACAGATGCTATGCCAGCATTTCATATAGAGCGTTATGGAGTATGCATCATAACTAGTATAATTCTCTTTATAGAATATTTGAAAAATAGAGAAAACGGTTCGGGGTTATTTGGAACAGCGTTATGCATAAATGCAATTTTAATGCTAATACCACAAAATATAAGTACAGGTATGGCTATGTCCCAATACATATGTGTAAATATTTTTAGCTTAGCATTTATGGTGCTTCTTCATAAAGATAAAAATGAATATTTAAAAATAATTCCGATAGTATCTTTTATAATAAATCTATATACAAAAGAAATTATATTATTTGAATCTATTAATTTGAATTGCATTTTAGGAATACTTGGTGTATTAGTATTTGGATTTTTAGCTATAAAGGATAAAAAAGATTACATCTATAGAACCGCATCGTTTATATTGCTTCTAAGCCTATTCCAATACATAGATTACGACATTGTTATATATCTTGGAAGCATATTAGTTACAATATGGGCCGTTGTTCAAATGTTGTTTGCTAGAAAAGAAATAAGGGTAGTTATGAAATGGCTAATAGTAGCTTCATTGATTTATATGTATTTTGTGATGTTCGCAATGGGTAGAGTTACAGTGGTGGCTTATTCATTGGGAATCTTGCACTCGCTAATTTGTATGTTTATATTTAGCAAAAGTAAAAATTTAAAATTGATACCTATGATTGGTATAATTATTCCTCTTTATTCATATGATTTGATTTTACTTAGCAAATACAATATTACATTAGTTATAAATTTAGCTATGATTACAATCTTTGCATATCTATCTTTAACAGGCAAAAAGGATTTCAGGTATATGCTAGTATCTTTAATATATTTGTTGGGCTTTATTTGTAAATATACTTATATAAACGAATATGTTAGATTTGCAATGGTATTTATATGGGCAATAGTACAATATTTTAACACGAAAGATATAACAAAAGATATAATGCTTGCATTAGCTGGATTATCAGGTTTAATAATTTATATGATCGCAATATATGACTTATATTTACAAGAAATAACTTTGATAAAAATGCTTGGATTTATTTTATATGCATATATTATTTTACACAAAATTATTGAAAAATATTCAAAAGATGCATGTAATTGGTTAGAGTATTTCGTATTTGCAATAATTTATATGGTCGCATTTGGTATGTATGCTGATGCGATTGACTTGGCGATGTTTATGTTTATGCAAGTAGGAATAATAATTTTAGCATATATGAAAAGATATGGACCAGTATTTATTGTCACAGCTTGTGGAACCTTGTTAAATTTGATATATTTAACAAGAAAATTCTGGCTTTCTATACCTTGGTGGGGCTATTTGGTCGTTGTAGGTGGCATATTATTGTTCTTTGCTGCACGAAATGAATTTAAAGAAAAGAAAGATGTTACCCCAATAAAAGAAAATATAGAAAAATTTAAAAATTATTTTAATATGTAAGGTTTAACCCTCAGCAAATAAAAAGGCTGGGGGTTAATTGATAAATTTAATGCTATTTATAATATAATTACAATTCAGTCCTCAAAAAATAGTGTATATAATTGTATGTTATATAAATGTAGCGGAGCACAGTGTGCTCCATAAAAATATTATAGGTCAACAACTGTTAGTTATTAAGACTGAATGGTAATATAATACGCAATAATGACCACTTAGTCTATCAAATGTTATTGCATTTTGAAAATCGATGTAATATAATTCTAGTTATGCATATGCGAAGGCTAGCATATACATTGAAATGATACTACTTTAAAGAAAGGGAGTATATATGAAGATTTTGATTGATGCAATGGGTGGGGACAACAGCCCAGATGAGATTATCAAAGGTTCAGTTGATGCTACACACGAAATTGAATCTGAAATTATTTTAGTTGGCAACGAAAAGATAATAAACCAAAAAGTAAAAGAACTTTATGGAAAAGATAGCATAAAAGAACTAAGCGAAAAGCTTTCTATAAAAAATGCTGAGGAAGTTATTGAAAATTGTGAGTCTCCGACAGAGGCAATAAAGAAGAAAAAAGATTCGTCAATGGTAGTAGCTTTTAATATGCTAAAAAATGGCGAGGGAGACGCTTTTGTTTCTGCAGGAAGCACAGGTGCATTTATGGCAGGCGGACTTCTTTTAGTTGGAAGAATTAAAGGTATAGATAGACCAGCACTTTGTCCAATACTTCCAACATATGATGGAAAAGGTTTTATGCTTATAGATAGTGGTGCAAATACAAACTGCAGGCCTATAAATTTGCTACAATTTGCTAAAATGGGTCAAATATACATGAAGAATGTTATGCACGTAGAGGATCCAAAGGTTGGACTTTTAAACATTGGTGCAGAAGAAGGTAAAGGAAACGAACTAATGAAAGAATCTTTTGAAAGATTATCTGAAGATTCTGGTGTTAATTTCTACGGAAATATTGAAGGTAGAGATATGTTCGATGGCTTAGTAAATGTTGTTGTGACAGATGGTTTTACAGGTAATGTTGCACTTAAAACAACAGAAGGCATCGGAGCTATGGTTACTAAGCTTTTAAAAGAGGAGCTTATGAAAAGTGCGTGGACAAAATTTCTAGCAGCATTATTAAAACCAGCACTTAAAAGATTTAAAAAGAGAATGGACTATAGTGAGTATGGTGGAGCCTTACTATTAGGTGTAAAAAAACCAATGGTAAAATGTCACGGTACAGCTAATGCTAAAATAGTTAAATTCACTTTAAAACAAGCAGAAAATTTTGCTAAAAACGGTGTTGTAGAATCAATAGAAAATAGCATAGCAAATGATGCGGAAAACAATAAAATAAAGCCAAGAAGTGAATCGTAGAAGCATTAACAAAAAAAGTAGTTGACAATTTTAAAAACATATACTAGAGTTAAATTATAGGATGATAATCAAAAAAGTGAAGGGAGGTCATTTGGATGAATCCAGATGCAATTTTTGAAAAAGTAAAAGAGGTTATAATAGAACAGTTAGCAGTAGAAGATGATGCAATAAAACTAGAAACATCATTTATAGATGATTTAGGGGCTGACTCTTTAGATATAGTTGAACTTATTATGGCTTTAGAAGAAGAATTCGATTTACAAATTCCAGATAGTGAAGCAGAAAAAATTACAACAGTTGGAGATGTGGTTGAATATATTAAAGCTGCAAATAAAAAAGCTTAAGCTATATTATAATATGCTTTGTATAGGCAAGAAGTAAAATTCTTGCCTATATAAAACTTAAATAAAAAGGCTATCCAATTTTTGTGGACAGCCCTTTTAAAAATAAAGGAATGAGAGTGTGAGATAATATGGATATAGAAAAAATAATAAACTATACATTTAAAGACAAAAAGCTATTAGATATCGCAATAACCCATAGTTCATATGCACATGAAAATAACATAGATTATTATAATGAAAGAATAGAATATTTAGGTGATGCAGTACTTGAACTTATTGCCAGTGAATTTATATATAAAAATTATCCTGATTTAGCAGAAGGAGAAATGACTAAAGCTAGAGCTTATTCAGTATGTGAAGAATCACTTGCAGAGCTTGCGAATAATTATGGTTTTAGTGATTTTTTAAAGGTTGGAAAATGTGAAGCAAAAAAAGAGGGCAAATATAGATCATCAATTTTGGCAGATGCGGTTGAAGCAATTATCGGTGCAATATTTTTAGATGGCGGCTTAGAAAAAGCTAGAAGTTTTATAATATCACATATATCAAAACAAGTTGAAATATGCGTGAAAGATGGAAACAAAGATTACAAAACTAAGCTACAAGAAAAATTGCAAGTCAATGGCGATGTAAAAATAGAATATAAAATTTGCGGATCAAAAGGACCAGAGCATAACAAAATATTTATTGCAGAAGTGTATTGCAATAATAAATTTATGGGCAGAGGAGAAGGCAAAAACAAAAAAGAAGCAGAAATGGAAGCAGCGAAAGAAGCTTTAAAATAGTTACTGTTCAGCCTTAAAACTTAAAAGTATAATTGTATTTTGCTAAAGTGTAGCTTAAGTGTGCTCAATAAAACATTATAATTTAGCTTTGTTATAAATTAAGGCTGAATGGCAACTTAAAATAATATAAAACTACCTAGATGGTAGTTTTTTTCTTGCTTTGAAATATATATATGATAAAATGGTTATGGGTGATTATATGAAAGGTGTACTTATTTCTGGTTATTATGGATTTAACAATACTGGTGATGAAGCAATGATAGAAACATTATCAATGGAACTTGCTAAAAAAAATTACAGATTAGTAGTTTTATCGTCAAATCCAGATAGAACAAGAGAGTTATATAATGTTGAAGCATATGACAGGTATAAATTTTTTAGTATAGTAAAAGCTATTAAGAATACAGATATACTAGTAAGTGGCGGAGGCACATTATTTCAAGATATAACAAGTAAGAAAAGCATTTGGTATTATCTTGGAATAGTAAAACTTGCGCAATGGATGGGCAAAAAAGTGTGCATAGCGTACCAAGGAATGGGACCAATAAATACAAAGTTTTATAGATGGCTTACCAAAACAACACTAAATAGAAAAAGCGTAAAACTAATTGCGTTAAGAGATAAACAAGCATACGAATATGCAAAAGAAATGGGTGTTAAAGAAGAAAAAATGGTTCTTTCATCTGATATGATTTTTATGATGAAACCTCCTGCTAAGGAACGTTCACTTAAAATATTAAAAGATAATGTTCATGGATATAAAGGAGATGAAAAGCTTATCGGTTTTTCTGTTAGAGAATGGAAAGATAAAGATAGGACGGACTTGTTTGCAGAGGTTGCAGATAAACTAGTAGAGAAATACAATGCGAGAATTGTATTCTTTCCTTTTCATAAACCAAAAGATGCAGAGATAAGTAAAATAATAATGCATAAGATGAAACACGAAGACAAAACTGTTTTAATGCCAAATAGATACTTGCCATCAGAAATTTTAGGAACAATGGGACTCATGGATGTAAATATTGGCGTTAGACTACATGCATTAGTTTTTTCAGCTTTAATGAATGTGCCAACAATAGGAATATCATATGAACCAAAGATAGATGGCTTTTTAGAAATGATAGATATGACTCCAGTTTGTACATATGAAAATATATCAGTTGAAAAAATATTAGAAAAAGTTGAATATTTTATGCAAAATAAAAATGTCAATTATGCAGAAAAAACAGAAAAATTTGCTCAAATGGGTAAGGATGTTTTAGACAAAATTATAAAAGAATTAGATGAGTAGAATAAATCAAATTAGCAAAAAAATGTAGCTTAAGCCTAAGCGTGCTCCATAAATGAAATTAGAAGAAAAACAATATGTTAGTGCAAAAAAATGTAGCGGAGCACAGTGTGCTCCATAAATAAATTGAAATTAGAAGGAAAACAATATATTAGCGCAAAAAAATGTAGCGGAGCTTAAGTGTGCTCCATAAAAAACAAAATTAGAAGAAAAACAATATATTAGCGCAAAAAGTAGCTTAAGCCTAAGCGTGCTCCATATATATAATTAAGAGGTGAAATATGAAAAAAGATAAACTAAGAATTTTATTAGATTATGTTATGCTAATTGGCGGCAGCCTAATGGTTGGCATTAGTATCGGTTCAATATTATTGCCTGTCAAAATATCAACAGGAGGTTTTTCACGGAATAGCAACAATACTTTATTATCTTTTTAAGCTACCAGCCAGCATTGGAATTGTACTTATAAACATTCCTGCATTTCTTATAACCTGGAAAGTTGTAGGACTTGAATATGGTTTCAAAAGTCTTATTGGAATGCTAGGTTGTTCACTTGGAATATCAATAGGAGGCAGCTTTGGAGGACTTACAACAGATTTTATGCTTGCTGCATTATATGGAGGAGTTGTTTCAGGAATAGGAACAGCGCTAACATATAGAGCAGGAGGATCAACAGGTGGAACAGACTTGATTGCTAAATTGGTACATGTGAAAAATTCATACATGAATATGGGTAATATACTCCTTGCAGTAGATGGTATAATAATTACAATATTAACAATAACATTTAAAGATGTGAGTATTGCGTTATATTCTATTGTCGCAGTATTTGTAATGACAAAAGTATTAAATCTAATTTTAGAGGGTGTAGATTACGCTAAAGCTGTATTTATAATAACAGAAAAACCAGAAGAAATATCAGACTTAATACACGAAGAAATAAAAAGGACTTCGACTAAAATAAATGCCGAGGGAACATACATGCATAAAGAAAAATATATTTTACTTTGTGTAGTAAATAATAAAGAAATACCCCAATTAAAACAAATAGTAAAACAAGTTGATGATAAATCATTTACAATAGTGACAACCGTTACAGAAGCAATTGGAGAAGGATTTAAAGTAAGCTAAAAATAAAAGGAGGAATTCTAGTTGACTAGAGAATCGATAGCAGACTTAGAAAAAATTGCGAAAGAAGTTAGAAAGGATATATTGTTCGAGGTATATAATGCAAACTCTGGCCATGTAGGTGGAGCATTATCATGTGCAGATATATTAGTTGCAATATACTTTAACTTAATAAATGAGGGAGATAAAATCGTACTTTCAAAAGGGCATGCATCAGCAGCTCTATACGCAGTGCTTGCAGAAAAAGGTTTCTTCCCAAAAGAGGAGCTTGCAACTTTTAGAAAAATAAACAGTAGACTTCAGGGGCATCCATCTTATGTTAAAACTCCAGGAATAGATGCGAGCAGTGGCTCATTAGGACAAGGCTTGTCTGTAGCAAATGGAATAGCCCTTTCATTTAAGTTGGATAAAAAATCAAATCATGTATATGCAATTTTAGGTGATGGCGAAATTCAGGAGGGACAAATATGGGAAGCGTTAATGACAGCAAATCATTACAAACTAAACAACTTAATTGCCTTCTTAGATTACAACAAACTTCAAATAGATGGTACAAACGAAGAAGTAATGAAAGTGGCTCCTGTGAAAGAAAAATTTGAAGCGTTTGGATTTTTTGTACAAGAAATAGATGGACATGATTTTGAAAAAATTATATGGGCAGTCAAAAATGCTAAAAAGCAGTCAAAACCTTCGATTATAATAGCAAATACAATAAAGGGAAAAGGAGTTTCTTTTATGGAAAACAAGTGCGAATGGCACGGAAAAGCACCTAAAAAAGAAGAATACGAAATGGCAATAAGTGAACTTGAAAAATAAAGGTAGTGTAAACTAATTTATGAAAAAATATAAAATAGCTGAAAAAAGTAGAGGAGCTTAAGTGTGCTCCATAAAAACTAATTGATAGCAGTACATTAAAATAAAGCCGAAAAAATATTATAATTAGTGAATACAACCGCTAAAGAGAGGAGAAATATAATGAAAGCCACAAGAGATAGTTATGGTGAAGCGTTAGTTGAACTTGGGAAAAAAAATGAAAAAATAGTTGTTTTAGATGCGGACCTTGCAACAGCCACAAAAACAATTGAATTTAAAAAAGAATTTCCAAATAGATTTTTTGATATTGGTATCGCGGAACAAGATATGATGGGAACTGCTGCAGGCCTTGCTCTAGGCGGTAAAATTCCATTTGCTAGCACATTTGCTGTATTTGCATCAGGCAGAGCGTATGATCAAATTAGAAATCAAATATGTTATTCAAATTTAAATGTAAAAATTGCTGCAACTCATGCAGGGATAACAGTTGGAGAAGATGGAGCTTCTCATCAATCGCTTGAAGATTTAGCTTTAATGAGAGCAATACCAAACATGACAGTTTTTTCTCCATCAGATGATTTAGAAACAAAATGGGCGGTAGAAGAAAGTGTCAAAATAAAAGGCCCAGTGTATATAAGACTTACAAGGCCAAAAACAGAAGAAATATATAAAGATATGTCTAGATTTTGTTTTGGAAAAGTAGTTACACATGGAACAGGAGAAGATGCCACAATAATTGCAACAGGAGTAACTGCTATCGAAAGTTTAAAAGCGCAAGAAATTCTAAAGAATAAAGGCATAAATGTTAGAGTTTTAGATATTCATACAATAAAACCAATAGATAAAGAAGCTATAGTAAAAGCAGCAAAAGAAACAAAACATATTGTAACAGTTGAAGATCACAGCATAATAGGTGGGCTTGGAAGCACGGTGTGCGAAGTTCTTTCAGAAGAATACCCAGTAAAAGTCACAAGAATGGGTATAAATGATGAATTTGGTCAATCTGGAAAATGGGATGAACTAATGAAATATTATAAAATAGACTCGGTTTCTATAGCAAATAGAGTTGAAAACCTTTGCAAATAGTAGAATTTATGGTATAATTTAAGTAGTTATGTAGAAGTAGTTTATAAAAAATACTATCAAATACTATCTAAAGTGAGTAATGTAAAAAGTGTACCTTATAAAGAAGAAAAAGCAAGGGAGTGATGAGCTATGAGGATATCTAAAAGAATATTTACAATGTGTTTACTATTGTTTGTGATGTTTTCGAGTATGATTTATGCGTTTGATCCTGCGATAAGCGACCCAATTCCAAATCCGAGTGTAGATTCTGGTGTTTCTAAAATGGTAAATATTATCTTAGGTGTAATACAATGGGTTGGTTATGCAATAGCAATAGGAATGCTTATATATGTAGGAATAAAATACTTAATGTCTTCTGCAAATGAGAAAGCGAATTTAAAACAAGACAGCATAAACCTTTTAATAGGTGCTATAGTTATATTTGCGGCAGTTACAATATGCACATGGTGCGTAACATTCTTTAAGTCAGCTGGTGGTGGCGGAGCTGCTGGTGGTTCAACACCAGGTGTTAGTGCACCAAGTGGTAGTGTACCAAGTGGTAGTGCACCTATTATAGGAGAAGAATAATAAATAAACATATATTAAACTCACACTGATTTTAAACCAGTGTGAGTTTTTTGTGTCATGATGGGATTTCATTATCAAATTTACATAAATAAAAAACAAAAAATTCACAATACCACTAGTTGATTTTATTTTCTAATATTGTTATAATTTAGGTGAATATGAATTTTAGAGTAAATTTGTATTAAATTTTTGTGAAAAAATATCTAAAAATTAGTAAAGCAGTTTAAGATACAGTAAATCTAATTTACGATTATTTAGGAGGATCTAAATGATAATTTTTGATGATGTGTGTAAGGTGTATGATACTGGTACAGAAGCAGTTAAACACACAACACTTGAAATAGAAAAAGGTGAATTTGCTTTTATAGTTGGTCCTAGTGGCTGTGGTAAATCCACTCTTATGAAAATGCTTTTAAAAGAGGTTGAACCTACATCTGGTAGTATCTATATAAACGGAAAAGATATTACAAAAATTCCTAAAAATAAAGTTCCGCTTCTTAGAAGAAAAATGGGCATAGTCTTTCAAGATTTTAGACTTTTGTCAGATAGAACAATATATGAAAATGTTGCATACGCAATGAGAGTGATTGGCGCAAGACCTAGTGCAATAAAAAAGCAAGTGCCAATGGTTTTATCACTTGTAGGATTACTTAACAAATCTAAGATGTACCCTGATGAATTATCTGGTGGAGAACAACAAAGAGTAGCAGTTGCGCGTGCAATAGTAAATAATCCAATGATGCTTATAGCAGATGAACCAACAGGTAACTTAGATCCGGATACAGCTTGGGAGATTATGTCTTTATTAAATGATATAAATAGGAGAGGTACTACAGTAGTTGTTGCAACACATGCTAAAGAAATTGTAGATAAAATGCAAAAAAGAGTTATAGCAATTGAAAATGGAACTGTTTGTAGTGACATTAAGAAAGGTGTGTATAGTAATGAACATAAGTACAATTAGTTATTGGTTTTACGAAGCTTTTGAAAGCATGCGCAAAAACATAAAAAATGTGCTTATTTCAGTAAGCACGATGTTTGCAACAATGCTTATTGTTGCTATAGGATTTATAGTTTTTAAAAACTCACAATTTGTAATAGATCAAAAACAAGATGCAAGCTCTAAGATTATTGCATTTTTAGATTATGATGTGACAAACGAAAAAATCGAAATAATAAGAGCAAAGACGCAGCTAATAGATGGTGTAAAAGATATAGAATTTTATGATTCAGAAAAAGCAATAGCGTATGCAAGAAGTATAGAAAATGGCAAACTTACAGAAGGGTATGATGATGAAACATTAAAAGAAGTATTTCAGCCATTTTTTAAAATAACATTTGAAACAATAGAGGCAGAAAAAGAAATATCTGGTACACTTAAATCGTTAGATGGAGTAGAAGATGTAAGAGTTAGCGAAAGTGCTGTTGAGTCAATAAAAAAGGCTAAATCAACAAGAATTATAGCAATTACATCAATGATCTTAATTATAGAATTATCAGTATTTCTTATGGTTAATACAACAAAGCTTATGCTTTATGCAAGAAGAAAAGAAATATCAATAATGAAATATGTTGGTGCAAAAGATGGCTTTGTAAAAATGCCATTTGCAATAGAGGGCGTTATAATGTCTCTAGTAGCAGTATTTTGCGTAATAGTTTTAATTTCACTTTGTTATACACCGGTTACGCAAATGATAAATCAAAATAATACATATCAATACATGAAAATCGGAGAGCTTTTACCAGATTTAAAAACCATGCTAATTATTATAGGTTGCTTTATAGGAATTTTCGGAAGCACAATGTCTATGAACAAGTATTTAGATGTGTAAAACAAAAGAAAAGGGTAGTGTAAACTAATTTATGAAAAAACATAAAACAGTTGCAAAAATGTAGAGGAGCACAGTGTGCTCCATAAAAACTAATTGCTAGCAGTACACTAAAATAAAATTGGAAAAATATTATAATTAGTAAACACAACCAAGAAAAGACAGGAGGGTAAAGTATGAAGAAAATAGTTGCTTTAATTGTTGCAATAATTATTGTTTCATCAAATGTATTTGCTACAAGTACAAGCATAAAAAATCAACTTAAAGATCTCAATAGTCAACAAAAAGATGCCAAAAATGAATTAAATCAAAATCAAGCAGATCAAAAAGATGTATTAAAACAAATTGATAAATTAGATCAAAACATAAACACAACAGAAACTCAAATAGAAAATACAAAAAATGAAATTTCAAGATTAGAAAAAAACATAAAAATAGCAGAAGAAAATATAGACTACATGCAAAAAGAGTATGATAAAAAATTCGAGCTTAGAAAAGAAAGAGTTAAAGCATATTATAAAAACGGTTCAACATCATTAAGAGATATAGCATATAAAACAGATGACCCAACAGAAATAATCTATAGAGAAAAAATAATAGAAAAAATATTAAAATATGATGATGATTTAATGACAGAAATAAATGAAGAAAAAGAATCAATAAACGAAGAAAAAATAAAATTAGAAGAAGATAAAGTAGCATGTGCGAATTTAAAATCTAAACTAGATGTTAAACTTGCAGGGCTAAATGAGACTGTATCTGTAAAGACAAAATATTTAACACAACTAAAAACAGACCAAAAAGACTTAGAAAGATCAATAGATGAGATACAAAAAAAGGCAGATGAGTTAGAAGCAGAATTAAAAAGAATAGCAAGTTCTTCAACTACTAGTAAATATACGGGTGGAACAATGACATGGCCACTTCCAGGTTATTATGGAATAAGCTCATACTTTGGTAACAGATTACACCCAGTATTAAAAGTATATAAAATGCATACAGGTGTAGATATAGCGGGCGCTGGTTGCAATGGAAAAAATGTAGTTGCAGCAGCTGATGGAAAGGTAATAACAGCAGGATGGATTTCAGGTTATGGATACACAGTAATGATAGACCATGGTGGCGGAATAGTTACACTATATGCTCACTCTCAAAAATTATTAGTTAAAAAAGGAGACACAGTAAAAGCTGGCGATGTAATAATGCTAGTTGGTTCAACAGGATATGCAACAGGACCTCATGTACACTTTGAGGTAAGAGTAAATGGTAAGTATGTAAATCCATTAGATGGATACATTAAAAAGAAATAATGACTTTTAGGTCGCCTAAGAGGAAAACCCTTTTCGGCGGCCTTTTAAAATATGCGGTGCAAACTAATTTATGAAAAGATAAAATATGCTGTAAAACATGTAGCGGAGCTTAGGCGTGCTCCATAAAAAGCAATTGATAGTTGTAGACTGAAATTAAGTCAAAAATTATAAAGGGGGAATAAAATTGGACCACTATTATTCAAAAGATCCAACATCAAAATCAGAAGAAAGAATTATAGATTACGAAATAAACCAAAACAAATACAAATTTATAAGTGATAATGGCGTTTTCTCAAAAAATAAAATAGACTTCGCATCAGAATTTTTAATCAAAACAATATACAATGAAGTTGTGGGAGATATATTAGATGTTGGTTGTGGATATGGAGTTATAGGAATTATACTTTCAAAAAATAAAAATGTAAAAAGCATAACAATGCTAGATGTAAATCATAGAGCGCTTGATTTAGCAAAAAGAAATACTGTATTAAATAAAGTAGAAGCAAGTATTATAGAATCCGATGGATTTGAGAATATAAATAAAAAATATGACACGATAGTCACAAATCCACCAATAAGAGCAGGAAAAGCAGTTATATATAAAATATACGAAGATGCAAAAAAACATTTAAAAACAGGTGGAAAATTGTACTTAGTTATAAATAAAAAACATGGTGCGCCTAGCACAATAGAATATTTAAAAAGCATATATGGCAATTGCGAAATTTTAGATAAAAAAGCTGGCTTTAATGTGTTAGTATGCGAAAAAAAGCGGGAATTAAACAAACTATCGATACGCAAGGCAACATGCAACTTAAGCGCAACGCATTCCATAAAAAGTGAATACAGCAAAAAAGGGGGATATAAATGCAAAACAAAAAAGATATACTAGAAAAAATAATTATATTTTTCGTTTTTACAGCGCTAGTTTCAATAATAAACTTAAATACAAAAAATATAGATTATGATAGATCGTGGATATTTCATATGTGCCAAAAAGTAGCCAATGGTGACATTATGTATAAAGACATAAATATTATAGTAGGGCCAATATTTTATCTAATGGGTGGAATGGCACTAAAAATATTTGGAACAAATTATTTTACTTTCGAGATATTTGGTGGCATATTGTACGGAATATTTTCAGTTATAGCATACGATACAATGAAAAAAATAAATACAAAAAATTATAAAATAGTTGATAATATCATGATAATGATATTGTTTTATTTTACTAGAGTGTTGCAACTTGCAAATTACAATACTCTATGCTTAATTTTTATAATATTGGCGATGAACTTAGAACTAAAAAAAGTAAAGTCTGCAAAAGCAGATTTAATAAACATATTTATAGGAATAACATTGGGACTTGCATTTTATACAAAGCAAACGGTCGCGGGCATGGCTGTAATAGCTACTGGACTGATTTGGCTAATAACAGCAATTAGAGAAAAAAATATCAATTTAAAAGAAGTAGTAGAAAAAGCATTAGGCTTTTTAGGTGTTTTGGCTGTTGGTATTATTATAATGCTAAAAGTCGGCAATTTTTATGAATATTTGAATTACTGCTTTGGCGGCATTTTAGAATTTGGATCAAACAATGTGGCGTTGCCGCAAGTAAATTTATATTGTCTTATTATATTAGCGATTACATTTGCAAGCATATTTATAATCAAATTCGCTAAAAAAGATAAAGAATTTTTAATAATAACATTGTATGCAATAGCAGCATTAACTTTTGTTATCCCACTTGGAAATGACTATCACAAAAACTTAGCAACGTTTATGACTTGTTACTTAGCAATAAAAATATTTATTTTACTATTAGATGACAATAAAAATGATTTGTTAAGGCTATTGGCAACAATATTTGTAGTGTCTCTTTTAATGTCTGTAAATAGCGTAAAAATATTTGATAGCTCAAAAATATCAGAAGCAGCAAGTGAAATAGAATCAGTTGGCGGTTATGAAATTTATACAATATTTTTAAATTCAATGATAATATTGGTGTTAGGGTATTCAATAATAAAAGAAAGACCAATATTCTTTAAAACGACAGCTACTTTGCTTGGAATAATAACAATTATATTTTATTCATATTGTTATGCTAATAATATAAGTAAAAAAATAATACCAAATGGATTAGAAATATATGATAGATATGGAATTGAAGAAAAAGAGCTTGAAAAAATAGAAAAAATCTATCAATACATAATGCAAAAAGAAAAAGAAGGATATGAGGTGATAGGAGTATCGTGGGATGCCTCAAAATACATGGCAGCACTAAACAAAAATAATAAAGAATACGACCTATTATTTAAAGGTAATTTAGGATACAAACGGAGAAGAGAAGGCATTAGAAAAAATAAAGAAACTAAAAAACACAATAATAATAAAAAATACGCTAGCTTTTTGGCAAGAGCCAGAAGATATAATGGAATATATTACCAAAGAGCTTGAAAAGATAGATGAATTCGAAGACGTCGAAGTATACATAAAAAGATGAATTGAAAAAAATAACAGAATATGTTACAATATAATAAATATGTAAATGCAGTAGAGTAGGGCAAATTAGTTTTTGAAAAAAGATAATAAGTAACTAAGTTTGAGGAGCTTAGTTTAAGAGCCATAAAGAAAAGAGGAGGCGGTTACTATGAAGAAATGCTCAAAAATAATATGTATGCTTTTGGTGATGGTAGCCATATTAAGCACAACGATGGTATTTGCGGAAGGCGAGAGTGGGGCATATAACATATTGGCAAATGTTTTAAATGCGCTTTTGAGTGCACTAGCATGGTTTGGATATGCAATTGCAATTGGTGCACTTGTATTTATGGGAATAAAATACGTAATGAGTGGAGCACAAGAAAAAGCAAACTTAAAGGGAAGTCTTTCGAAATATTTAATAGGTATAGCACTTATCGTGTTTTGTTCAACAATAGCATCTGCAGTAGCCAATATAGCCAATACAGATGGGGGTAACGATGCGATAAGTCTAATAGAAAAAGCATTTAGACTTGGAGGAGCGACCGTTGGAGATCCAAGCACTACTGATCCGGCAGGAGATGCTGATGATGAAAATTCAAAAAACAGTAATATAAATTACTATCCGGCATCCGCTTCACCAAAGGCCTCAACGAGATTGGCAAAAGCATTAGCAGATGCGGGGTACTATGGAAATAAAAACAACACAGTCGTTTCGGAAGAGTACCATAAAGGAACACATACACTAGAAAAAAGAACATTAAAAATGGAAGATGGAAAGATGATTGTGGAAACTTATGATATTATGGGAAATTTAAAGACAATAGCCATAAAAGATGGAGAAAAAGAGATTAAAAAAGCAAGTGTTGATTACAAAAATACAAACGGTACTGTTAAGAGCATAAGGATTAATAGTAAAGAAAATGGACAAAAAACCAAAGTTACAATAAATTATGATACAGAAACGGGAAATGTTATAATGTATGCAAAATATGATGATAAGGGAAATCTTCTTGAATCAGAAGTCTATAAAGATGAATTGCCAGAAGGAAAAACTGAGTATGATGAACTTCCAAAAACACCATCGTTGTGCGAGGCAATGGGAAAGGCACATGTGCCGAATGGAAATAATGTGTGTATCAATTGTGGTGAAAAAGTTGAAGAAGGAACTGTAGAAATTCCTAAAGAATTAAGAAATTGTGAATTAGAGGGTAAACTACATCTATTTAATCCTGTTACTGGAGAATGTATGAATTGTGGAAAGAAAGAATCTAAATAAGATTGCATTATAAATTTATTGAAGGAAGGTGATTTATATGGATAAAAAAGAAAAATATATTCTTTTCACAATCACGGCTTTAATATTTAATTTTACAGTTGTATTTGCCGAAACGGATGAATCTTACAGTATAATGTCCACAATATTAAACAGTGTTTTAAGTACAATAGCGTGGCTTGGATCTGCAATTGCGATAGGTGCACTTGTATTTATTGGAATAAAATATGCGATGAGCGCAGCAAATGAGAAAGCGAACTTGAAAGGAAGTTTTACAAAATATTTAATAGGCATAGGACTTATTGTATTTTGCTCAACAATAGCATCCGCTGTCGCAAATATAGCAAACACAACTGGCGAGAATACAGCAGAAGGAATTGTTAAAAGAGGCTTGAGTAGTAAAAATGTAGTTTGGAATGAGCCAGATTCTGATGAAGAACTACTTGATGCTGCAAACAGAGAAAAAATAGAGAATAACAATGATATAAATGGTCCAGATAGTTGGAATCCAAAAGGGCTTGATGATAAGAAGTTTCTAACACCAGAGGAAATGGATAAAAAATTTGCAGAAGATCTTTTAGATGCTGTGAAAGATTTTGCACATAAAGATGATATAGATATGGAACCTAGTGAATATGATCCAAATGATATCAATACAGATGAAATACACAATGACCAGATTGGCGAAAAGGAGGATCCACTTTCAGATCAAAAAGATAAATTATCAGACCTTGCAGGTGAAGACACTCAAGAAGATATAGTATATGACACTAGGGATACGGGTACTCTTTTTGTAGAAACAGATAAAAGGTCAAATGTAAAAATAACAGTAGAAAGAAAAGATGGAACAACAAAAGATTATGAATCAGATTCATGGAAAAATGGTCAAGAAACAATAAAAGATGTATTTGCAGGTGCAGAGATAACATTGGAGGCACCAGCAACTACTACTGATAACCAAAAAACTTTTGTTAAGTGGGCGGTTTTTGATAGCGAAGGAAATATTGTTAAAGAAATAAGTAGAAATCCAAAATGTACAATCAATATGCCACCATCATCAGAATATGGCAAAAAATATACGATTACAGCAGTATATGAATATAATGATAATGTAAACTAATTTGCAAAAAAGATCAATTTAAGTATAGAAAAGTAGAGGAGCTGTAGCTGTGCTCCATAAAAAGGGAGGCGAAGCAAATGAAAAAAATAAAGATATTGTTCTTATTATTATCATTCGTTATGTTGTTTAATTTCGCAACAGTATTTGCTAAAGTAGAGCTCCCAGTTGGTGTGCCTGGATCAGCTGGCATATCACAAGAAACGACAAGTGGAAAAGCATACCAAGGAAATTCACAAGAAAAATTGGAGAAGTCATATAATCTAATGTCAAAAGTGCTAAATGCGATACTTAGCACATTTGCATGGCTTGGTTATGCAGTTGCAATAGGAGTACTAGTATTTGTCGGAGTGAAATATGTAATGAGTGGAGCAAACGAAAAAGCTAACTTAAAAGGAAGTGCTAGTAAATATTTGATAGGTGTTGCACTAATAGTATTTTGTTCAACAATTGCGGCCGCTGCTGCTAATATAGCAAATACAACAGGTGAAAATACAAGCACAGGAATAGTAAATAAAGGAATAGAAATAAGTGGAATTAAAATAGGCGACAAAAACTTAACAGATGCAGAACGAAAAGAGTATCAAGAAATGATAGAAAAATTAGAACAAGTAAAAAATCAAACATGGAATACAAAAGGATTTAAGTTTGATCATATAATAGTCCATACTCCTGTGGGAGTAGATGCAATATGTGATGACGGAGTCGGATCGGATCCAGTGTTTTCGGCGGACACAGTGTATCATAACGGAAAAGAATTTAAATATTGGCTTGTAAAAAGAGTAGAGACAAGTACATTAGATTCATCAATTTACAAAGAAACGGATAAAGATTTCTTGGCGTTAGGCTCAGATAGATTCTGGGACATAGCAGGCCCTTCAGACTATACATATGAAATATGGGCGATATACGAATAAAGTAAAAAAGAATAGCTTTGGGTAGAAGATATATTCAAATAAATGGAAAACAAAAAATAATAAAAAATGCTTGACATCCGTAATTTCATTTGCTATACTAAAGAAGTCGAATGGAGATGCGGGTGTAGTTCAATGGTAGAATCTCAGCCTTCCAAGCTGATTGTGCGGGTTCGATTCCCGCTACCCGCTCCATCAAAAGCTTATGAATGCATAGTTCATGAGCTTATTTTTTGTTCAAAAGTATGCCTAATCGAAAAGTGACAATCTATTATTATTTAGCATTCAAAAATATGTACCAAATGTAAATGCATTATATAAAAATGTAGCTTAAGCATAAGTGTGCCACATGAAAGGTAATATAAATGTTGAGTAGCTTAGGTGTGCTCCATACAAATACTACTGCTTAGCATTTGTCATAAATTAAGACTAAACAGTAACACAAGAATAACATAGTGCACAGAAAAAGTTCAAATATTAGTAAAATTTTATTGTAATTTTCCCCAAAAATGAATATAATCTTAGTGGAATGTGCGGGTATAGTTTAATGGTAGAATGTGGTGCTTCCGACCCCAATGTGCGAGTTCGATTCTCGCTACCCGCTCCAAAATATATTCTTAAGTTAGGATATATAAACAATCAAAATAAATTATAAAATGGAGTGATGCCGAAGCGGTCATAACGGCGCTGACTCGAAATCAGTTGGAGGTGCAAATCTCGCGAGGGTTCGAATCCCTCTCACTCCGCCAAAGAACACAATAGCAAAAAAGTAGTAGCAAAAAGAAGTAGAGAACAAAAACGATTCGAACCCGTGAGGGCTTTGAGCGTAAAGAAAAAGCTCCAGTGGAGCTTTTTTAGCGAAAAGATCGACGAGCTGTGCGAGGAGATATAGAACACGAAGTGGGCGGCGAATCCCTAGAACGAAGCCAAAGAACACAATAGCAAAAAAGTAGTAGCAAAAAGAAGTAGAGAACAAAAACGATTCGAACCCTAAACAAAAAACCACTACATATTGTAGTGGTTTTGGTAGCGGATGTGGGATTTGAACCTACGACCTACCGGGTATGAACCGGGCGCTCTAGCCAACTGAGCTAATCCGCCATAACGACAATACTTATTATAAGCAAAAAAAGCATATTTGTCAACTACAAAAACAAATATTTTGTGATATTCACTAAAAGTGTGTTACTATATAGTCTTCAAAATAAAAAGTATATGTCAAATGTAAATGCGTGCTGTAAAAGTGTAGCGGAGCACAGTGTGCTCCATAAAAACATTATAATTCAGCTTTGTCATAAATTAAGTCTAGATAGTAACAAAAGTATTATAAATATAGGAGAAAAAATGATTAGGTTAAAAGATATAAAAATAAGAAAAGATTATACCAAAGATCAGCTTATAGAACATGTTTGCAAAGAAAATAAGATTTTACTAAAAGATGTTAAAGATTATAGAATATATAAAAAGTCAATTGATGCAAGAAATAAAAACGACATTTTTTATGTGTACACAATTGACATTTTGTTAGAAAATGAGAGTAAGTACAATAGATTTGAGCATGTAGAGTTAATAGATGAAACAAAGATAAATATAAATATAAGAAGAAAAAGTGATTTGAGACCAGTTATAATAGGTGCTGGCCCAGCCGGTCTTTTTGCTGCATTAACACTTTCACAAAATGGAGTTAAACCAATAATAATTGAGCAGGGAAAATGTGTAGAAGAACGTCAAAAAGATGTTGATTTGTTCTGGAAAGAAGGGAAACTAAATACATTATCAAATGTTCAATTTGGCGAGGGCGGAGCCGGTACATTTTCAGATGGAAAGTTAACAACAGGCGTAAATGATCCTTTGTGTAAAAAAGTGCTTAGAGAATTTTACAATTTTGGAGCACCAGAGCAGATTTTATACACAAGTAAACCACATATAGGTACAGACAATTTAATTAGAATAGTTAAAAATATTAGAGAAGAAATAATAAGACTTGGTGGCGAAGTGTATTTTAATGAAAAAGCAGAGGATTTTGAGATAGAAGATGGAAAGATAAAAAAGATTATTTGCACAAGTGGAAGAAGCTTTGAGACTGATGCAGTTATATTTGCAATTGGACATAGTGCAAGAGATACATTTGAAAAGTTATATTCTAAAGGCATTAAAATGGAAAAGAAAAATTTTAGTGTAGGCGTTAGAATAGAACACAAGCAAGAGCTTATAAATAAATCTCAGTATGGTGAGAGAACAAAATTAAATTTACCACCTGCAGAATACAAACTTGCATATCATGGAAAAGATAGGTCATGTTATACATTTTGCATGTGTCCTGGAGGAGTAGTTGTTGCTTCATCTAGTGAAGATGGAACGATAGTTACAAACGGAATGAGCAAGTTTAAAAGAGATGGTGAAAATGCTAATAGTGCAATACTAGTTAGTGTCACGCCAGAAGATTTTAAAGGTGAGTCACCTTTGCTAGGAGTGTATTTTCAAAAACAATTAGAAGAGACAGCTTTTAGAGTAGGGGGTAAAGATTATAAAGCGCCGGCGCAACTAGTAGGAGACTTTTTAAAGCACAAGAAATCAGAGAAATTTAAAAGCGTAAAACCAACATATTTGCCAGGAGTGAAGTTTACAGATTTACACGAAGTGCTTCCAGATTTTATAACTAAAACAATGGAAGAAGGAATTTTATATTTTGATAAAAAAATAAAAGGATTTGCAAACGAAGATGCAATTATGACAGGAGTTGAAACTAGGAGTTCTTCTCCAGTTAAGATACTAAGAAACGAAAAATACGAGGCAAATGTTGAGGGAATTTATCCATGTGGCGAGGGTGCAGGATATGCCGGCGGAATAATGACAGCCGCAGTTGATGGCATAAAATGTGCAATAGCAATATGCGAAAAAGAATAAAGGGATTTAGTTTATATAATGTTAACTAAAATATGCAGTAAGCTTTCGATTTCTTCATAAAGTCAGCAAATTTGACTAATTATGTAAAATGATGTATAATATATTTATAAATTTATTTTTTTAGGAGGTTGCTATCAAAAAAGACATGCCTGCTTTTATGAGGTGTTCTGTGATAGCGAAGAAATTATGAAAAAGAAATATTTGGTTTTTGTTGGTATTATTGCAATACTCTTAGCTGGTGTTACATTTGGTGCTGCTGGACTTGGTGTTATGGCTGCATATACTACTGGTTGCGGTAGCATAGGAGACGAAATAAGCGGAGATATGGCACTAGAATGTGCGATTCCGCTTCTTATCGTTTTAGGCATCGGTAGCATTCCAGTGGTAATTGCATATGCAAAATTCTATTTTCTTTGTGTTGTTGCAGAAGCTAATAAGATTTTCGGCAATCACAGGAAAGAAGAAATATATATGCAAAAGGCTGAGAAAATGTGGTCCAAAATCAATGGCTAAACGAATGGGTGGAGATTTCCGCCCTATTTTTTGTATAAAAAATGAACCCTACTTGTTAAACTTTTTGCCTAACAAGTAGGGCTCAATTCATTTTTTTACCTTTTTAATAACTATTTTATTTTTATTCCATATATTTTCTGACCTCTTGTGCCGATTACAATTATATCATTATAAATTGCAGGTGATCCCTCCATATTTCCACCGCCGGTGTTCAAAACATATAGGGTTTCGCCAGTTTTTGCATCTATTAGATGAATCTTACCATATGCATCACAAAATATAACGTAGCCTTTGCCATCTTTACTATATACTGCTGTAGGAGAACTCCATGAATATATGGTTAAATCTTTTTCCCATACAAGAGCACCTGTATCTTTGCTTAGCGCTACAATTTTTCCAGAATTAAAAGTTTTTCCAGTTTTGGCGGCATTGAAAATCACTAAATCTGAAATATCGTTTTTGCCAACTATTGGAGAAGATAAAAAACCGCCATTGACATTCGCGTCATAAGTGCATTCTATCGTATATTCCCAAACTTTTTCGCCTGTAGTTCCATCTATTTTTCTAATATAAGCAGGAGCTTTTTGTCTTCTTCTATCTACTTCAGAAGAAGCATATAGCATTATTTTTCCGCTTTCTTCTTCGAGACCAAGTGTTGCATCGCAATCATCTTCCATAAAGTGAAGCCATACAGGAGTGAGTGTTTTTAAATCTAAACATTGCAAATATCCATGATTGTTTATAAAAAACGCATAATTTTTGTATATGGTCATTGCGTTTTCTGTGCCGGCTGCTCTACCGTTTATAGTATATCTGTATCTTGTTATCTTAGGATCTATTTGAATAGTTCCATTTGTTTTATCAAAATTTGTATTTAATTTTACTATATATATTACACCATTTTCACCTGGTAAAAACATTGTATCAGTTTTTGCATCTATCACAGGATTGCCATCAAAAGCTCCCCAACCAATGTATGCAAATTTATCTCTACCATTTATAAAACAAAGTTCTTTGCCATCAATCAAACTAAAAATAAAATATCCCATTTTAACAGCTTTGCCGTTATTGGTATCAATACCTTGACCAACATAAAGCAAAGGATATCCTCTTGGATCTATTGTAACGCTACCTTTTATACAACTTGGAATCTTTATTTTGTCTCTAGTTTTTTCACCAGTTTCTAAATCAAAAAAATGAATGTAAGAATCAAGAGCACCATAGATAACTTCTGTAAAATTTTCTTTTTGTTTAAACTTATCATAAATATTCATCTGCATTTTCACATCGTCATCCCACGTAATTATAGATGGTTGACCATTCCAACCAACGCCACCCCAACCATCAATTTTACCTATTGTATTTGTCCAAATCTTTTCAAGTTTATTTTCTACAACATTGACAGTTCCATAACTTGCAGAATCTCTATAATTATTTCCTCTAAAGGTTGTAATACCTTTAACATCTGAATAATTATCTGTGCCAATCATATCTACATAAGAAAGATATGATGTTTCTCCACTTTCATATTTTATTTGATATTTCATATTAAAATTTTGTATGTCACTAGATGTAGTTGAATGTGGCTTAATAAAATCTTCACCAGAAGAAACTATCTTTGTAGAAGTTTTTTCACAAGAGTCAACTTTATCTTCATTTATATCTATTAAACTGATTTTTTCTTCATCGCCACTTGCATTTACAACAATTGCAGAATACCCATGGTCACTTGCAATGTTAGCATTATCTTTAAACACTGATTGAAGAAAAAAAGATAGTAGCAAAACAACTACTAATGATATTAAAATCTTGTTTTTCATTTTATCCCTCGTAAATCAAATTTTCAAAATTATTATAGTATAGTGTGTAGAAAAGTGCAATAATTTGGCTAAATTTGTAATGGACTTTTTAATCATATAGTGGTAATCTAATTATATATAGGTATTTTAGGAGGATGCATATGAAAAAGCTTTTGAAAAACCCAAAAGAAAAAATCAAATCACCAAAAGGCCTTTCTATGATTACTTTAGTAATTACAATAGTTGTAGTTGTAATTATAGCAACGATTTCGATAGTTGCTAACTTAGGAACGATAGATGAATCTGCAATTGCAGATTATAGGCACGAATTAAAAAATGTCGAAGTCAGCGTTTCTGCAGTTAGAATAAGTAATCAAAAAGGTGGAATAGGTGAAGAATTTAAAGAAGAAGGTTTTTACCCTGTACTAATAGAAAATCCACCACAAGAATTTGTAAGTTTTGAAGAAAACGAATTCAAAGGATATGTAGTAGATTTAAGTAAAATAAAAGAGAACGAAACCAAAAAGGGAAAAGATTATAAAAAATATATTGAATCATTAACATCAATAAAAACCATAACATTTGGAAACAAAGGAACAGACAATGATGTATTTATTTACGATGCTACCGGAAAGGTATATTATGCAAAAGGCTTTTACATAAAAGGTGGCGTGTACTATTCAGATGTTCTTACAAAAGATGGACCTATAATAACGGCCGACTTAAATTATAACGAAGAAAGAACAGAAGCTGTTATAACAATTTCAGTCGCACCAGAAGTAAGTGATGAAAACTTAAAAGTATATGTAAATAATTCGCTTGTAAATAAAGAAGATGATGGTACATATAAATATACGGCAACAAATAACGGTGTGTATATAATCACCGCTGAAGAAGATAGCGAAAGAGTATCAATAAAAAGAGTTGGCGTAACAGAAATAAAATCAATCGAATACAAGATTACATATCATTTTAAAGATGGAAGCGAAAATGAGCAAGTAATTAAAAAGAGTAACGAACCTATAAGATTAAAATACAAAGCAAGAGAAGGATATATTTTAGAGGGATGGAGCAAGAGTGACACATCAGTTACTTCTGAATATATGCCAGGCAGTCTATTTAACGAAAATGCAGACACAGATTTGTATGCAGTATGGAAAGAGGGAGAACCTGCAATATATACAATAACATTTAACGCGAATGGTGGTAAGGGTGCTCCAAAGCCAATAAAGAAAACACAAAGATTACCAGTAACATTGCCATCAGGTGATGAACTACCAACAAAGACAGGTTCAACATTCGTAGCATGGAGCATATCATCAGACAAAGAAAATGTAGAAGAAAGATATGCAGAAGGCGCAGAATATACAAAAGATAATAATGTGACATTATTTGCAATATGGCAAGAAAGTGATGTAAGAGTTGAAGCAGTTGTTGTTCCAGAGGGAGCAGGAAATGTAGTAGGAACAGGCGTAAAAGAGGTAGGCAATATAGTTTATGTAACTGCTGTTGCAAATAAAGGGTACGCATTTGATAAATGGAAAGTTTTAAGTAATAATACAAAATTAGAGAATACATATGCAGAAAAAACAAAATTTACAATGCCAGGTACCAAAGTAACATTGCAAGCAACATTTAAAGAGACAAGTTATGACTATGTAATAAAATATGATTCAAATGGTGGAAGTAATGCACCAAACACACAATATAAGAAGCAAAATCAAGATATAACGATAAGCACAATGTTACCAACTAGAAGTGGATATAAGTTTACAGGTTGGGATGACACAGCCTTAGCAACAACAGTAAAATACCACCCTGGTGATACATATTCAAAAAATGCAAGTGCAATACTATATGCAGTATGGGAAAAGAATACAGATGAAGTTACATTAACATTTGATTCAAATGGTGGAACAAAAGCACCAAAGAGTATAACAAAACCAAAAGACACAATAATATCAATACCTACAGAAAAGCCAGTAAGAAACAACTTATTATTCTTGGGTTGGAGCGAAGATAAAGAAGCAACAGTTCCAGAGTACAGAATAAGCGATTCGTATACACTGGCAGAAAACGAAACACTTTATGCAGTATGGTCAGATTCAGAAAAAGCAGTAGTAAATATAACGGCAGGCGAAGAAAACGACAACTTAGTCCTATTTGGAAATGCAGTAGATAACGGTGGAATAGTAAAATATGCATGGACAAATGAATTCTATTCTGAATCAAATCAAAACAAAATAAGTTGGGTAAGCCTAAGTAGCAGACAAGATGAAGTATCAATCAAAAAAGATGTATTAAAATCAGGAATGCATTATTTCTATGTACAAGACATAGATGGAAATATATCATATGCATCAATAGATGTATATAAACTAACATTTAAGTCAGATGTAAACGGAAGTGTATTTGTAACAAAATATAAAGCTGCAGGATTTGGCATAGAGCTTACAAAGCAAAAACCAAAAAAGACAATGCAAGCATTTAAAGCATGGAAATCAGAAAAAGACAATAGAGTATATTCAAAACATGAAAAATACATATTAGATAGCGATGAAACATTCGTACCAGTATGGGGGGATGCAATAGCATATATTCCATCAACAGACACATATTATTTATCGACACAAGAGGCAGTTGAAGCAATACCAACAGATTGCACAGATTATGTGTTAATAAAACTAGTAGCAAATGATCCATCTGATGGAGTAACAATAAAAGCAGGACAAAAAGTATCGTTAAATACAGAAACATTTATGATAAACTCAAATAACACCACAATCAGCATAGAAGAAGGCGGAGCATTCAAATTAGTTGGAGGAACCGTAAAAGGCTCAAATTACGCCATAAGAAACTTTGGTAAGCTAGAAGTAAGTGGAGGAACAATAAATGCAAAATACGCGGTATATAACGCCAAAGAAATGGTAATGGGAGATAGTAGCATAGAATTTGCAAAAGATAGTGCAAAATTAGAAGGAACAAGAAGCTCATATATAAAAGCAAATGCAGAAGCAACACTTGCAATATATAACGGAAGCTTCACTGATTACAGAAACACAGAAACAGGTGGAACATATTCAGTAGATGTAACAGGAGCAACAATAAGAGATGGCTTCAAACTAAGAAAAATCGGTGATTCAACAACATCATCAATAATAACAACAATCGTACAAAAACTAAAAATAGCGCAAACAGTAGTAGCGGGAACAGAAGCGAAACCAGTAGAAAAGAAAATAACACTATCGTGTGACAACAACAACTTCACATTCCAATATAGCCTAGATGGTGGAACAACATGGATAACAGGAAAAGAAGTAAATGTAATAGACAATGGAAAAGTATATGGAAGAATAGTAGATCAAGATGGAGTAGCAGACATAATCGACACAACAGTAAGTGATATAGTAGAACTAAAAGTCACATTTGATGCTCAAGGAAAGGTAACAAATCCATCACAAATAAGTGTAAAATATAAGAGAACTTATGGAGATAAACTACCTGCAATCAACGACAGTAGCTTGGATTACTACTTTTTAGGGTGGTATACGGCTTCAACAGGAGGAACACAGGTGAAAAATACGGATAATGTAACAATAGCAACGGATCACACGTTATATGCGCAGTGGAAGGCGAAGTATGCGACTGTCACATATAGCCCAGGAGCATATGCATCAAGTTTAAGTGCAAATTGTTGTATAAATGGAACTTGGAGCGGATACTATGCATCTGGTTCATATACTGGAAGTAGTCCACAACAAATGATTTTAATAGGAAATACATACAGAACAGTATTTGTTACAAAAGAAAATTATGAAACTTATATAAAGAGTGGAGGAACAGCTACAGAAGATGGAAAGTACTATGCAGTAAATAGAGGAATGCCAAGCAATCCTAGTTCAAACGACTATAGATACGAATTCGAATGTTGGCGTGACGCAAACGGAAACAAAATCACAAGTAGTTCTGTAGTTTCAATTACAGGAGATCATACAATAACTGCTTCATGGAGCAAGGTAAGCTGTAAGTGCTCAAAATGTTCAAAAACATATTTAACAGATTGTAATTGCACAAACAGTATATGTAGCAAATGTAGTGGTAATGTGTGCACATATCACTGCCCAGGCCACACATATTATTGCTCATGTAGTGCATGTTCTAATGAAGTTTCTACGAGTGGAGCAAGATGCTCATCATGTAGTTCAAACGATTGTAGTACTTGTGGAAGTTGTTATAATTGTTGCCCAGGACATAGCTCAGGAGGGGGAAGTTCTGGTGGCGGAAACACTTGTACATTCTGTTCTGGAAGCGGAGTAGTTGCCGCAACAATAGAAGTGGTTTCTTCATATAATACAGGTTCGCCATGTTCTTGTGGAAATAGTGATTTGTACCTTGAAGAAAGATGCACAGGTTGCGGTTCAACATATTCAAATTCACATGCAACGTGTATTGTATGTGGTGGCAGTTGGGGACCATGGAAACAACAACATGCTAATTGTAAAGTGAAGTGTGGGCATTGTAATGGTACGGGCCAAAGTAACTAATATGTTTTTCTAAACATAAAATTTAAAGCTGAATGAAATTTTTCAGAATTTCATTCAGCTTTTATATTGAATATTGTTATATGAGTATTTCAAAAACAGAAAAAAATTTTTTATATAGAATGCCACAACTAAAATATATTTTTTAGCACCATTTTATTAAAATCGCAAATCTATTTGAGATAAAAATGATTTTCTTCAATTTTTTCGTACTTGTTTTATGAAAATATTCAATTTTTATTGACTTGAACATAAACAAATGATAATTTATTCCAAAAAGCAATTTTTCAATGAACTGCGCCCCAAAAGTTAAACAAAAATGTTTAATAATGATATAAATGTTAAGGCACTTCTCAGAAATTGAGAGGTGCCTGTATTTTTATATTGTTCCTTTTCCGTGACATCTTCCACATGTTTTTGTGTGAGTGCCACCTCCGGTAACGGAATAAGTTTTGTGACAGCTTCCACATGTTCCATTATTACTATAGTCGGTTGCATATCCACATTTATTGCATACCAGTCTTGCAGTACCAACACTATTTGAACCGCAAGTGCACAAACCATTTGAAGATGTTCCCTCGACAACAAATGTCCCACAAGCTATACTGCCGGTTCCTTTGCAATCTGGGCATTGAGTTGTTGTACTTCCGCCACCAGTACTTCCACCTCCGCTAGATGTAGGAGTTGGTGTAGGAGTTGGTGTAGGAGTTGATGTTGGCGTAGGTGTAGGCGTTGGTCTTAGTGTCCAATGAGCATACAATGTGTGGTTTGTTATTGTAGTAACAGTTGTATTACTAGTTATATGACTTCCTCCACTTCTACTTGTATACCAATCATCGAAATCATACCCAGATCTTGATGGTGTTGGTAGTGAACCATATTTTTGATTTATTGTTACTGTCTTTGAGGAAGTTGATACACTTCCTCCGTTTGCATCGAAACTAACTGTAACTGTTTTTGCCTTCCAGTGTGCATATAACGTGTGATCCGTTGCTATTGTTACATTATCAGTATTTTTCACCTGTGTTCCTCCTGTTGAAAAGAAAAATAGTCCAGAGCAACCTATGTTAAAAAATGGCAAAAAACTTGTTTGTAAATAATTATTGACAAGCGTGGAAAAATAAGTTACAATATATCTTGCATTGGAAAGACGGTGGATGTAGCTCAGTTGGTTAGAGCGCCAGGTTGTGGCCCTGGAGGCCGTGGGTTCGAGTCCCATCTTTCACCCCATAATTTAATATTGGGCTGTAGCCAAGTGGTAAGGCACCAGACTTTGACTCTGGCATTTCGGCGGTTCGAATCCTCCCAGCCCAGCCAAAAAGAAGCTGTTTTAGAGTAATAACTCTAAAGCAGTTTTTTTATATGTCACAATGGGGTGGTAGCCAAAATTATTTTGGGCAGAACCTAATTTTAAAAGCGGACTTTAAGTATAACTTTTGAAATTTATTAAAAAATTTTTCGAAGCAGCAAAATGTCCGCAAATGTGCAGGTATCCATATTTTTAGGTGAAAATAATTTTTGTGTCGAAAGATGTCGAGCAATTTTAGTTGTAAATTGTATATAAATGGTATAGAACTAAGTTGTACGAAAATTTGGGAAAAGAGGGAGATTTTGTAATGAACAATATGATTGAAATGCAAAATTTGCTTGGTGCAAATGAAGTATTTAAATGGATAGCAAGCACTGTGATATTTTCAATTTTGTATTCGTTATTAAATATATATGTTTTTAAAACTTTACTAAATGTGAAGATTAAGTCTAATACAATTGTTTACTTATTGTTAGCAGATTCGCTTTTCAAAGCACTTTGTTCTATATTTATTCCAGCACCGTATTATAGGATTATTAATATGTTTTTTACGGTCGTATTATTTAGATTGTTTACTCGGACAGAATATAGAAAAATGCATTATTAGTGAAGCTGCTAATTTTATTGTAATAATATGCTCAGAAACTATATTTTTGGAGTTGTTTATGAATGTTTTTGAGTATGTAGATTCATATGTAAGCGGAATGTATGATTTTAAATATAAGACTTGTGTTGTTGCTTCAATTTTTTTGGTAAAACTTATTATATATCTATGGTTAAGGTATAAAAATGTTGTTGTTAAAATTAGTGATCATTTTAGAGCAAGAATAAGAAATTCTTTGATAGTGGTTTCTGTTCTTGAGGTAATGCTAATATTCTTTAATTTTGTTGAGATGGCGATATATATATCTGATTTTCCATATAGCATACTTGTACTAGATATTTTTGCTTTAGCTATATTTTTCAATTATAGCATAAAACACATATTAAAGTGTGCAAGGCTAGAAGAACAAGACGTTATTATTGAAAATTTGGAGGCGTATAATAAAACATTATCAATAATGTATGATAGAATTCGCTGTTTTAAACATGATTTTTCTAATTTTGTGCAAGCACTTGATGGATACGCAAAGACAGATGATATGAGCGGAATAAAAACTATGACTAAGTCTGTACTTAAAGAATGTAAATCAGTAAATAATATGGGAATATTAAATCCAAAAGTAATAAACAATCCCGCAATATACAGTATAATAACAAACAAATATTATGTTGCTATTGAAAAGATGGTGCAGATGAACATAGAGGTGATGTTTGATTTAAAAGAAATAAGTGCAGATGCGTATGAACTTTGTGTTATATTTGGAATCCTTTTAGATAACGCAGTAGAAGCTGCGGAAGAAAGTGAAGAAAAGATTGTAAATATTAGATTTGAAAAAAATAAGAAAAATGTAAAAACAATTTTAGTTGAAAACTCATACAAAAATAAAAATGTAGATATAGGTCAAATATTTGAAAAAGGTTATAGTACAAAAGAGGTTAAAGGCAAAAAGGGCGAAAGAGGAATTGGCCTTTGGAATGTGAGAAGAATGTTAAGTCATTCAAGTAAGCTTAATTTATTAACTTCAAAAGGCGAATTTTTTAGACAAGTGATAGAAGTTTATTAAGCGATAATTCCGGCTTGATAATAATATTTTGTTTAGATATAATTGTTATAAGGTTGTGTAAACTAATTTATGAAAAAAGATGAAACATGCTGCAATCATGTGGCTTAAGTGTGCTCCATAAAAACTAATTGACAGAGTTACACTAAAATATTAGAATTAGTGTACACAACTTTTTATAATAAGGGGGAGCATATGTCTAAAAAACGTATTATTATTTGGTTAATTATTGGTATTATATTTTCTATTGGAATTTCAATAATGCTATATGTATTCATTCCTAAAAAATTAAAGATAAATATTAAACTTCCAAAAGAATTTGAATTTGAAATATCAAATTTTGATAATTATGTTCTTATAGAAAGTGATGAACTAACTATACACTATTCAGAAGATAGGTCTCCATATGAAGATACTTTTTGGTATATAGATTATTATCAAAATAGGTTTTATACGAATGAAGACTATTTAAAAGAAAATAATATAACCTTACACGAAAATAGAATAGCTTCAATCAATCGGTAATAAAACATCAATTTTATCACTTACAAAACACTATGAAAATTTAGATGATACTACATATACTTATGTTTTTATTCAAACTGATGGGCAAAACTACACAAGGTTTATGTTTAAAACAACTATGAATTATGATGAAAGGTATGTAAAACTTTATGAGGATATAATAAATTCATATTCTGCTAGCAAGAAAGACACATTAAGAACAACGGCGATATATTATTCTAATAAAGTTATGAGGAAGATATTTCATAAAAATGAATTCTTCAAGGCATACCAAACTGAAAAACTAGACTTAAAGCCGATTGCAAATCCAAACTGGGATGAAAAAACAAAAGAACTTTACCAAAAGTTTTTGAGCTCTAATAAAATCACATGGGGAATATTCACAGTAAATGATGTTGAAAAGGCTATGAGTGAGAAAGTACCAGATATAGAAGAAAAGTTAGATTATAAATTTGATATTATACTTGTTTATAATCACCTTGGAAATCCACTTCAGGTAGAAGAAATGAAGAAAATACATGAAGAAAATAGAATAATAGAGCTTACAGTTCAAACTTGTGTAAATAACAATACAAGATTATTTGGATATACGCCTATTTTTGATATATTAGATGGAAAAAAAGATGAGCAAATTCGCACACTTGCAAAAGAGATAAAAGAATTTGGAAATCCGGTCTTGTTTAGATTAAATAATGAAATGAATACAGATTGGACAAGCTATTCTGGAATAATTGCGCTTAGCGATTCAACTATTTATAAAGATGTATGGAAATATATATACAACATTTTTGAAGAAGAAAATGTGGCAAATTGCATTTGGATTTATAATCCAAACGACAACAATTATCCACCATCTATATGGAATAACTTTTTGTGCTATTATCCAGGTAACGAATATGTGCAAATGCTTGGTATTACGGGATATAACACTGGAACATATTATGAAAAACAAAATGCAGAACGCTTTAGAGAATTTAAAGAAATATATGATGATATAAATGGAAAGTATAAAGATATATTTAGTAAGTTTCCTTGGATTATCACAGAGTTTGCATCTAGCTCAATTGGTGGTGACAAAGCAAAATGGATAGAGAATATGTTTAAAAATATTGAGAATTACCCTAATATAAAAGCAGCAGTTTGGTTTAGCAATGCCGATTACGACCCAGCATATGAAAACAATACAAAAGTTTCAAGACCTTATTGGTTAGATGAAACAGATGAAACCATAGAAGCATTTAAAAAAGGAATACATAAAGACTAATAAAAAGGCCCGTATTATTTATTTGATGCAGTTTTTTTAATATAAAATAAATTATGTGAAGATTTTGTGAATTTTAGCACTCGACACTTGACAGTGCTAAAATTAGAGTTATAATAAAAAATGTAAAAAGTTGAAAGACTTATTACAACAATCAAATTAAATATGTGCTACTTTAAGTTAAGAGTGTCAACACATAAAAATAAAAAGGAGAGATTTATATGATGATGATACCAAGAAGAAATGATTTTGATGTGATAGGAGATATGTTTAGAGATCCATTTTTCACTGAACATGAAACAAGAGTTATGAAGACAGATATTAGAGAAAATAAAGATAATTATTTAATAGATATTGACTTGCCAGGATATAGCAAAGACAATATTAAAATATCAGTAGAAGATGGTTATTTAACAGTACAAGCTTCAATTGATTCAAATCATGAAGAAAAAGAACATGGAAAATTTGTCAGAAGAGAAAGATATACAGGCAGTTGTTCAAGAAGCTTTTATGTAGGCGATGAAGTAAAGAGTGAGGATATAAAAGCATCATTTAAAAATGGTATATTATGCTTAGCAGTACCAAAGAAAGAAGAAACAAAGAAATTGCCAGAAAAGAAATATGTAGAAATTATAGAAGAATAAGCATAAACAAAAGGCCAGTGAGTCTAAAACCCACTGGCTTTTGTTTTAGCAGACATTTTAAAGAAAGGTTTTGATGATATGAAATATGTTTTTGTATCAGATATACATGGAAGCGTTGAAGGACTTCGAAAGGTTATTGATATTTATAAAAAAGAAAACGCGGATAAACTTGTTATCTTGGGCGATACTGCCTCTGGCATGAATGCAGAGGACAATAGAGAACTTGCACAAATGTTAAATGACATGAAAAACAATGTCGAAGTAATAAGAGGAAACTGCGATACTATTTCTTTTGAAGAAATGATAGATTTTGAAATGTATGACATGGATATTTTATATATAAATGGTAAGTTTGTTACTATAACACACGGTCATTACTATAACGCATATAATCTTCCAGAAAACCATGGCGAAATATTTATACAAGGACATACGCATATTCCAATTCTAGCAAAACAAAATGGACTTATTTTAGCAAATCCAGGTTCTATAACAAGGCCAAGAGGAACAGATTTAAGATGCTATATTTTAATAGATGAAAGTAAAATTTGCTTAAAAACATTAGATGGAAAAACAATTAAAGAATTGACCTTTTAATATTTATAAAGTATAATTTCCTTGTAAGTAAAAAGTGTGTTTGAAAATTTGACTTTTATTAAAGGAGGATACTTTATGAAGCGCACGATCAAGGATATATCGCGGAGGGAAATGTATGCAATGGCACAGGAATATGCAGAAACTGATTATCTACTTTCAGGGAACTATTTTGCGGAAAGATATGAGATAAGCACTTCTACATTTTATGCCGTCTTGCATAAGGCAATTTCAGAATCGCTAGTCTCTATTGAGATTGCGAGAAAAATCACTCAAAAAGCAGCATACAATACAGGAAGACACGGTGGAGAAGCGGCTAAGACTAGAATATTCAGGGTATACCAGGACTATATAAGAGAGCGTGAAACATATAGGTTTGATAGAGAAGAGGCTAAAAAATGGGTGAGACTTTATATAGATTCAGAAGATGATATCGAAGCATTTGCTAAGAAAAAACTTTTGAATCTAAAAATACTAAAGCGGGCACTTTATGATGTAGTGACAAACAGTTGGCTTGGTGCAGAGTACGTAGAAAGGCTAAGAGAAAAGACCGTTATTCAAAACACTACATACTTTGAAAGGGCTTTCGAAAAGGTAAAAAACGGTGAGGAACTAAGCGAAAATGAACAAAAAATTTTGAGGATTTTTGAGATAAAATAACTAACAAAAACTGGCTTGTAAATAACGAGCCAGTTTTTGTGGGTTTTATAGCATTTAAGGTTGAAATTTACATAATTATGTGATATAGTATTAAAAAAATAATTGGAGGCTTGTTATGATAATTTATGGCAAAAACTGTATTCTTCGGGCGTTTGATTTAAAAGATGTTAAATCTTTTTATGCTATTGCACATGATGACGATGTAAAGTCTTTTGTGCCATATGCATATCCAGAAAATATGCATGAGGCATTTGAAAATGTCTATGCATACTCTTGTGGCGATATGAAAAATGATTTTTATCTTGTAATAGAAAGAGATGGCGAAATAGTTGGCGCAATAATTTCTGTGCGGACAAATGAAGATTCATTAGATACATCAGCATTTATATCGAAAAATTATAGAGGAATGGGTATAATGACAGATGCAATGAATACATTTGTAAAATGGATAAAAGAAAACACTAATTACAAGAAGTTAGTAATGACAATTGATTTGAAAAATGTCGCATCTAATCACCAAATCAAGAAGATCGGTGGAATTTTTATGATGGAAAAAGATTCATATAATGTCTACAATGTATTTGTTAGATAAGAAAAAACAGATGGTGATTACAAATTGCCATCTGTTTTTTTTGAAATAATTAGAGTATAATTAGATATAGAGATATAGCAAATTAACATATAGAAAAATATAAAATATGCTACAAACATGTAGCTTAAGCTTAAGTGTGCTCCATAAAAAATACTGAATACAACCATTATAAAGGTAGTATAAACTGCTTTGTAAAAAATGCAAAATAGCTACAATCATGTAGAGGAGCACAGTGTGCTCCATAAAAAATACTGAATACAACCATTATAAAGGTAGTAAAAACTGCTTTGTAAAAAAATGCAAAATAGCTACAATCATGTAGAGGAGCTTAGGTGTGCTCCATAAAACCCAATTGATAATAACATACCAGAACAAAGTTGAAAAAATATTACAATTAGAGAACAGGGAGGTTTAGATATGAAAATAGGGTTAATTTCAGATGTACATGGCAATATTTTAGCACTTGAAAAAGTATTTGAAAAATTCGATGAAATAGGTGTCGATGCGGTACTATGTGCAGGAGATATTATTGGATTAGGTCCATTCCCAGAAGAGGTTGTACAATTTCTGAAAAACAAGAAAAATATATATCAAGTTAGAGGAAACCATGAAGGATACTTATTAGATGGTATACCAAAAATAATTCATGGGAGACCGATGAATGATACAGAAACCAATCATCATAGATGGCAACATAGTAGACTAAGCGAAGATTCGATAAACTTTTTAAAAACGCTTCCTAAAGTTCAAAATCTAGAATTTAATGGTAAGAAAATTTATATGACACATTATCCAATAAGCAAATTTGGAATATATAAAAACTTTATTAGAGAGCCAACACTAGAAGAAAGTCAAAAACTTTTAGAAGAGGTAGATGCAGATATTTGTATTTATGGGCATACACATATTTTTAGCAAAAATATTGATGATAAAAAGATGTATATAAATCTAGGTGCAACGGGATGTCCGGCAGATAACATTTTTGCAAATGCTGGTATAATAAATATAAGTGGTGGAAATGTGGAATATTCACCAATAAAAATAGAGTATGATGTGCAAAGTGTAATAGAAGAAATAAGAAAGCTTAAGTATCCATTCTATGAAAGTGTAATACATATTTTTTATGGCGAAAAGGAGTAATTAAATGCAAGACAGATACAATCATCTAAACAAATATTTAAAAAACAAATTTGGAGAAAGAGTCTTGAAAATATGCATAGATGGTGGTTTTACATGCCCAAATCGTGACGGAAAATGCGGTTATGGCGGATGCATTTTTTGTGGTAGCTTTGGTAGTGGTGAACATTTAAATGCAAAAGAAAGCATAAGTAATCAAGTAAAAAATCATCTTAATTCGTATAGAGGTGAAAGAGCAAATAAATTTATAGCGTATTTTCAAAACTTTACAAATACATATGATGACATAGGGGTATTAAAGCAAAAATATGATGCTGCACTAATAGATGAAAGAGTGATAGGACTAGAAATTGCCACAAGGCCAGATTGCATAGATGAAAAAATAGCAAAATTATTGCATGAATATAAAGAAAAATATTATGTGGTAGTAGAACTTGGACTACAAACATCAAACGATAAAACAGGTAAATTGATAAACAGAGGATACGACAGTGTCACTTTTACAAATGCAGTGAGTATTTTAAATAAATACGATATCGATGTGATAACTCACATAATGGTAGGCTTGCCTGGCGAAAGCAAAGAAGATTTACTAAACACAGCGAATTTTATAAATAAACATGAAATTCAAGGAGTAAAAATACATTCAACATATATTATAAAAAATACTAAATTAGAAGAAATGTTTAAAATGGGAGAATACAAACCATTAGAACTAGAAGAATATATAAATCTTGCATGTTTTGTAATCGCTAATTTAAATCCAAAGTTTATTATACATAGAATATCTGGTGATGCACCGAAAGATATGCTTGTTGCTCCAAGTTGGAACTTACATAAAAAATGGATAATGAATGGAATAGAAAAAAAGCTAATAGAGGAAGATATTTATCAGGGAAAATATTATAATAAAAATCAATAAGTGGAGAATAAAACAATACACTACATAAAAGGAGGAATCTTATGGACTTTGTATTTACATTTTTAGAAGGTATAGCGAGTTTTATATCGCCGTGTTTACTGCCAATGCTACCGATATATATATCATATTTTGCTGGTGATGATAAAAACAATTTAAAGAAAAAAGTAATAAATTCGATTGGCTTTGTACTTGGCTTCACTACAATATTTATTACACTCGCAGTATTCGCAAGTGGATTTGGTGCGCTTATAAATTCTAATATAAAATATATAAAGATTTTATTTGGAATTATGATAATTATTTTTGGGCTAAACTATATAGAGATTATAAATATAAAATTTTTAAATAAATCAAAAGGTATAAAATCCGAAACTAAAAATCTAAATTTTATAAAATCATTTATATTTGGTGTAATGTTTTCAATAAGTTGGACACCTTGTATAGGAATGTTTCTAAGTAGTGCATTATTACTAATAGCAAAACATAGTGATATGCTAAAAGGAATACTTCTAATGTTAACATACTCATTGGGACTTGCAATACCATTTATATTATCTGTATTTTTAATAGAAGCATTAAAAAACGCCTTTAATACAATAAAAAAACATTATAAAATAGTAAAAATAATATCAGGAATTATACTAATAGCAATGGGAATATATACAATATTTTGGTAGTAACAATAAAATATGTTGTAAAAAATGTAGCTTAAGCTTAGGTGTGCTCCATAAAAGCAATTGATGGCAGTACACAAAAATAAATAAAAGGAGATTTTTATGAGTGAAAAAAAACAATTGATAATACTAATACTAGTGGTAGTCTCGATATTTGTGGTATCGAGCGTTGTATTAAAAACAAATGATGATATGGAAATAAAAAAAGAAATAATGGAGTCAGGAGATATAAAAGAAACCGACGGAGAAGTAAAACATATATCTTCAAATGAATTTGAAAGTGAAGTTTTAAAATCTGAAAACGTAGTTTTAGTAGATTTTTATGCCACATGGTGTGGACCGTGCAAAACAGTTGCACCAATACTAGAAGAAATAGCAAAAGAAGATAGAAAAATAAAGATAGTAAAAGTTGATGTGGATGAATCAGAAGACATATCAGCAGAGTATAATGTAATGTACATTCCAACATTAGTAATCATAAAAGATGGTGAAGAAGTAGATAGAATAGTAGGAGCAGCAAAAAAAGCTGAAATTCAAAAAATGATTGAAATACATTGTAAATAATAGAAAAAGTTACTACTATGAAAAAAAGCATATTGTTCACTTATAGATTTGACTTTTGTAGAAAAAGAGATTATTATAGTACAAGAAATACAAAAATGGGAGGTCTCACAATGAAGAAAGTAGATTTAAAAAAAGACATTGATATAAATGAGGTAAAAACAAAATCAAAAAGTTTTATGAAAGAATTTAAAGAATTTGCAATGAAAGGAAATGTTGTAGATTTAGCAATAGGTATGGTTATAGGCTCTGCATTTACTAGCATAGTTAATTCATTGGTAAATGACATAATAACACCTTTAATTGGAGCAATAACTGGTGGACTTGACTTTTCAGAGTGGTTTATATCACTAGATGGAACCAAATATGCTTCACTTGCAGAAGCGAAAGATGCTGGAGCAGCAATACTTACATATGGAAACTTTATAACAGCTGTATTAAACTTTTTAATAGTAGCATTTGCAATATTTATAGTATTCAAAAAAATATTGGTTCCACATCATAAAAAAGAAAAAGTAGCAGAAGTTACTCCTGCACCAGTTACTGAAAAAGAATGTCCTTATTGTAAATCGGTAATAAACATAAATGCAACAAGATGCCCACATTGCACATCAGAACTAAAATAAAAGATTAAAAGCAAAACTCAAAATAAAAAAGATTTGTGCTTATATTAAAACACAAATCTTTTTAAATCATCAAATATTATTTTGTAAAGGCATATTCGCCTAAGAATAAAATCTCACCAGAAACTTCGTCTCTGATAAAATAAGTAAAAGGTCTATTAGCTTTAAACTCTTTTATTTCCTCAGGCATTGGCAATGAATTCTTTGTCATTAAAATAACTGTTGCGGCAGCAGCCTCGGTGCCATTCTCGTCTACCTCAATAAATGTTTTATGGATAACATCAGATATGTGTGCTTCTACATTATCAAACATATTAGAAAAGTCTGCAGCATTTGTAAAAGCAATATTTATTCCCATTTGTTTTAAAACATCAACAAAACTTTTTGTAAATTCTGTTCTAAACTTTGGCATACTTACAGAAACTTTTTTGTATTCCATTTTGCTGATAATATCATTTATATCAACATCTTTATCATCATCATTAAGTAAAATGTACATCGCAATATCTCTGCCAGAGTAATTCATTTTAAGCATTTGAACTCCATCATTTTCATAATATCCAAAGTGTTTTGTTTGGTTCATAAAATCAATTTCAGATTTGTTTCCGTTTCTATCTGTAAAAGTATCCTTTTTAGTATTTGCTGTGTCAAACTGATTTTCAAAAGAACCTTTAAAATAAATAGTGTTAACAAGTGCAGATAAAAAGCCTGCAGGCCTTTCTGCTGGCAAGACATTAGTTATTTTATTGTTCGTTTCTTTAGCAATGAAATCATTGATTTTACTAGCGATGATGTCGGCATTTTCTTCCATTGCAACACCTTTGTAAAAATCAGAAATTATTTTTTTGTAAGTATCTTTAAAATTAGCACCCATTGCCTCAGTTTTGTTTAACCAAATAGAATTAGCAACATTTAAATTAACATCCTTATTAGAATTATATCTAGTAATAATATCGTTTGCTTTTTGATTGTATTCATCAATGCTAGAAACACCAAGAGCGCTTAAAATCTCTTTTTGAGTGTAACCATTTGCACCGTTTGCAGCCATCATCATGGCCATTTTAATACTAAAAGGTGAAATCATATAGTTTTGGTCTTTAGGCATATATTTCATAAAATCAAAATCACTCTCATATGAAGAAGAAATCTCATAACTCATATCACCAGAATAAATATCACCAGAACTTGGCTTAATGACATCAGTATCACCTTTCATTGTGCAACCTCCTAACATAAATAAACTAACTAAAATACTAAGTGCTTTAATCATAAAAAAACCTCCTTAAAAATAGCTTATATAAATTGGACAACTAAAAAAATGTAAAGTCTCGACTTTTAATAATACAAAAACTCTAAACATACTTAAAGTATAACATAGTGTTTACAAGAAAAGAAGAATAATATAAAATTATAAATAATAAAGTCACAAGAGATATAAATTGGCTGAAAAATATATCAATGCAAAATAATGGAAAGTAATTTAAAACGCAATTAGTAATAGTGGCACATGAAATGTAGCGGAGCACAGCGTGCTCCATAAAAGTATGTCGGCACCAACATGATGAAACACAGTTTAAACCAATACCACAATTAGTAATAATGGCACACAAAAAGTAGCGGAGCTTAAGTGTGCTCCATAGAAAATATGTTGGCGACAATATAACAAAACACAAATTCCACAATTGATAATAGGACACATAAAATGTAGCGGAGCTTAGGTGTGCTCCATAAAAAAGAGAAAAGGGGGGGAAGTTTAATGGAAATAAATGATGCAGATTCAAATCAAAATAATGAATTAGGTATAAATAATATAATAATACTTAAACCATATGAGCCAACAAATTATCGAAGGATAGTAAATGTTGTTTCTGATATTGGGTACAAGACTTTTTTCATTATCGCAATTATTGCACTGATTTGTACGATTAGAAGACATGAAAAAAATAAGAAAAATGAGGAAGCCAAAAAAAGCATAACACGAGGAGTTGTTCTTACAATAATATTTTTTATAATTTCAATTTTTGTATGGCTTGTCCATGTAGCAACAGAGTGTCTTACTGAAAAACCAATAATCTATCTATATCCAGAAGAAGAAACCAATATAGAAGTAAAATTAGGCAAGAAAGAAAATATAACATGTTCGTATCCAAAGTATGAAAACGGATGGAAGGTTGTAGCAAATCCAAACGGAGATTTAAAATACATAGAAAATGGTAAAAACTTATATGCCCTATATTATGAAGCAAAGACAGAAAAAGAAAATAAAGTAGAAAAAGAGGGCTTTGTAGTAAAAGGCGAAGATAGTGCCAATTTCTTAGAAGAAAAACTTGAAATATTAGGACTAAATGAAAGAGAGTCTGAAGAATTTATAGTATACTGGCTACCAAAGCTAGAAGCAAATAAATATAACTACATAAGATTTTTAAACAAAGAAGAAATAGAAGAAAACATGCCACTAGAAATAGAGCCAAAACCAGATACACAAATAAGAGTTTTAATGACATTTAAGGGACTAAATAAAGAAATAAAAGTAGAAGAACAACAATTAACAAGAGTAGAAAGAAAAGGATATACAGTAGTAGAATGGGGCGGAAGCGAAATAAAATAAAAAATAAAATAGGGGGAAAAACATGGAACTAAAAGCAGTGAAAAATGAAACTAAAAAAGAATATTTAACTAAAAAAGAGCAATATCAAAAAATAAAAAACAAAGCTGGAAAGATAGGAATAAGTACAACATTGATGTTTTTGGCAAGCAAGACAAGTTATGCGGTGGAAGGGGACCCTATGAGACTTGATGGTGCTTTACCTTATGAGCCACCAGTATATCTTAGAATTACGGGTCTTATTAGATGGGGATTTATATTTGCAGGAATAATTTCGTTAATTATAACTTTAACAATAGCTATAATAAATAGAAAAAAAGAAGATGTGAAGAAGAAAATAAAAAAAGGCTTAATAATTACTGTTGCACTTTTCGGAATGAGTATTATATTGCAGATAGTTTATACTTTATTAGAGAAAAATATGTATTATTAGAAAATCAATTACAATCCAAGATTTAGTATTCCTGCTAGACCAAACTTTAAGTTTCAGAAAATATTTAATTTAAAAAAGTTAATACATTTGATTTTTGAAAATGATATAAAAAATACCTTATAGCCCATACAAAATAAATGTATATATAGTTATAAATTAAAAAATAAAAGGGGAGTAGATGTAATAATGTATGAAGGATATGGAATAATCGAACCAGTAGATGATATGGTAGAACATAATTGCAAAGTACAAAGTATTGAAAAAATTTTTAGCATTGTAAGTAATAGTCTTTTTATAATATTCATCATAACAATGATTTTAACGATTATAAGAGATATTAAAAACAAAAAGAGACCAGATGGTGAAAAAAGAAATTTTATAATTGACATTATTCTTGTAGTTTCATGCATAATATGTTTTTGCACTGCAATTTTATGTTTTTGGCTTGCAAATGTATACGAGTGTAATTGAATGTGGATTTATATTTGCAGGAATAATTTCGTTAATTATAACTTTAACAATAGCTATAATAAATAGAAAAAAAGAAGATGTGAAAAAGAAAATCAAAAAAGGCTTAATAATTACTGTTGTACTTTGGGGAATGGCAGTTATATTAGGAATAGCAATTAATTTACTAAAAAATAAAATAGGGGGAAAAACATGGAACTAAAAGCAGTGAAAAATGAAACTAAAAAAGAATATTTAACTAGAAAAGAGCACTATCAAAAAATAAAAAACAAAGCTGGAAAAATAGGAATAGGCACAATATTGATGTTTATGGCAAGTAACATAAGTTATGCATTGCCAGGAGATGGTATAGATATTGCAGGTATTGCACCTATTTATACGACACCTGTATGGGTTAAGATTGTTGGTCTTGCTCAATGGATATTGATGTTTGTAGGAATAATTTTTTTGGTTGTAAACTCTATAAAATTCATAGTAAACAGAGAGAAAGAAGACGCTGATAAAAAATTAAATCGTAATTTAATAGTAACAATATTATTATTTTCAATAGCATATTTTTTAAAAATAGTTGAGATGTGTTGTACAAATGGTAAAATGTACGGACCTAATTGCATTGAGTATGGACAGATGCATATTCATTATAGTCCTATTTATATTCTTTTGCAAAATATCATCGACATGCTTATACTCATAGCTTCTAGCGCTTTTGTAACAATGGTTTTAAAAAGTATAGTAAGAAAAAAAGCATATATAGTCGATGCAGTAGAAATAATAATATTGTTTGTGTTAGCGGCTATTATTGGATGGGTAGTCCCATTTATACAATAGTATAAATACAGTTTAAGTTTGTTTAGGAAAGAATAACATTAACATATAAGCATATCGAAATGACTGTAAAAACACCACAATTGGTAATAGGGCACATAAAAATGTAGCGGAGCACAGCGTGCTCCATAAAAGTATGTCGGCACCAACATGATGAAACACAGTTTAAACCAACACCACAATTAGTAATAGTGGCACACAAAAAGTAGCGGAGCTTAAGTGTGCTCCATAGAAAATATGTTGGCGACAATATAACAAAACACAAATTCCACAATTGATAATAGGACACATAAAATATAGCGGAGCTTAGGTGTGCTCCATAAAAAAGAAAAAGGGGGAATCTTAATGGAAATAAATGAGGCAGATTTAAATCAAAAAAATGAATTAGATATAAATAATATAACGATAGCTGAAATACCTAAAGCAACCAATTATCGAAGGATAATAAATATTGTTTCTAATATTGGATGCAATATTTTTTTCATTATTGCAATTATTGCACTGATTCTCACAATTAAGAGACATATAAAAAATAAAAAAAATGAAGAAAAAAAGAGCATAGTACTTGGAATTGTTTTAACAGTAATATTTTTTTGTGTTTCACTAGTAGCGTGGGTGGTATATTTAGAAACCAATTGGATAAATTATTCGCAAGCGGTTAAAAAACCAATAATCTACCTGTATCCAGAAGAAGAAACCAATATAGAAGTAAAGTTAGGCAAGAAAGAAAATATAACATGCTCGTATCCAAAGTATGAAAACGGATGGAAGGTTGTAGCAAATCCAAACGGAGATTTAAAATACATAGAAAATGGTAAAAACTTATATGCCCTATATTATGAAGCAAAGACAGAAAAAGAAAATAAAGTAGAAAAAGAGGGCTTTGTAGTAAAAGGCGAAGATAGTGCCAATTTCTTAGAAGAAAAACTTGAAATATTAGGACTAAATGAAAGAGAGTCTGAAGAATTTATAGTATACTGGCTACCAAAGCTAGAAGCAAATAAATATAACTACATAAGATTTTTAAACAAAGAAGAAATAGAAGAAAACATGCCACTAGAAATAGAGCCAAAACCAGATACACAAATAAGAGTTTTAATGACATTTAAGGGACTAAATAAAGAAATAAAAGTAGAAGAACAACAATTAACAAGAGTAGAAAGAAAAGGATATACAGTAGTAGAATGGGGCGGAAGCGAAATAAAATAAAAAATAAAATAGGGGGAAAAACATGGAACTAAAAGCAGTGAAAAATGAAACTAAAAAAGAATATTTAACTAAAAAAGAGCAATATCAAAAAATAAAAAACAAAGCCGGAAAAATAGGAATAGGCACAATGTTGATGTTCTTGGCAAGTGGGACAAGTTATGCATTGCCAGTAGATGTTACAAATATTACGCCGCTCGCAGGTGCTATGCCTATTGGTATGCCACCTGCATGGTTTAGAGTTACCCATTGGTTATTAAGATTGGCAGGAATAATTTCTTTGATTATAACATTAATAGAAGTTATAGCGAGTTACATGCAAGAAGATGCAAAAAAGAAAATCAAGAAAGATATAATAATCACAGTTGTCATCTTTGTGGTGGTTGTCATATTTGACATAGTATGTGCTTTATTAAAAAATCAAATGTGGTGGTAAATTATGAATTATACATTATATTTAACAGAAAAATGCAACTTGAATTGCAAGTACTGCTTTGAGGGGACAAAAGGTGAAAATGAACTTACTTTTGAAGATGTAAAAACAATAATGGATAGAGAGGTAGAGCTCGGCAGCAAAAATTGCATCTTAACTTTATTTGGAGGAGAGCCTCTTTTAAAAAAAGATTTGATTTTTGATATTGTAAATTATGCTAAAAAACTAGAAAAAGAAAATAAGATTAGATTTAAATATAGTATTACAACAAATGGAACTCTTATAGATGAAGCTTTTTTAAAACTTGCAAAGGAAAATGATTTTTTAATAGGTTATAGTTTAGATGGTGAAAAAGAAACGCAAAATAAAAACAGAATAAATTATAACGGCGACGGAACATATGATGTGGTATTTGAAAATGCAAAAAAATTATTAAAGAATGTTAAAACGGTTGTAGCGATGCCTGTTATAACTAAAAATAATTATACAGATATGACAAAGAATGTTGAACATCTTTTTGATATAGGTTTTAAAGCTGTAAATTGTGCGTTCGATTATATCGCAGACTGGCAAGATGATGATTTGCCAATATTAAAAAATGAATATACTAAACTTGCAGATATCTATTATCAGAGACTAAAAAAAGGAGAAAAATTATATCTTCAACCATTTGATAATAAAATATCAGACTATATAAAAGAGCAAGATTGCAATGAAAAATGCATGTTAGGCTTAAAACATGTGGATGTATCGAGCTATAAAAAAATATATCCATGTACTCAATTTGTTGGAAGAGAAGAATATGAAATTGGAAACATAGAAACAGGAATAGACAAATCAAAAAGAGAAAATTTGATAAAAAAATTACAAACAGATGGAAACGATATTTGCAAAGAATGTGAAATAAAAAAGCGTTGCAAGCACACATGCGGATGCTTAAATATATTAACCACTGGAGACCCGAAAGAAGTATCACCACTAATATGTGAGACAGAAAGAATGATAATAGAAATATCAGACAAACTTGCAGAAAGGCTGTATAAAGAAAAGGTGCAAACCTTTTATGAAAAAGAATATTTAGGATATGAAATAATTTAGTAACCAGATATAAAATTCTTCATAAAATATTTATATAAATATTTTATGGAGAATTTTTATAGTTTGTCAGCAGATTGTGCAAGAATACATACCCCCTATTGATTTATAGGCGTTTTTGTAGTATACTTTTAGCATATTATGGCAGAGAAGGGGTAATTATATGGAATATAATCACATAGAAATAGAGAAAAAATGGCAAAAATATTGGGAAGATAATAAAACATTTAAAACAGATGCTTGGGATTTTTCTAAACCCAAGTATTATGCATTAGACATGTTTCCTTATCCATCAGGTGTAGGTCTTCATGCTGGTCACCCAGAGGGATATACTGCAACTGATATTGTTTCTCGTATGAAGAGAATGCAGGGCTTCAATGTTTTACACCCAATGGGATTTGATTCATTTGGACTTCCGGCAGAACAATACGCAATTGATACAGGTAACAATCCTAATACATTCACATTAGAAAATATTGAAACTTTCAGAACTCAGCTTAAGAAACTTGGCTTTAGTTATGATTGGGATAGAGAAATAATGACTAGTGATCCAAGCTATTATAAATGGACACAATGGATTTTCAAAAGACTTGTAGAAGATGGTCTTGCTAGATGTGTGGAAATGCCTGTTAACTGGTGTGAAGAGCTTGGCACAGTTCTTGCCAATGATGAGGTAATCGATGGCAAGAGTGAAAGAGGCGGTTTTCCAGTTGTTCGTAAAAATATGAAACAATGGATAATAGATATTCCTAAATATGCAGAGAGATTGTTAGATGGTCTTGAAGAGATAGATTGGCCTCTTTCAACAAAAGAAATTCAAAGAAATTGGATTGGTAAGAGCGTAGGAGCACATGTTAAATTTAAAGTTGATGGAACCGCAAAAGATTTCACAGTATTCACAACTAGATGTGATACACTTTTTGGTGCGACATATTGTGTGCTTTCACCAGAACATGAGCTAATAGATGAGATTACAACACTTGAGCAAAAAGATGCTGTAAAAAAATATAAAGAAGAATGTGCAAAGAAATCTGAAATCGAGAGAACAGAATTAAACAAAGAAAAAACAGGTGTATTCACAGGCAGTTATGCTATAAATCCTGTTAACGGCGAAAAAATTCCAATATGGATAAGCGATTATGTTTTGGTTACATATGGAACTGGTGCAATAATGGCTGTTCCAGCACATGATGAAAGAGACTATGCATTTGCTAAGAAATTTGATTTAAAAATCATTCCTGTAATAGAGGGCGGAGACATTGAAAAAGAAGCATACACAGGCGATGGAGTTCATATAAACTCAGGATTTTTAAACGGCTTAAATAAAGAAGAAAGTATAGAAAAAATGATTGCTTGGCTTGAAGAAAATAAGCTTGGAGCAAAGAAAATAAATTACAAAATTCGTGAATGGATTTTCGCAAGACAAAGATATTGGGGAGAGCCAATGCCTGTTGTACATATGGAGGATGGCGATATAGTTTGTTTAAGTGATGACGAGCTTCCACTTATTTTGCCAAACATATCAGATTACAAGAGCCACAATGGTGAACCACCACTTTGCAATGCAAAAGATTGGGTAGAAGTTTCTATAAATGGCAAAAAAGGCAAGAGAGACACAAATACAATGCCAGGAAGTGCAGGTTCTAGCTGGTATTTCTTAAGATACATAGACCCACATAACGATAAAGAATTGGCAGATAAAAAACTTATGGAACATTGGATGCCAGTTGATTTATATATTGGTGGTCCAGAGCACGCAGTAGGTCATTTACTATATTCTAGAATGTGGAACAATTATTTATTTGATAAAGGAATTGTTCCCGTTAAAGAGCCATTTAAAAAGCTTGTACACCAAGGAATGATACTTGGAGCAAATGGAATAAAAATGGGTAAAAGATATCCTAAATATTGCGTAAATCCACTTGATGTTATTAGAGATTATGGTGCTGACACGCTTAGAATTTATGAAATGTTTATGGGACCTCTTGCAGCTGATAAGCCTTGGAACGACAGAGGAGTTGAGGGCGCTCATAAATTCTTAGACAGAGTATTTAGAATATTTGCAGACGGAAAAGTAAAAGATGTAGAAAACAAAAATCTTGAAAAAATTTATCATCAAACAGTTAAAAAAGTTACAGATGATTATGAAAAATTATCATTCAATACTGCAATTAGCCAAATGATGATATTTATAAATGCAGTATATAAAGAAGATGTTTTACCAAAAGAATATGCAGAAGGATTTGTAAAATTACTAAATCCAATTTGCCCATTTATAACAGAAGAATTATGGGAGATGCTTGGTCATACTGGCACAATTACTTACGAGCCATGGCCAAAATATGATGAAGAAAAAACAATAGAAGATGAAATAGAAGTTCCAGTTCAAGTAAACGGAAAACTTAGAGGAACAGTTATTGTAGCAAAAGAGGCTACTAGTGAAGATGTTGAAAAGGTAGCATTTGAAAACGAAGAAATCTTAAAATTTATAGAAGGAAAAGAAGTCGTTAAAAAAATATATGTACCAGGAAGAATCTTCACAGTTGTAGTAAAATAATAAATAATGAGGTGAAGAATATATGAGCAGAAAGATTATACTAACAGGAGATAGACCAACAGGGCACTTACATATAGGACATTATGTGGGTTCTTTAAAACAAAGAGTTTTACTTCAAGAAAAAGGCGATTATGAAAAAATGTTTATAATGATAGCCGATACACAAGCTTTAACAGATAATGCGGGAAATCCGCAAAAAGTTAGAGATAATGTTCTAGAAGTTATGCTAGATTATTTATCTGTTGGACTTGATCCGCAAAAAGTTACATTTTTTGTTCAATCAGAAATAAGAGCATTGCCAGAACTAATGGCATATTATATGAATTTGGTTACACTTTCAAGGCTTCTTAGAAACCCTACAGTTAAATCAGAAATAAAATTTAGAGGCTTTGATAACGAAAATAAAGGTATACCAGTTGGATTTGCAAATTATCCAATTAGCCAAGCGGCTGATATAACTGCATTCAAAGCAACACTTATACCTGTTGGTGAAGACCAACTTCCAATGATTGAACAAGCAAGAGAAATTGTTAGAAGCTTTAATAACACATACCAAAAAGAAATTTTGGTTGAGCCAGATGCTTACATACCAGAAAACAAAATTTGTTCAAGATTGCCAGGAACAGATGGAAATGCAAAAATGAGTAAATCGCTTAATAATTGCATTTATCTATGTGATGACAAAGAAACAGTAAAAGCTAAAATAAGAAATATGTATACAGATCCAAATCATATAAAGGTAACAGATCCGGGAAATGTAGAGGGAAATGTGGTATTCACATATTTAGATGCATTTTCTACAGATGAACATTTTGAAAAATATTTACCAGAGTACAAAAACTTAGATGAATTAAAAGCCCACTACAGAAGAGGTGGACTTGGGGATGTTAAAATCAAAAACTTCTTAAACATGATAATGGAAGAAATATTAGAACCAATGAGAGAAAGAAGAAAGTACTACGAAGCAAGACTTCCAGAGGTTCTAAAAATGCTTAAAAACGGAACAGAAGAAGCAGAGAAAGTAGCGGATGAAACATTGGCAGAAGTAAAAGAAGCGATGGGCATAAATTATTTTAACGATGAAGAATTCTTAAAAGAACAAATTGAAAAGCATAATAAAAATAACTAAAAAATGAAGCTTTAAGTAATGAAAATTTTGCATTAAAATATATTAAAAGGCGAGACTTTAAAGTCTCGCCTAATATTTAGCTTTTGAATTCTGCGTATTCATCATCAAATCTTTCAATGAATACAATATTCAAATCTTTTTCTATCTTTTCTTTATTATTCAATATTTCTGGCACAAACAAGTCAACTAAAGTAGGATCGAATTGTACACCTTTACATGCTTTTAATTCATCTAAAGCTTTGTATAGAGTAAATCTTGGGCGATAGCTTCTATCTGATGTCATAGCATCAAAAGAATCGGCTACACAGACAATTCTTGCGCTTAGTGGTATATCTTCACCTTTAAGACCAGATGGGTAACCACGGCCATCATAGCGCTCGTGGTGATGCTTAACCATTGGTATTATATTGTCAAATATTTTGGCAGGCTTTAATATATGCTCACCAATCGATGGGTGATTTTTAATATCGTGATATTCATCATCAGTTAGTTTACCTGCTTTTTGAAGAATAGCATCAGGAATACCAATTTTACCAATATCGTGGAACAATCCACCATCTCTAATAAGCTCAACTTCTTCATCAGGAAGTCCTAAAGCCTTTGCAAGTAATACTGAGTAGTAAGAAACTCTGTCTGAATGATTTTTAGTATAAGAATCCTTTGCATCAACAGCAAGTCTTAAAGACTCCATTGTGCCTTTATATGCAGACTTTAAATCGGCATAAGCAGTCTCAAGCTTTTGATTTATATCGTTTATTATTCTCATTTGTGTTACTGATTTTAGGCCTGATTCTATAAGAAGAAGTAATTGGTCGAATTTATCTGTTTTTTCGCAATACCCTTGAATATCTAATCTCTTAATTGTTTCTAATGGTGGTGCTAAGTCTTTGTGACCAGTAAGTAGCAATATGTATAAGTTTTTGTTGAATTTTCTTATTTCTTCAACTACTTGATCTCCATGTATAGGCATCATTAAAAAGTCTAATAACATTAAGTCAAAATGCTCATTTCGAACCAATTCGATGGCCTTTAATGGGTCGGTAACACCTGTTATATTATAATGATTTAAAAAGATTTTTAGAGAGTCAATGATTCCTTGTTCATCATCAACAACTAAAATTTTATAATTTTCTTTTTGCACAGAATCTTTTAATCGCATATGCGAGCCTCCTCTATTGTGAAATGTAATAAACTGTAAGCATTCACTTGTGGGGTTATAAAAAAATTATAACATTTCTATTTTTTTCGTCAATATGTAAATTATAGTGATAAATATCTATTTTAAAGTTGAAATATATACAATAAATGTTATATAATAACCAATATATAGGAACCTCAAAATTATCACTAGAGGAGGATATAAATGAAAAAAGAACATTTTAAGCTAAAGGGAATACTTTTATATAACATATTTTTTATAATATCATCTATCGTATTTTATTATTTAATTCCAATAATTTTAAATTATCCGCCAGATTCTATCAATAATGAATTTGAACGTGGAATTGATGACGGCATGTTATTTAATGTTCAATTTACGATGATTATTATTTCAGTAATGATAATCTTTAATATGTTTTTTGTATATCAAGTTTCAAAAGTTAGCAAATATAAAAAATATATAAATAAAGATGACGAATATAGCAAGAAGGCAATCGAAAAAATAAGAAAAAGATGTTTTACATCTCCATATAAGATATATGCGGTACATGCACTTGTTCCAAGTTTGGCAATTGGTTTTATTTTGTTTTTTACAGGTGCTGAAATGGTACTTACATTAAGAGTTGTTTTGCTTATTTTTGCATTTACCCTAGTTTTGGCATTACTATCATACATATCAGCTAAAGAAATTTTCACAACCGTGTTAAAAGAAATAAAGAATCAAACAAAATATGAGAAAAAGATAAATATCGGATATAAGTGGAAAATATTCTTTTTGATTTATCCACTTATGATGGCAACGATATTTTTATTTGCTTTTTCAACGAATTCTATGCTTGCCAGTGAAAGCGGAGATTTCATATACGAAAATTATAATTCACAAATGAATTTCATAAATTTCGATGAAGCCAAGACACTTGACGAATATAAACAAAAGTTGCATGAAATAGCTAAACATTCGACTTTAGATGAATTATTTATAATAACCGAAGATGAAGTGCTATATTCTGACAAGGAGAAAACGGGAATAGATAATTTCTTTAAAAGATATACATTTTACAATGCTAATGATGGAAGAACTTATGGATATTATGCGTCTAAAATTCAAGGCGTTTGTAAAATTTATGAGATTAATGGTCAGAAAATAGCGGTTGGAATAATGTATAATACAGAAACAATAGAGTATGTTAAAATAATTATATTTACAAGTATTGCGCTATTGCTTATGTGTGCGTTTTTTATGCAGTATTTTTCAAAAGATATTTGTGAACAGGTAATTATTGTTGCCAACAATATGCAAAAAATTGCAAATGAAAAAACAATAGATTACGACCAGAAGATGCCAGTTTTGTCTAATGATGAAGTGGGCGATTTGGTAGTATCTTTTAATAAAATATTAGATTTAGAGAAAAAACATGCATTGCAAGTACAAAAAAATCAAGAAATAATTGTCGAGCAAGAAAGACTTTCTTCACTCGGACAAATGATAGGAGGGATAGCACATAATTTAAAAACCCCAATAATGTCTATATCTGGTGCTTCACAAGCATTAAGTGAATTGATAAATGAGTATGATATGTCAATATCTAATCCAGTGGTTACGAGTGAGGACCATCATGATATTGCAAAAGATATGAACGAGTGGAATGATAAGATTAAGGTTTATCTAGAATACATGGGTGAAATAATTGATGCTGTAAAAGGACAAGCAGTTACGATGAATGCTTCAAATATAACCGAATTCACCATTGGAGAACTTGTAGCACGTGTTAAAATTTTAATGAAAGAGCAATTGCTTCATAGAAATTGTACGTTGGATGTAAATATTAATCTAGATAAGAATGCAACAATTTATGGCGAAATCAGTGCACTTGTACAAGTTATAAACAACTTAGTTATAAATGCAATAGATGCTTACGAAGGAAAAACGGGAAAGATCAATTTAGATGTTTCGTGTGATGAAGACAAATATTATATTACTGTAGAAGATTATGCAGGAGGAATTCCCAAATCAGTACAAGAAAAATTATTTAAAAAAATGATAACCACAAAAGGCAAAAATGGCACGGGCTTAGGCCTATATATGTGTTATTCAACAATCAAAGGAAAATTTAATGGAGATATGTTTTTTGAAACTAAAGAAGGCATAGGAACAAAGTTCACGATTGTTTTAAATAAGAATAAGTAATATAAGGGGGAAAAATTATGTTTAGTTTAACAGAGCCACAAAAGAATGTAATTGAAACGGATCAATTTTTTAAAAACACTTCAATTTCAAATATTGGAGGTTATTCGAGATTTTTAGACAGAGTAGATTTGGAACTAATGAAAAAAGCCATAAATAAATTAATCGAAAATGCAGATGGGCTAAGACTTAGGCTAAAAAATGATAATGGTGAAATAAGTCAGTATATAGAGCCTTACAGAGAAGAAAAAATTGAGATTATTAAATTGGATGGAGAAAACCCTATGGTCCAAAGCGAGAAATGGATGAGAAAACCATTTGGCTTTACATCTAAATTGTATGACTTTAAATTGGTTGAATTAGATGGCGAAGAAGGAATTTTCATAAAACTACATCATGCAATATCTGATGCATGGTCTATGGCAATTGTTTATTCGAAGGTTCTTATGTATTACGAGGCTTTGTTAAACGGAGAAGAAATACAAAATGATATACCTTCATATACTTTATTTTTAGAGAGTGAAAAAGAATATTTTAACTCAAAAAACTATGAAAGAGATGAAGAATATTGGAATGAAAAATATAATGAAAAACCAACTTTTGTTTCACTTGCAAGTAAAAAAGGAGTAATAAGCGTAGCAGCTTCAAGAAAATCATTTATTATATCAAAAGAAGAAAAGAAAGTAATAGAAGACTTTTGCACAGAAAATGGGATTTCTATGGCAGTATTTTTTGAAGCAGTTGTTTCTTTGTATGCTTCGAGAACTAATAATGCTGATGATATTACACTTTGTACGATAGGTGTAAATAGATCAGGAAAAACCGAAAAGAAAATAGTAGGTATGTTTAATAATATTTTACCAATGACAGTTAAAATTGATTGGAATTCGGATTTTAAAAATTTATGTAATAGCATTACAAAGGCACATTTTGAAATCTTTAGACATCAAAAATATCCGTACCAAAAAATAATGCATGCTATTAGCGAAAAACACGGAAGTTCTAATATTTATGATATAATGGTATCTTTTCAAAATGCAAAATATGATGAAAATATAAAAACAAAATACAAAACAGAATGGATTTTTAATGGTTGTGCAGAACTTAGCTTTATGATGAATATAGCTGATATGGAAGGTGCGGGCGTATTAGATGTAAATATAGATTATAAAGATGAAGCATTCACGGAAAATGAAATAGAGAAAATATATGCAAGACTTATGCATATAGTACAGCAAGTAATAAGGAAAAAAGAAATATCATTTAAAGATATAGAGGTTGTTACTGATGATGAGAAATTAGAAATATTGAAAAAATTTAATGATACTAAAAAAGATTATCCAAAAGAAAAGAGAATATATGACTTTTTAGAAGAGAATGTTATGAAATTTCCTCAAAAAGATGCATTATATTTTGAGGAAAATAAGATGTCATATTGTGAGTTTAATCAAAAAGTAAATTCACTTGCAAACTATATCATAAGCAAAAATGTAAAGCATAATTCAATAATAGGAATTATGCAAGAACGTTCATTTGAAATGCTTATAAGTATTTATGCAGCATTAAAAGCTGGCTGTGCATATATGCCTATGGACCCACATTTTCCAAACGATAGAATAGAATTCATGTTAGAAGATAGTGAAGCACCTATTGTTCTTACTAATTCAAAATGGTTGGACAAGTTAACGATGGCAAAAGAATGCGTGGAAGTAGATAAGTTTGATTATGAAAAATATTCAAAAGAAAATCCTAAAATAGATGTATCTTCAAAAGATGTGGCATATGTAATTTATACATCAGGTTCTACTGGAAAACCAAAAGGTGCGCAAATACAACATCATAGTGCAATAAACAGAATAAAATGGATGCATGAACATTATCCTCTTTTGAAAGATGATGTAATACTTCAAAAAACCCCATATACTTTTGATGTGTCAGTATGGGAACTATTTTGGTGGAGCATGTATGGCGGTAGCTTGAAAATACTTATACCAGAAGGACACAAGGATCCATTAGAAATAATAAATGCAATAGAAGATAAAAATGTAACACATATGCATTTTGTACCATCTATGTTAATGGCATTTTTACAGTATATAAAAATAAATAAGAATCAAATTTCAAGATTAAAAACATTAAAATATGTTTTTGCAAGTGGTGAGGCTCTTCAAAGTGAACACGTAAAAGATTTTTATAACTTGCTAGGTCAAAATGGAACAATACTTATAAATTTGTATGGACCAACTGAATGTACGGTTGATGTTTCGTGTTATGAATGTCCTAAAGAAAACATACCAAGTATAATTCCGATAGGCAAGCCTATTGATAACACACAACTTTTGATATTAGATAAAGCTAATAAATTGTTGCCAGTCGGTGTTGCAGGAGAACTTATAATAAGTGGTGTGTTAGTAGGAAAAGGATACATAAAAAGAGATGAACTAACAAACGAAAAATTTATAAAGAATGAATATTATGACTCTGAAAAAATGTATAAAACAGGTGACTTAGCAAGATGGCTTCCTGATGGAAACATTGAATACTTAGGAAGAATAGATAATCAAATTAAAATTAGAGGTTTAAGAGTTGAACTTGGTGACATAGAAAATACTATACTTAAATATGCTTCTATAGCTGAAACTGTTGTTACAGTGTTCGAAAACATGGGAGAAAAATACTTGTGTGCATACTTTACAGCAACCGAAGAAATAGCAATACCAAAACTAAAAGAAGAGCTATCAAAAGAATTACCGGACTATATGGTACCAACATATTATGTGCAATTGGACAAAATGCCATTAAATCATAATGGAAAAATAGATAGAAAAGCTTTACCAAAGCCAGATACAAATATCGAAGAAAAATATATTGCACCTCAAAACGAGTTAGAAAAGAAATTACAAGAATGTGCCGAAAGAGCTTTAAAGAGAAAAAATATAAGCGTTGAGAGTGATTTGCTTTTATCTGGTCTTACATCACTAGGAGTTATTGCATTAATCACAGAATTATCTAACATGGGTATAGAGGTTAAAGTGCAAGACTTTTATAGAGGAAAGAGCATAAGAAAACTAGCCAATATCTTGTTAGGTGATGATAAAAAAGATGAAGATTATAAAGATGATGAAAATTATAAAGATATATCAGACATAAAAGATATAGTGGTAGAAACGAAGAATGATGGGGATATACTATTAACAGGTGTAACAGGATTTCTTGGAATTCATTTGCTAGAAGAACTATATAAAACAACAAATAGAAAAATTTATTGTATTATTAGAAAAAAAGAAAAATATGATGAATTCTTGAAAACATATACAAGTATTCCAAAAGAAAATGACAGGGTAATAACATTAAATGGTGATATAACTAATGAAAAATTAGGCTTGGATGATAATGTGTACGAGAAATTGACACATGACGTTTCTATTGTAATTCATTCAGCTGCTAATGTTTCATACTTCTGTTCATTTGAGAAAGCAAGAGCAATTAATTACATTGGGACATGCAATGTAATTGAGTTTGCTAAATTAAGTAATGCAAAATTACATCATATTTCAACGATGAGTGTTTCGGGAGATGTACTTACTAAGCAAACTATGGAATATCCAAATTTGACGGAAGATAAGTTATATATAGGACAACTATATAAAGAAAATGTTTATGCATATACAAAATATTTAGCTGAAAAAGAGGTTATAAAAAATATAAGAGAGAAGAAATTATCAGCATCAATATATCGTTTGCCAAACTTAACTTGGAGAATGAAAGATGGAAAGTTCCAAAAGAATTATGAAGAAAACGATTTATATATTTTGACAAAAGTAATGGCAAGAATGAATAAAATACCATTGGAAATAAAGAATGAAAATATTTTATTGGCACCAATAGATGATTTAGCAAGAGCAATAGTATTACTAATAAATAAAAAGACTCAAAATGAGGTATATCATCTAGTTAGTTCATCAAGCCCAACAATAGAAGGATATATAAAAATGCTTACTGATGCGGAGACAGTACCAATTGCAGAAATGTACAAAATACTATTAGATAATTATCAAGATAAAGAAATGCAATTTGTATCGATGTATGTAAAAGGAATTTTAAATGATGCAGAGAAAATGGTAGTACACGTACATTATGAAAAAACGGAAAAAGAGTTAGAAGAATTAGGATTTAAATGGGGAAAAATCGATAAAGAATACGTAGAAAAGATAAAACAAATAGGTAAATAATAAAAAGAATCTTTTGTAAATCATTTAAAATAGTCGGAATAAAAAATAGAATCTAAATTGTTATTAAAAATAATATGAATCATTTTAAATTAGCTAGTCTAATAAAGATGATACATATTAAAAGTATAACAGTGAGGATTCTATTTTTGTGTGAAAACAACATATTAATTCTCATAAGCTACTAAAATGCTCTAAAAATGATTTTGCGTATTAAATGTTAAATAATAGGCCTGCAAGTATAAAACTAAGAAAAACGGCAAAAATTTACCTTAGGAGGTATATTATGGAGTCGTATGGATATAGAGAAAGAAAAAATGGTAATTTTTTTAAGTATATACTAGTAATATTAGCTACAGCAGCAATAACTTTATACATTAACAATGCTATGCAAAAAGCAAGTGAAATAGATGACTTTGCCAAGAGACTAAGTAGCAGTGGAGAAAACACGGTAAAAGAAGAAATAACAGAGTTTAGTGCTACTAAGACAAGCAATTATATCGAAAGAGCAATGCAAAGCACAGTTGGAATAGGGCTTATAAAACCTAGTGGCACAAGTGTTTTTGATTTGGATTTAGCTAGAAAATGGGGTCTTCGGAACTGGGATAATAGTATCAGAAAAAGGATATATATTAACAAATCAACATTTGGCACAAAAAGTTGGAGCTAAGATTGTCGTAACGCTAAACACGGGCAAATCAGTACAGGGAAAAATAGTTTGGGTGGAAGAAAACATAGACCTAAGCTTAATAAAAGTAGAAGAAAAAGGTTTGACACCTGCAATATTAGGCGATTCAAACGATATATTAGTTGGCGATGAGGTAATAGCAATCGGAAATCCGCTTGGAGCCGAATTTCAAGGAACGACAACAAAAGGCATAGTAAGCGGTTTAGATAGAACAATAATGTTTGAAGAGAATAATGAAAAAGTATATATGGAAGGCTTAATTCAAACAGATGCAAGTATAAATCCAGGAAACAGCGGTGGACCGCTAATAAATGCAAGGGGCGAAGTAATTGGAATAAACACAGTTAAAATCACATCAGCAGAGGGGATAGGTTTTGCTGTACCAATAAACTTAATAAAGAATGTGATAAATTCTTATGTTTTAGAAGATAAATTCGATGAGGCATATTTAGGGCTTTATGCGTATGATAATGGAGCAATAAAATACATGGAAAATAAGAACAACTTTGAAAAAGGAATATATATCGTAAGCGTTGACAAAATAGGACCATGTGGAAAGGTGGGAGTAGCAAAAGGCGATATATTAACAAAAATTGATGGAAAGGAAATAAATAAGATGACAAAATTAAGAGAATATTTATATTCGAAAAAGCCAGGTGAAAAAGTTGTTTTAACACTTGAAAACTCAAGCTTAAAAGAAGTAGAAGTGGAACTTCGGAAAGAAAAAATAAAAGAGATGTTAAAAAGTTAAAGGTATAGCAAAAACACTAGCTATACCCTTAATATGGTGCGCCCGAAGGGACTCGAACCCCCAACCTTTTGGTTCGTAGCCAAATGCTCTATCCAGTTGAGCTACGAGCACATCACAAGTATATTATACAATGATTTTTTAAAAAAGCAATAACTTAAATTAAAATCTATTGAAAATTATCGAAATCTATACTATAATTTGTTTGCAATGCGTTCGTAGCTCAGTTGGATAGAGCGCTCCCCTCCTAAGGGAGAGGTCGGAGGTTCAATTCCCCTCGGACGCACCAATGACGTATCTGTTCGAACTAATGGAACAGAATTGATACAAAATCAATCAGAAAATAAAATCTGGTTGATTTTTACGAAAAAATATTGTGATTTGTGAACAAAGCAAACGAATACGAGGAGGAGTAAAAATGAAAAATAATATAAAGGCGGTTGCTACCGCAAGCCTAGCTGGATTTATATTAGGAACAACATTGACTGTATCTGCTGGTACATGGATACAAGCATATAGAAATGACGAGATAAAAATAACTTTGAATGGAAAAGAACAAACATTTAGAGATGCTACAACAAATGAAATAGAGCTACCAATTACATATAATAATAGAACATATTTACCACTTAGAAGTTTAGCTACATTACTTGGAATAAGTGTGGATTATGATGCAAATACAAAAACAGCTATATTAGAAACTAAAAATGATGGAAAATTGCGCCCAGAGACTATAGGAGAATTTTGCGATATAGAGGAAGAAAGTGGCTTAGTTTATTATGGACCGGATAAAAGTTTGTATGGCTTTGAAGATGAAATTGGCCCTGGATGCTCTGTGTGGTGTGCTGTACAGGATGGTGAAAGCAAAGCAAAGGCATCTTCAACATTAAAGCCTCAAGCTGGTTTTTCTTATGAAGCTTCAAATATAACAAATGACCTTAGAAAAAATGCGTGGGTAGAAGGTGCAGATGGCTATGGTATAGGCGAATATATAGAACTATCACAAAAGTATGTTGTAGCTGATAAGAACTATGGTATTGATTTTATGAGCTTGTGTATAGTAAATGGATATGCAGAAAATAGTGAAAAATGGAAAAACAATAGTAGGGTAAAGGAACTAAAAATGTACTATAATGGAGAGTATATTGCTAATATTGAATTAAAGGATACTATTAAGCCACAATATATAGACATAAGTTCATTTGGCTTACATGCTAAATCTGGCAAAGAAGCTAAATTTAAATTTGAGATTGTTGATGTATATAAAGGTGAAAAATATGAGGATACTGCTATAACAGGCATCTGTTTCGATATTTATACACCTAATCACTAATAATATAAAATGTAATATTTCTATTATAAAAACTAGGAGTGCGTTCCTAGTTTTTTATTGTGTTTAAAGCTGAACAGTAACTGATAGTTGGTTACTCTTCAGCTTTAAAAACTAGAAGTATATATAGAAGATAATTGTGCTTTGCAAAATGTAGCGGAGCACAGTGTGCTCCATAAAAATACTACTGTTCAGGATTGACCATAAATTAAGTCTGAACAGTAACGATAGCTGAGAAAAATTAAGTTGCAATTGTTTTAATACGGCAGATATGATAAAATCTCAACATAAGTGAGGGATACGAAAAATGGAAGAAAAATTTATGAAATTGGCGATAAAAGAGGCAAAAAAGGCATATGAAAAATTAGAAGTGCCAATAGGCGCCGTGATAGTTAAAGATGGCAAGATAATTGCTAGAGCTCACAATTTAAGAGAAACAAAGAAGCAAGCTTGTGCACACGCAGAGATTTTAGCGATAGAAAAAGCTTGTAAAAAACTTGATGCTTGGAGATTAGAAGGATGCGAGATGTATGTCACTTTAGAACCTTGTCCAATGTGTGCAGGAGCAATAATAAATTCTAGAATAAAAAAAATATATATAGGAGCTATGGATCCAAAAGGAGGAACTGTAGGTTCTAAAATAAATTTACTTAAAGATATAAAACTAAATCATGAAACAGAAATTCAGTACGGTGTTTGTAGTGAAGAATGTTCAAAACTACTAAAAGATTTTTTTAAAGAATTAAGAAAAGGCGAAAAGTTTGATAAAAATCACAATGCTATGAGAAATTAAATTTGACAAATGCAAAATAATGTGTTACCATATAAATACAATAAAAATGTTTGAAAATCCGATGTTCAAGCGTAATCGTATGTGTACTGTGAATGCACATACTTTTTTTTGCTCAAAAATAGAGTAGACCTGTGAAATCTACCCTATCGACTATGTAGTATTTACCTTAGTCTTTGTCTGTCTTGTCTTCATTTACTTTTTGGGTATCTTGCTGAATTTGTTGTTGTAATTGAAAGTTCTTTTCTTTTTCAGCAATTAGCATGTCAACTAAACGAAGAACGGTATCTCCGATCTTCAAGACTATAACCTCCCTTCCGTCTTCAGTAAAGACTACCTTTTGACAAGAAAGGTTGGTGATATTCTACAATGATTTTGACTTAAATACAAGCGAACATTTTGAAATTCTTGATAAATATTTGCTTTCTTGGTTACTATTCGGCTTAAAAAATAAAAAGGCATGTATCGAATGCAATTATATTTTATAAAAATGTCGAGGAGCTTAGGTGTGCTCCATAAAAAATTATAATTCAGCATTTGCTATAAATTAAGGTTGAATAATGACAATTTGTTAAGTTATGATTTTTTTAAAGAATAAAAAAAGTCGAAAAGTTTGACAAAAAGCAAAAAAGTTAGTACACTTATAATTAGTGTACTAACTTTTTTAATATTGAATAGGAGATGATACATATGGATCTTGAAGAAGTTCTAAGAAGAATGTTACAAAGAAAATATCACATATTAGAAATGAGACTTCAAAAGTATAACCTAGTTAAAGGTCAAGCTGATTTATTAGTTGTTATAAGAGAAAACGATGGCTTAACTCAAAACGAACTTGCGAATATATTAGGCATAAAAGGTTCTTCTATGAGTGCAAGGCTAAATAAATTGGAACAATATGATTATATTAGTAGAGTGACAGATGAAGAAAATTTAAAAAAGAAGAGAATTTATATAACTAAGTCACGGAAAGATTGCAAGTATCCAATGTAAAAGAATATTGAAAGAAATCGATGAATTGATGTATGAAGGATTTTCGAAAAAAGATATAAAAACATTTGAAAAGTATATAGAAAGAATGCTAAAGAACTTAAGAGCATAAGAAATAAAAACTTAGAAATTAAAAATTTTCGATTTTCAAATACCGAGCAAAGCCTATGTGGCATATGTGATTATTTTTGAATAATATAAAAGAATAAAAGAAATTTTTTATTTACCATGAATATTACCTGGATTTTATAAATAAAATAAGCCTACCGTATGGTAGGCTTTAACTTACTTATTTCTTTTTAGCTACTGGTTTTTTAGCAACTACTTTTTTAGCTACTGGTTTAGCAGCAACCTTTTTAGCAGCTGGTTTAGCAGCAACTTTCTTAGCTACTGGTTTAGCAGCAACTTTTTTAGCAGCTGGTTTAGCAGCAACTTTCTTAGCAGCTGGTTTAGCAGCAACTTTTGTAGCTGGCTTAGCAGCAACTTTCTTAGCTACTGGTTTAGCAGCAGCTTTTTTAGCTACTGGTTTAGCGGCAGCTTTTTTAGCTACTGGTTTAGCAGCAACTTTCTTTGCAGCTGGTTTAGCAGCAACTTTCTTTGCAACTGGCATGTTATTGCCCCCCCTTCTTTTGTAAAACAATATGTTTTTATAAAAATCATGAAGTAACTTTTTTAATGACACACGAAAAGTGTATCTTAAGAAAAGTGTATAAATATAATTGCCTTTTGAGCAATAACTGTAAATCTATAAAAAGATTTACACTTTCCTCATAACAAAAATATAACTAATTTCGATATTTTTTGCAATAGTATTTTGAAAAAAAATTGCACTCAAAAATAATTAGCATACTAATTATTAGTAAGCTAATTATTTTGTTATGCATAAAATGAGAATTGTGGCAAAGATAAGAAAAAATATACATTTAAAAAAATTTTTTAACTTTTTTCATATAACAAGAAAATTTATTAAATTCTTTCATATTATCCAATAATAATTAAATATAAAAATTAAAAATCTTATCTTCATAGATAGCTAATATTTTTGAAAAAATTGTTACTATTCAACCTTAATTTATGACAGATGCTGAATTATAATTTTTTATGGAGCATACCTAAGTTCCTCTACATTTTTTATCCATAATTACATTCAATGTATATTTTTGTTTTTGAAGACTAAATAGTAACTGAAGACTTAATAATAACAAAAAATTTTAAGAAAATATACTAGTAATTTGAATTCTATTGTAATATAATGAAAACGAAGGTGGTGAAGTAATGCAATACGACAAACTACTTAACGAAGACAAGAGAAAATTATTAAGTTTGGTCAAACACGAATGTGTGAAGCTTGATTTTTCTAAGCTTACAAATGTCCTTGATAATAATTATGCTGAGCCGTTATGGATGGATGTTTCAGTTTTACTTTATGCGCTTAATATTCAAAATCCAGATATAACAGTATTTAACATATTGCTAAAAAAACTTTCTAAACCTTTTGCAAGATTTTACTTTAAAGATGGCGAAAAAAGGTATATTGCTACCACAAATGAACTACTTATGAAGCAGTATTTATGGTATCAAATTACAAATGAACCTCAAGAGTATTACATAAATGTTCAATATATTCCACAAAAAGACTACATAAAACAATTGCTAAACTTAGATAAGTTCACTAATTGTGGGATATATGTAAAACATATTACAGAAGATAAATTTTTATTAACACCTATAAACAAAGAAATCTCTAATATTGACGAGGCAGAGATTGTATACAATGAGTTAATAGAAGTACAAGATTTATTTAAAAGTTTAAAACTTTCAACCAAAAATTTCTTGGAGCATTATTCTGTTGCAAACAATCTAGCAAAAGATAAAAGAATGATAGCAACGCTTAGTAATATGCTTAGCTTATTTAGTTGTGAGTTTGTGCTAGAGAATGATTACATAACTATACCAAATACAAATTTGGTAATTAGAAACGAAGATGATGCTATGGTTTGTCAAGCAAAGGTAATCGATGCATATCATTTCTTTAGAAATGTAATAAACACACAAGATAAAAAGGATATAGTTAGTGAAATTTATAATCAAAAAATATCTTTAGACATAAAAAGACAGTTTGAGGAGCACTTGCAAGAATATATAAAGGCGATAAAAAATAAAGAGCTTATCGATTGGATTGTCACAATTTCAAAAGAGAGCAAATATACATTAAAAATAAATTTCGATGAGCAAGGCGTTTTTTATATAGATGGTGCTATTATAGTCACAGAGCAAGATGCAAAAGAGTATTACATTGATTATATGGAAAAAAAGAAAGAAAAGCTTGCAATGGCTGTATACAATAACAACATTGTAAATAAACTTAAAAAGGTTTGGAATATTTTCAAATCAAAATTTACAAAAATTTCGTTTGGTAAATAAAAAATTATACTAGACAAGCAAAATATTTTGTGCTAAAATATGCTTGTCTAGTAGAGATATAAAGTATATAATCAAGCCATAAGGTGTGTTTATATGAATGATGTGCAATATTAGCCTATGAACCTCGTCAGGTCCGGAAGGAAGCAGCGATAAGTAGATACTTTTATGTGCAACATCATTCATATAAGTATATCTTGTGGTAATTTTTTTATACAAAAGAAAATTTAAAATCTTACAAGTAAAATAGAAAAAGATATAGATTTAAATATTAAGAAAGGAGAAATTTATGTCGTATAAGGCTTTATATAGAACTTTTAGACCACTTGTTTTTTCAGATGTAATAGGACAAGAACATATAACTGATACATTAAAAAATCAAATCCAAACAGGCAGGGTGGCACATGCATATTTGTTTAGTGGAGGCAGGGGAAGCGGAAAAACTTCAACAGCAAAAATCTTGGCAAGAGCTGTAAATTGCTTGAATCCTAAAAATGGCGAGCCATGCAATGAGTGTGAAATATGCAAAGCAGCAATTGACGGTGCACTTACTGATATTAGCGAAATTGATGCAGCATCTAATAATGGTGTTGATAATATAAGAGATATAAGAGAAGAAGTTGAATATGTTCCAACAAATTCAAAGTATAGAGTTTATATAATAGATGAGGTGCATATGCTTTCAACTGGTGCTTTCAATGCACTTTTAAAAACTCTTGAGGAGCCACCTAAACATGTTATATTTATTTTGGCAACAACGGAACCTCAAAAACTTCCGGTTACAATTCTTTCGAGATGTCAAAGATTTGATTTTAGAAGATTGTCAGTAGAGAACATAATGAAGAGATTAAGGTACATTTGTAGCCAAATAAATGTTGAACCAGAAGAGAACGCGTTAAAGTTAATAGCTAAAATGGCAGATGGTGCAATGCGTGATGCAATAAGTTTATTAGATAGATGTGTCGCAGATGGCGAGGCGCAAATAACAGAAAAAGCAGTAAGAGAGTTAGTAGGCGTACCGGAGTTTGAATATTTATCTAGAATGGTGGAAAACATAGTAAAACACGATACTAGCGGTATGCTAGAATTATCACAGAAAATTATAGATGAAGGTAAGGACTTAGAATTTTATATTTGGGAGTTAATAAAATTTATCAGAGATATTGTTGTATTGGAGGCAACTAATGATAAAAATCTATATGGAGAAGAAGAGCTAAAAAAGATACAAGAAATAATAAAAATCTCAAGTCAGGCAGAACTTTTAAATTTAATTCCAACGCTTTCAGAGCTTCAAAACGATATGAAATGGGCAATAGATAAAGATATTATGTTTGAAACTGGACTTTTAAAAATTACTATAAATAAAAATATAGATACCATAATACAAAAAAATAATACTATCGAAAGAAAAACAGAAGCGGTGCCAGAAAAAATAGTGCCAGTTAGTGAAAAAGTCATACCAGAAGTATCTTCTTCTACTGAAGATTTAAAAACAAAAGTATTGACAAATCTAAAAGAAAATCGCAAAATGATAATGCATACTATTTTATCTACAGCACAGTTTCAAAAGGTTGATGAGGATTTGATTCATATAATATTTAACAAAAATATTGATGATGTTAATAAGCAATACATGCAAAAAGAAGATAGCAAGATGCTTATCAAAGAAGTTGTAAAGAATACAGAAGGTAAAGAAATGAAGATAAAATATGTTTTTTAAAATAAAAAATAGGAGGAATTTATTATGTCAAGATTTGGTGGATATCCAGGAATGGGTGGAGGAAATATGAATCAGCTATTAAAACAAGCACAAAAAATGCAAGCTGATATGCTTAAAACACAAGAGGATATAGAAGCAAAAGAAGTTGAGGTTACAAGTGGTGGTGGTGCAATAACACTTGTTATGACAGGTAAAAAGAGAATTAAATCTATAAAAATCAAAAAAGAAGTTGTAGATAGCGATGATGTAGAAATGTTAGAAGATTTAATAATGACTGCTGTAAATGAAGGAATTGCAAAAATAGAAGATGTTGCAGAAAATGAGATGAAAAAATATAACATACCAGGCGGTCTTGGTGGTTTAATGTAAGTATAAGTGATTGAAAATAGAAAAGCGGAGGATTAAAAATATGGCTTTTAGTGCATCAATAGAAAAGTTAATAGAAGAATTTGAAAAATTACCAAGCATTGGTCACAAGACAGCCGTTAGACTTGCTTTTTATGTGCTAAATATGCCACTTGATGATGCAAAAAAATTCTCGGAAACAATAATTGAGGCGAGAGAAAAGTTAAAATATTGTTCGATTTGTGGGAATATAACAGATGAAGATCCATGCACGATATGTTCAAATACTAAGAGAAATAAAGAACTTGTTTGTGTGGTAGAAGATGTTAGAGATATAATACCAATTGAGAGAACGCATGAATATACAGGAGTTTATCATGTACTTCATGGCGTGATTTCTCCAATGAATGGTGTAGGACCAAATGATATAAACTTAAAAGACTTAATGACAAGAATAGGAAGTGGCGAAATAAAAGAGTTGATACTTGCAACAAACCCGAATGTTGAGGGGGAAGCAACAGCAATGTATATTTCAAAACTTGTAAAACCTTTTAACATTAAAACAACCAGAATTGCACACGGAATACCAATAGGTGGCGATTTAGAGTACACAGATGAGGTGACTCTTGCAAAAGCATTAGAAAATAGAAGAGAGATATAAAAATAAGACTATATATTTTTCAATCTTTATGAAAAATATATAGTCTTATTTGTTTTATTATATATAAATATATTTTTTGGCGGTAAATTGTAGAAGCATGATTTGTATTGTACGCTGGTTATTGACAAAATTAAACGGATATTTTTATAATAAAATAAGAGGTGATTTACTATGATGACTCCAAATGAATTGTGGGAAAAAATTCAGTACTATAAGCTTAGTGGCAGAACAGATTATATTGATTTAGAGAAACAGTATAATAATGAGAAAGTGAGAAGCAAAACTGCACATGATGAAGCAAGAGAAACTGCTGGAAAGATTCGAGAGATGATGGATAATGGGGAATATAATAGAATAATGAAAATAACCGATTATTATACGGGTATGAATGAAAGAGAAAAGTTAGCTATTAAATTTTCTGAACTAATGTCTTTCTTTGAAAAAATAACTCCAAATTGGGCAGAAAATTATAATAAAAAAGAAGAAGAAAGAACAAACAATATGTCTGCTAAGATAGATGAAAGTGAAATTTCAATTGATAAAATTGTAAGTGATGCTAATGAATTACCAAATGGATTATATCTAAACATAGATTCTGAAAATTTACGCTCAATAAGAATTACTGCATTAACAATGTTTTATGCTAATAAAATTGCACATCAATCTCGTTACTTAAGAGAAAGCATTTTATCACATCACTTAAATTATGAAATTAAAAGTAATGAGATATTGGAAAAAAATATAAAAGACGGAAGATTTAAAGAAATATCAAATAAGCTAAAAAATTATTATATGAGTAAATTTGAATATAAAGAAGAAAGAGATAGAGGTGCGAGTGAAGAAGATTTAAAGATAAGATTGTCGGATTATAGTATGCGCCTAAAAGTTTTGGAAGAATGTGGAATCGATAGAGAGGATAAATTTATTTTACGAAGTAAAGCTTTATCAACTTTAATTACTTCAGAGAAAGATGCTTTTTCTATAAAGGATATAGCGATGAAAGATTTGGTTAATCAATTAAGTAAACAAAGCGATATTTTATATGGAGTAAAAAAAGATAATGAAGGAAAAGAAATTTTAGTCGTAGATTTACCAGGGTATGGACAATTTTCAGTGCACACTAAGGCTGAGAACTGCATGAGAAAAGAAAAAATTCCTCAATATCCATATGAAGTATATGGAGTTGATATAGGTAATGTTTTATTATTAGAAACAAAATCACCAACAATGAATTATATTCTTAATAAGTATACTAAAAAAGCAAAAATAGTGAATGAATTAATTAAGTTAGGTGATATAGGTGAAGCACATCAAATTGCTGTAAAATTAGGATATAATAAAAATACACTTAGAAAAATACATAGTGAGATTGATTTAAATCAATCAGTATAAAATTTGGGGAGTGATACGAATGGTAATAAGCGAATGTAGTACTTTGTTGAAAGATGATTTTCTAAGAGATAAAGTTGAAAAAATATCCAACAAAATCGAAGAGAATGATATAGAGACTGCATATAAAACAGCTCAACTTTTGATAAATTATATAAATATGGATTTTTTACAGAAAAAATATAATATAATCAAATTAGAAGATTCTCAAATGTCAAATATATTAAAAATATATTTGACAAGGGAAGAAGAGTTATTTAGAAAAAATAATTATATAAATAACATTTATATAGATGTATCTGAAAGAAGGCCTTGTAAAGAAGATGTTATAGAGTTATTATACGCTGCTGAGGATATTTGTAGAAGCAAAAAAGAAAAATATGGAATATAAAAGTATTTACATAATACAAAAATTGTGGTATAATACTAAGCAGTTGATAAAATATTTTAATAGTTATTGCTACAGTAGCAGGAAAGGGTTCATTATATGAATAAGTATTGTGAGCTTGAGTCTAGACTTGAGAAAATTGCCTTTGAAAGACCCAAAATGGAAGGCGATAGTGTCCGGTGCTATTTATTTTTAGCGGGAGAAGCACACAGGCTTTTGGGAAAGCTTGATCAGGTAAGACTTATGGATTTGCCTGAAGATTTCGAGTTGTCTTTTATCGAGAAACAGGTAGAAGATATCGAAAAAAGAATAAAGAAGATTTGTTAAAAAAGAAACTGATCGCACAGTATTTTGGCGATCAGTTTCTTTTTATATATGAAAAACAGCACATTTTACATTTATTGGAAAGTCAGTAAAGCTAATATTGTACTTTTTGAGAAATTTTTTATATCTGATTTTCTATTAAATATTCCCATTCTTTATATAATTCAGTTATTTTTGTATTTATTTCTTCGATTTCGCTTGTGACTTCCATTGCTTTTTGATAGTCGCTCGAGTATTCTGGAGTTTCTAAAAGAGCATTTAAAGAATTTAATTTGTTGTTTAATTCTTCCATTTCTGATTCTATTTTTTTAATCTTATTTTCAATTTTTCTTTTGGCTGCTTCTTGCTCTTTTTTCTCTTTGTATGACAAGGCATTCTGACTCACAGTGTTTTCTTTTTTTATCTCATTTTTTACAAAGTTTGATATAAAAAAGTCATAATTTCCTTTGAATTCGGATAGTTTTTGATTATCAATATAGTAGATTTTTGTTGCTAATTTGTTTATGAAAAATCTATCGTGAGAAACAATCAAAAGTGTACCATCGTAATCTAGTAGTGCACTTTCTAAAGCCTCTCGCGATGGAATATCTAAATGGTTTGTTGGTTCATCTAGTATTAAAAAGTTAGATTCTGAAAGCATTAAGTTAAGTAATGATAATCTTGCTTTTTCACCACCGCTTAAATCATTTACATTTTTAAATACATCTTCGCCTTTAAATAAAAACGCTGCAAGTGCGCTTCTTATCTCGGTTTGAGTAAGTTTTGGATACATGTCCCACATGTACTCTAAAACATTTTTATTAGAAAAGGTTATATTAGAGGTTTGCTTATAGTATGCAATTTTTATATTTCCGCCAACATCTATAATTCCGCTATCTAATGGTATTTCTTTCATAACCATGTTTAAAATTGTTGTTTTACCAGAGCCATTGGGACCAAGCAAAAATACTCTTTCTTTTTTATATACTATAAATGAAGCTTTATTTAATAATGTTTTTTCACCAAAAGATTTTGAAATCTCATTCGCAACAACAACTTCTTTGTTACCACCAGATATTGTTTTGAATTTAAAGTGTATTGTATCTAATTCATCAGGTGGTTTTACCATATCGTTTTCGATTCTATCTATTGATTTTTGTTTGTTTCTTATTATTTTATAATTTCTCTCTTGACTCCATGTTACCTGCTGAGCTATTATTCCTTCAATTCGTTCTATTTCTTTTTGCTGCAAATTATATTTTTTAGTCATTGCAGTTTCTTTTTCTTTCTTTAGTTCAAGATATTTTGAGTAATTTCCAGAATAACTACTAAGTACATGGTTTTCAAGTTCTATTGTTTCATTTGTTACTTTGTCTAAAAAGTATCTGTCATGGGAAATTACAATAAAACTTCCCTTATAATTCATTAAAAAGTTTTCTAACCATTCGATAGATTCTATATCTAAATTGTTGGTTGGTTCATCTAAAAGTAGCAAATTTGAATCGCTGAGTAATAATTTTGCTAGTGCTATTTTTGTTTTTTGACCACCACTCAAATTTGCTAGATTAAGAGACAATTCATTTTCTGTAAAACCAAGGCCGAGTAAGGTTGAACGCGTTAAATTTTTATATGTATAACCTCCGTTATTTTTATAGCTATTTATAATTTCTTCTTGTCTTTTTATTAAAGCCGCAGTGTGATTTTCTAAAAGTTCATGATTTATTTTATCAAGTTCTCCTTCAAGTTTAATAAGGTTATTAAAAACGCTAAGTGTGTCATCGTATATATTAATATTTTCGTTTGCATTTATGAATTGGTCTACATACGCTATTTTAGTTGATTTAGATATAAATATATCGCCTCCATCTTGCTTTAATCTGTTTGCAATTATTTTAAAAAGTGTTGTTTTTCCACTTCCATTTGCACCAACAAATCCTATTTTATGGTTGTTTTCTATATTTAAAGATACATCTTTTAGTATAAGATCGCTTCCAAAATATTTAGTTATATTGCTTAAACTAAGTAGTGCCATATTGTTTCTCCTTTTCTTAATTACTAAGGATATAATAAATAAAAAAGCAGAAAAAGTCAATTGATTCCAAGTGATAAATAGTGTAATATATAGTTAAAAGGAGCGATTATATGACAAAGAAAAAGTTGAAAGCCGTTTTTATATTATGCGTTTTAGTGCTTATTGTACTAATTTTTGTTACTAGCTGTAATAATGGGAATGTAATTCAAAATAATAATGAAGAAAATAGAGGAGATACAAATGTTGCTATAGTTAAAGATCTAGGAAAATATGATTATAACAACCTTACTGAAGAACAAAAGAATGAAATAAGAAGCAAATATGAAGTTATAAACTTCACAGATGAGGGACTCAAAATATATGATACAGTAAACAAAAGTAAGCTAAAAGAGACCATAACAAGCAAATGGCCTGAGAATGAGATTGGCAAATTTATACCAGAGGCAACATATAGTGAATTAGATAAAATAGAGTATGGCGAAAACTTCATAAATGTGTTTTTTGATGGTGCGTCAAAGGGGGATGCAAAAGATTATTTAAAAAAACTAAAGAAGGCGGACTTTAAAGAAAACCAAAAGACAGATGATGGCAAAGCGATGTTACAATACACTATTTATAATGAAAATGGGGATAGAGTTATAGTAAGATACATGAAAGCAAGCAAAAAACTAGAGATTAGAGCAGAAAAGAATTAGTCTTTTATCCACTTTTTCTGTCGATATGTGTTGAAATTTAGGCAAAATCAGTATATAATGTTGAAAAAATTGAATAAACAAACCAAAAATGATTATCGGAGGTAACTTTATGAAAGAGGCAAGAGAAATTTTTGATGAACAGTATGAAATCGAAAAAGCCATGTACATGTACCAAGCTTATCCGTGTCTTAGAAATGAGATAAACAGCTATGTTTCTTTGATAAAGGAACGGGTAATTGGCCAAGAAAAGGCAATAAAAAATTTGGTGTATGTAACATATTATAACCAGTATCTGAATTACATTGAAAGTTATACAGAGGAAAGCGGTGGAAAGCGCGAATCAATGATGATTGTGGCACCGACTGGTTCTGGTAAATCAACAATGTTTAAGGCGCTTGAGGATGCTTTTAATCTTCCTGTATATCGTGCTAATGTTACAGCTGTAACATCAGCCGGATATGTTGGCGAAAAGGTTGAAACAATGCTACTTGGACTTATTGACAAGGCAGGTGGTGATATCGAAAAGGCAGAAGAAGGGGTATTACTTATTGATGAAATAGACAAAAAAATAATATCTACAACTTCTGAAAGAGATGTTGCTGGAAAAGCAGTTCAGCAAGAATTGCTTAAATTTTTTGATGATGCAACAATTACTGTAACAAAACCTCATGCTTTAAAAACTGGTGAGACTGTTATGGAAAAAATCAAATTCCATACTGGCAGATTGACAATTGTTTTTGCCGGCGCATGTGTGGGCCTTGAGGAAATACGCCAGAAAAGACTTAAAAAGCAACCTATAGGTTTTGTAAGTGAAGAAACTTTAGAGAAAACAGGTGAGTATATACCTGAAGATTTAGTAGAATATGGCTTTATTCCTGAATTAGTCGGAAGAATAAACCACATTGAGGAACTAAAAAAACTCACAGAGCAAGACATCATAGATATCATGTTTTTCTCAAAAGAATCAAGTATGCAAGAAAAAATGCGTATTTTGCGTTCGCTTGGGGTTAACAAGGTCGTGGTTGACTCAGTGCTTTGGGAACGGATTGCCACCATGGTAGCATTTGGAACGCTTGGTGTACGCGAATTGGATAATACCATAAGCAATCTATTTAGACCAATAATTTACAATGCATTTGGACACACAAGTGATGGAGAATTAAAAATTGATGCAAATGGCAACTACGAGCTTTCGTATCCTTGCGAGGAAAAAACATACAAAGGAAAAAGTTTAGATTTTGAAGAATTAGAAGATTAAAACAAAAACCAACCCATTCGGGTTGGTTTTTAATATACTTATGCTTTTATTTTTTGCTTTTTATCTTTAGATGGTGATGCTGAATCACTTTTCTTCATCCAATCCTTACCATCAACTATTCTTGCGGCAAGCATTGAAGAAGCACTGTCACCAACAACATTTAAAACAGTTGCAGGTGCATCTATAATTGTAGCAATTGTTGTAAGTATAGGAACTGCTGTAAGCGGATATCCAAGCATCGTGATAATCATTGTCTCAGATATTGTTCCACCACCTATAGGAACTGCAGTTACAAGAAGTGTAGCAATTAGGGAAATACCTAATATTTGAAGCACACCACCTGCTGTATATACATTTGTTCCAAATAAGCATACCAAAAACATTGCTTTAAATACAGAGCCGATTATAGAACCATCTTTATGAAAATTAGTTCCAAGAGGAATCAAAGTTTCAGCGATATCATCAGAAACACCTATATTTTTAGAAGTTTGCATATTAACTGGAATCGATGCAGCACTAGAGCATGTTGCAAGTGCTGTAAATGTTGCTGGTAAAATAAATTTCCAAAATCTCTTAAAACCTTCTACACCTCCTGCAATGACAGCATATAGTGAATAAATAAAAAAGAAGCAGAAAATACAAGCAACAGTGTAAATTCCAAATACTTTTGCATACCCAACCACAATGATTGTGCCAATCTTGCCAACGAATGCTGCAAAGTAGCAACCAAGTCCTATAGGCGCATAGTACATTATGATTGTTATAATTTTCATAATTATTTCTGTTAAAGATTCTAAAACATTTTGCACAGGTTTTGCTTTCTCTCCGACCATTCTCATAGCACAACCGAACATTATAGAGAATACTACGATTGGGATGATATTATCTTTTGATAGCAGTTTTGAAAAATCAGTTACTGTTAAAGCATCAACAGTTCTTTTTAAAAAATTTCTATCTTCTGGTTGCGCTTCTTCACCACCAAGTTCAGCAAGGATTGCTGAACCTTTTTCACCTGAAACAAGCTCAAAAGGAAAAGTGAAAACAAGACCGATTAAGACTGCAACTAATGATGTTATAACGAATACAAGTACAGTTGTACCCAGTATTTTGCCAACTCTTTTAGGTTGACTGATTTTTGAAATAGAAGTTGAAATTGTCAAAAAGATAAGTGGAACAATCACCACAAACATTAAGTTCATGAAAATGTTACCAAGCGGTGTTAAAACCTCATCGATAAACTTCAAATAAAATTCTGGCGATGAACCATTTACTCCATTTGATAAAAAAACTCCGACAATAGCACCTATAATTATAGATCCTACCAGGATGAGCGTTTGCTTGTAATTTTTAAGAAACGTCATAAAAAATACCTCCTTTATTAAATTATACTGCCATTATATAAAGTTTCTTTTTAAAAATCAATACAAAATTATAAAATTTGAAATCATAGGTTATGTATGATAGAATAAAGGCATCAATTAAATTTATGCAAATTTATAAATTATAGAACCTAAAAAGGAGAGAGAATATGTTAGATAATGTAAAACTTCCATGCCATAGTAGCATAAAAATAGAGGGAAGCAAAACGATATATGTAGACCCTTTTATGATAGATAAAGATTATAGTGATGCAGATTATATTTTTTGCACGCATGGGCATTATGATCATTTTTCAGAAGAAGATATATTAAAAGTAATGAATGAAAAGACTAAAATAATTACCGTTGAGTGCACACACGGAATGGCTAGAGGTTTGTTTCAAGATGAAAACAAAATCATTATAGTAGAGCCCAATAATGAATATGAAATTGATGATATAAAATTTAAAACAACTCCAGCATACAATAAAGAAAAAATGTATCATCAAAAGAAAGAAAATTGGGTTGGCTATATAATAGAATTAGATGGTCTTAAATATTATATAGCAGGAGATACAGATGCTATTGATGAACTATTAAACATAGAATGTGATGTAGCATTTTTGCCTGTAGGTGGAAAATACACGATGGATTATAAAGAAGCCGCATATTTGGCAAACGAAATCACGGCTGATGTTGTAATTCCAACTCATTATGGAAGCATTGTCGGCGAAAAAGAAGATGGCGAAAAGTTTGCTAAACTAGTTAATGGAAAGGAAGTTAAGGTTTATATAAAATAATGAGAAATATAAAAATAATAATAGAATATGACGGGAAAAATTTTGCTGGGTGGCAAATTCAACCTGGCAAAGCAAGTATACAAGGAGAAATGCAAAGAGCATTAAAAGATGTAACAGGAGAAGATATTGAAATAATAGCTTCAGGCAGAACTGATGCGGGTGTTCATGCGTATGGACAAACGGCTAATTTTAAAACAAATTCGAAAGTGCCAATTCAAAAAATACCTTATGCATTAAATGCCAAACTTCCTAAGAGCATAGTTGTAAAATCTGCAGAAGAAGTTGATGAAAGATTTCATTCAAGATATAATGCAAAAGGAAAAACATATAAATATATTATAAACAATAACGAATTTCCATCAGCATTAGATAGATATAGAGAGTTTTATATGCCAAGCCATTTAGATAAAGAGGCTATGAGAAGAGCATTAAAGAAATTTGAAGGAGAGCATGATTTTAAAGGTTTTAAATCATCAGGTGGCAGCCCTAAAAAAACTACTGTTAGAACAATAACAAAGGCAGAAATGAGAGAACACGATGGAAAAATAGAAATAGAACTAACAGGAGATGGTTTTTTATATAATATGGTGCGAATAATCTGCGGAACGATAGTAGATGTCGGACTTGGAAAAATAAATGAAAATGAAATAGAAAATATAATACTTTCAGGCGACAGAACTAGAGCTGGCAAGACATTGCCACCACATGGTTTATACTTGATGAAAGTTTACTATAAATAACTAGAAAGGAGAATAGCATAACATTAAAGTTATGCTTAAATTTTATGGATTTATCTAATGAGATTGTTGTTCAAGAAAATATAAATGGTGTTGAAGTTTTAAGATTTAGAAAGTTATTAGAATATCCAAATTTAAAGCATGCATATGCATTAAAACCGTTTAATTTTAGAAGATTAGAGGGAGAAGATTCAAAATATAATGAGTATGAGAAATTCTTAAAAGCAGTAGAAATAAATCCTATAACACTTGTAAAACCAAATCAAACACATAGTGACAATATTCTGAAAATTGAAAAAAAGCAAAATGAAAATTTGCCAGATATATATTTAGAATATTTGGATGGAGTTGATGCGAGCATAACAAACAAACCTCAAATAACACTTGCATCAACAAATGCAGACTGTATTTTAATAATGTTTTATGATAAAAATAAAAATGTAATAGCAAATGTGCATTCGGGTTGGAGAGGTACATTTCAAAAGATAGCACAAAAAACAGTAAAGAAAATGAAAGAAGACTACAACTCAAATCCAGAGGATATAATAGCTTGCATATGTCCGGCAATCAGAGTGTGCCACTTTGAAGTGGATACAGATGTTAAAGAAGAATGTGAAAGAATATTCAAATACACTAATAGATTAGATGAAATAATAAAACTTGGAAGAGTATTTGAAGAAAAACAAAAATACAATATAGACACAATACTAATAAATAAAATATTGCTAAAAGAAGAAGGATTAAAAGAAGAAAATATATTAGATTCTGGCATTTGTAGTGTATGTTCATCAGAAAAAGTACATTCAAGAAGAGTAGAAGGAGCAAACTTTGGAGTCGGAAGTGCAGTGATTGCTTTGGATTTTTAGAACATAGTTGATTTCAGGAGTAATACTGGTTCAAGTGATAATTTCAAAAATAAAAAGAAGCGGTTTGCATTCCGCTTCTTTTTATTTTTTATATATTTTTTGCATTAGTGCTTCTTGAAGTACTTGTGAAAAGTTTATATTTAATGATTCTGCTTTTGTATTAAGCCATTGAGGAATAGTTAAATTTTTTCTAACAGATTTGTTACTCCATTTTTGTGCAAATTCATCTAAATCTACCAATACTAAAGTTTTAAATGAACTGATTACATCTTTATCATCTATTTCCCAGTTTTTTTGGACTTCCTTTAGATCAATATCTTCAATATTACTTTGTTTTGGTATTTTGTTTTTGCTTACATCATCTAAATCCTCTAATATATATGTGGCAATTAAATCTTGTGCCATATATAAGGCCTCTTCTAATGTTTTACCAAAAGTATTATTTGTATCTAGGTCTGGAACAAAAGCCATATATTCTTCTTTTGTTTGAAAAATACAAACGGGATAAATAACTTTCATGTTCACACCTCCTAATATATATTTACAAGCAAGGTCTATTTTAGCCTTGCTTGTTTAAGTATGCTGTTAAGGGTTTTTTGAGGCAATCACCAGCATGTTTTGGTATAGTTACCTTGCCGTGGCTTGCTTGAATGTTTATATTGATAATGAGAACTTTTTGAAGCCCCTATACAATACCATCCATCCTCCCTTAACAGCTTATCTACTTGTCGGAAATTCATGACTTTCCTCCTTTCGATAATTAAATTATAATACGCATTATACGTATTGTCAATGATATTATATGACAAAATAATATTTTTATTCAATTTCAAATTCTAACTGCTTTGCGTTTTCTTTAAATAGTTCAAAATCATCACTTGTGAAAAATTCTCTAGTACCATTTTCGGTATTTAAGTTTTGTATATTGTTTTCTTTTAAATATTTTATGGAGTCTAATGCAGACATAACACCTGCATTTATAAGCTTTACACCGTTTCCTATTTCTTTTTGTATTTTTTCTTCTAGAATAGGGTAGTGGGTACAACCTAAAATTAAAGATGTGATATTTGTTCCTTTAAATTTTGATATATATTCTTTTATTGCTAAATCAGCAATTTGTGTTTTTGCAAATCCTTCCTCAACAATTGGCACAAAAAGAGGACAAGCAAGAGATATAACATTCGAATTTGGATTATATTTTTTTATTGCATTTTCCCAAGCATTACTTTTTATTGTTCCTTTTGTTGCAATAACACCAACATTTTCGTCTTTTATGCTAGATGCTGTTGGAGTTATTATATTTTTTATTGGAATGTCATATTCTTTGCAAATGGTGCTAAATGCTTGTGCACTGGCGGTTCCACAGGCGATAACAATCATTTTCACATTTTTTGAAATTAAAAATTCTACAATGTTTCTTGAAAATTCTATAATTTTTTCTTTAGATTTATCGCCATATGGAAGATGAGCTGTATCACCGTAATATATGTAATTTTCATTTGGCATTAGTTTTAAATATTCTTTTAGAACAGTGAGTCCACCGCAACCTGAATCAAACATTCCTATTGGTCTTGTATCCATTTAAATCAATCTCCTTTTGATAAACTTAAGTTTATTATACCATTGTTATATATATATTGCTATTTTTATATATTTATAATAAAATATCATTAAATGACCGATAATACAATAAAGAAGAGGAGGAGAATTATGGTACATCATATAGAACCGGGTCAAATAATTGATGAGGTATTAAAGAACGAAGGATTAGTAGTAGTAGATTTTTTTGCAACTTGGTGCGCACCATGTCAAATGTTTGCACCAGTGCTTGTTGAATTAGAAAAAAAATATGGTGATGAAGTTAAGTTTTATAAAGTGAACATTGATGAAAGTGAAGATGCTGCAATACGCTATGGCGTTTCATCAGTACCAACACTTATATTTTTTAAAAATGGCGAAGAAATAGATAGGCAAGTGGGATTCGCAGATGAAGATGAACTTTCAAATTGGATTGAAGAAATGAAATAGATTTTGCTTATAAAAAAATCGTAGTGGATATTACTTCACTACGATTTTTTGTGATATGAATACTATTTATTTACTTCTGTTAAAACACCATCTTGTATTCTTATTATTCTTTTTGCTTGCTCAGCAACACCGCTGTCATGTGTAATCAAAACGATCGTGTTTCCTTTTGAGTTTAATTCTTTAAATATTTCCATTACTTCTTTTCCTGATTTAGAATCAAGATTTCCGCGTAGGTTCATCGGCTAAAATAAGAGGAGGATTTGTTATTAAAGCTCTAGCTATTGCAACTCTTTGTTGTTGTCCACCAGAAAGCTCATTCGGAGTATGGTCTGCTCTTAGTTCGAGCCCAACACTTTTTAATGCTTTTAAAGCCCTTTCACGGCGCTCTTTTGCTGGTACATTTTGATATATTAAAGGCAATTCAACATTCTCGATTGCTGTTAACTTTGGGAGTAAGTTAAATCCTTGGAATACAAATCCTATTTTATTATTTCTAATATCTGCAAGTTCGTCATCACTCATTTTTGAAATAGGCTTTCCATCTAAAATATATGTTCCTTCAGTAGGAACATCAAGGCAACCAAGCATATTCATAAGTGTTGATTTTCCTGAACCAGATGGACCAATAATAGAAACAAATTCATGCTCTTCTATGTGAAGGTTTATATGGTTAAGTGCATAAACTTTGTTTTCTCCCATTTCATAAATTTTTGACATATCTTTTATATCTATCATAAAAATTCCTTTCAATTTAAGAACTTCTTAGGTTAAGTATAATCGTAAATACCCGAAAAATCAATAATTAAATAGCAGACTCTATAAAGGGGGAACCTAAAATCAAGTCTGCTATTAAAAGGTATTCACGATTACCTTAAGATTATATTACAATACATTTGTGTAAGATTTGTGAATAGAATATCAATTTTGTGTGTCGTTTCCTGAATGTGCTTTTTCTAATTCAAACCAAAATTCAACTCCGCCATCAACATTTTGTACACCGTAATTCATATGATGCTGTTTCATTATTGCACGAACTAATGAAAGACCGATACCACTTCCGCCAACCTCTCTATTTCTAGAAGAGTCTACTTTATAAAATCTATTCCAGATTCTTGGAATATCTTCATCAGCTATATTTTCTCCACTATTGAATACAGATATTCTAACAAGTCCGCTTGGTTTGTTATCGTCAATAGAAATTTTAATTTCTTTCTTGTTGTCTAAGTGTTTCAGAGCATTGTTAAAATAATTTGTTAGTACTTGTTCTATTCTAAAAGTATCACCTTTTACTTCTAAATCTTTTTCATAATCAAATGTGACTTTGATTTCTTTTTCATTTAATAATATTTCTTGTTTTCTAATTAGGTTATTTATAAGTTCTGTTATATTAAAGTTTTGTATATTTAATTCATTTTTGCCATATTCAAGATTTGATAAATCAAGTAATCCTCTTGTAAGTTCAGCCATTTTATTTGCTTCATCAAGAATAACATCAAGATAATATTTTCTGCTTTCTTCATCTTGTACGATTCCGTCGCATAATCCTTCTGCGTATCCTTGAATTAAGGCGATTGGCGTTTTTAATTCATGAGAAACATCAGATATAAATTGACTCCTCATTTCTGAAATTTTAGATGTTTCTTCAATATCTTTTTCTAATTCCATGTTTGCTTTTTTTAGTTCTTGTATTGTCTTCTCGAGATTAGAGGATAGTGCATTTATACTAGTTCCAAGCATTCCAATCTCGTCATCAGTTGTGACTTCATATTTTTGTGAGAAGTCAAGCTTAGACATTTTTTGAGATATTTGATTAAGTTCTTTTAGTGGTTTAGTGAACGTATTAGAAATGATAAGAGCTATAATTCCACTAATTATTATGGCAGATGCACCGCCGATTATCAAAAATCTATTTGTTATAGAAACACTTTCTTTTATTGATTCCATCGGAGTTCTCATAAAAATATGAAAGTTGTTATCTAATTTACCAACTAAAAATACGAAATCTGAATTCAAACTGCTGTCTTTTATAACACCGGTATAATAATTATTTCCATTTTGAAAATTCTCTCTAAAATAATCATTATTTAGGTAAAGGCTAACATCTAATTTTGAAAGTAAAAATCTATTTCTAGTAAAATCTTTTGAAGTAGTATAAATCGTGATTTCACCACCATTTTGAACAACGATGTCAACATTACTCATTGAATCAATTTTTTCAAGTTCAGACTCTATATCCTTTGAATCAGTGTCATAGTCATAATTGCTATAGATTTTGTTTACTTGTGAATATAAGTGGCTAAGATCGTGCTTTTTTGTATATATGTAAAATTCCTCAAGCACGAGAGTATTTAAAATCCAAATAATGCTCACAACAATAAAAACTAGTAAAGCAAAGCATAAAAATAATTTATCATTTACAGACTTTTTCATGCGTAACATTCCTTTCAAAATTATTCAAATTTGTATCCTAGACCGCGAATTGTTTGAATGTGTTCGCCTTTTTTGCCCATTTTCTTTCTTAGCTTTTTAATATGACTATCTATTGTTCTAGAATCTCCATAATAATCATAATTCCATACATTATTTAAGATTTTTTCTCTAGATAAAGCTACACCTTTGTTAGAAATTAAATATTGCAATAATTCAAATTCTTTCATACTTAAATCAGCATTTTGTCCATCGATTGTAACAACGTGAGCAGATTCATCTATAACAATACCATCAAATTCTGTTATTTCTTTGTTTTCAGGATAACATCTTGCAAGTAGTGCTTCGACTCTAGCAACTAGAATCTTTGGACTAAATGGTTTTGATATATATTCATCAACTCCAAGCTCAAAGCCAAATAATTCATCCCTTTCTTCGCCCCTTGCTGTAAGCATGATAACAGGAACTTTTGAAGTTTTTCTAAGCTCTCTAAGGGTTGCCCAACCATCTAAAACTGGCATCATGACATCTAACAAAATTAAGCTTATATCTTTGTTTTCTTCAAAAATATCAAGTGCCTTCTGACCATTTTCTGCCTCTAAAATTTCATAATTATTTGCAGACAAAAAGTCGTTTAAAAGCTTTCTCATTCTACTTTCATCGTCTACGACAAGTATTTTAAATTTTTTCATAAATTCTCATTCCTTTCGTTAATACTTATTGAATTTTATAATTTTTATATGTTTTTTTAGTGAAAAAAACATATATTTTAAGAAAACTATTTTAATAAATAGATTTTAATAAGTGCTATCAAAAGCATGTGTAAAGGGTAAAAAACATAAAAATAATATTTTAACGATTTGCCTTTTTGGCCATTGTAAAACAAAATAAAAGGTAGTGCAAGTAGCATGTACATTTGTAATGTGCTGTTTCTTATAAGTAGGTAGGCAATTGCAATTGCTAGCATACCTGGCACCATGAGCCACTTTTTATCTTTGCAAAAATAAGACAAGATTACAATTAAGACTGCAAATATACCATAATCCATAGGAATTACAATCGATATTAATGCTAAAAATATTGACACGACATAAAAAATAGGTGTTTCTTTACCTTTTTCTATGAAAAATAATGATAAAAGAGCAATAGTAAATGTAAAGCATATATTTAGTGAAAAATGTGAAATGTTTTCAGGTATAAGTGCTGGAATGAAATTTGCTGACGAGAGTAACAGTAAAAAGGGAATTTCTGAAACTATTCCGCAAAGCAACATTCTAAGAATATATTTTGATTTAGAATGTGTATGTTTAAAACCTACTCCGACTTGAAAAGCGAAAATAGGCATTGCAATTCTTCCTACAATCCTCATGAGTCTATTATTATCAAAAAGAGCTAGACCTAAATGGTCTACAAACATTGTTATGCAAGCAACTAATTTTAAAGCGAAAGAAGACATAAAATACCTCCATGTACATTTTTATAAATTTAATGATATCATGAAAAGTTTTTAATGTAAATAAAGTGAAAATTATAAATTCCTTATTGCAGAAATATGTAGATTTTTGTATATTAATGTGAGAGGTGTAAACATGGATAAAATTGAGCTAAAGAATGTTGAAGATTTTAATTTGACACATATTTTAGAATGTGGGCAATGTTTTAGATGGAAAAAAGAAAACGACGGAAGTTACACTGGAGTTATAAAAGCTGGTGTTATGAATGTAAGTTCAAATGATGGAAAAGACATATGCTTCACATACGAGTTGTCAGGTGACGCAAATCAAATAATAGAAAATTATTTTGATTTAAAAAGAGACTATAAAAAAATAAAAGATGTTATATCTGTCGAAGATAAAAATATGATAGAAGCGATAAAATATGGTTATGGGATAAGAATATTAAAGCAAGATCCATGGGAGATGCTAATAAGCTATATAATATCAGCCGCAAATAATATTCCAAGAATTTCAAAAACGATAGAAAATATCTCTAAAGAATATGGTAGAAAGATAAAATTTAGCAATAAAGAATATTATTTATTTCCTACATCTAAAGAGCTATCTAAGGCGAGCATAGAAGATTTTAGAAGACTCAATTTAGGCTTTAGAGACAAATATGTATATGGTGCGGTTCAAGATGTTGTGAGTGGAACAGTTGATTTAGAAAAGATAAACCAACTAAAATACAAAGAAGCCAAAAAGGAGTTAATGAAGATCAAAGGAGTTGGCTCAAAAGTGGCCGATTGCATACTTTTATTTTCAATGAATAAAATAGAGGCTTTTCCAATAGACACATGGATAAAAAAGGTTATGACAGAATTGTATAGTACCCAAAACAGCTTAAAAGACATAGAAAAATGTGCTACCGAGCGATTTGGTGAATACGCAGGAATAGCACAACAATATCTATTTTATTACATGAGAGAAAAAGATAAAGCAAAATAAATTTTAATCATTGTGATTTTTTATAACATTATTCGCTACATCAATGACTAAACCACCGATTGTAAACTCTGAAAATAGGGTTATTGCAGAATAAACAAGCGAAGTGCCCAAAGTATACATACTTATTGTTTGAAGTACATTTTTATTGTACGCAATTAAGCTAATACCGATAATGCAAAGTGCTACAGATGTAATCGAGCCTGCAATTATAACATGCTTTGAAAATTTATTTATTGAATTTAACTTTTCCATAATTTTATTAAACATAATAACCATCTCCTCATAAGTTTCAAGCTTACAATCTTTTCATTTGCTATAACACAATTATAGCACGGTAAACATAAAAAATCAATCAGAAAAAGCTTGGAAAAGCTTGGTACACAAGGAATTAACTAAACAAATGCTACGGAAACACAGATTACATAAAACAAAAAAATTTTTGAGATAAAAATCACTTTTTTTATATTTATAGCTAAAATTATAGGGAAATAAGCATTTGCACGCAACACACAGAAATAAGTTACTGCATAAAAAAGATGGAAAATTGGAAATTACTAGGAAATTGTTTGGGCCTATTGTGAAATTTAAGTAATATTAGAATGCTTTTAAATAGATGTCACAGTGAAATTGGACATCTATTTTAGGCAAAAAAAATAAGTCGAGCTTGGCTCGACATATAAAAATAATTTTTATTTAATAGTATTAAGTGTTTTAGCAAGACTTGCTTTTTTTCTAGAAGCTGTGTTTGCTTTAATTACACCTTTATTAGCAGCTTTATCTACAGCTTTAGTAGCAACTTTGAATTTTTCTATAGCTAAATCTTTGTCGCCGGCTTCAACAGCAGCTTTAAAGTTTTTAGTTGCAGTTTTGTATGCAGTTTTTACAACAGCATTGTCTTCTGTTTTTGTTTTAATTGTATTTACTCTTTTAATAGCAGATTTAATATTTGGCATTACTAGCACCTCCTTTTGTACGCATCGTAGACAATTTACGAAAACTAGTTTAGCACATATTTTTACAAAAAGCAAGCATTATTTATACATATAAAGAGAACTAAAGTTCTGTATTTTTTTGCTAATGCTATTGACAATACAAAAAAACTCAAGTATAATAGCATATGTTATGAAGAGGAGAGACTAATTGAGAAACGAGCACAAATAGTTAATAACAAAATGTTTAAGCTTCGGAAGGAGGGAAAAGAATGTCAGGAATAAAAATTAGAGATAACGAATCTATAGATAATGCATTAAAAAGATTTAAGAGAGATTGCGCTAGAAGTGGAGTTTTACAAGAGGTTAGAAAGAGAGAACATTACGAAAAACCTAGTGTAAAAAGAAAGAAGAAATCTGAAGCTGCAAGAAAAAGAAAATTTTAATAATACATAAGTCTGTTAGGGGGTCGCATTCATGAGTGTGACCCTTTAAATTTAAATTAAAGGAGGTTTTTTATAGTATGTTAAAAGAGAAGTTATTACAAGATTTTAAAGAAGCAATGAAAGAAAAAAATGAATTAAAGAAAAATACCGTAATGATGGTTAGAGCAGCAGTATTACAAATCGAAAAAGACACGCAAAAAGAAGTTTTAGATGACCAAATTTTAGAGATAATTGCAAAAGAAGTTAAAAAGAGAAAAGAATCACTTGCAGACTACGAAAAAAGTGGCAGAGAAGATTTAATAAGACAAATAAATGATGAAATCGCAATCTTGAAAGAGTACTTGCCAGAAGAGCTTAGCGAAGAAGAAATTAGAAAAATAGTAGAGGAAGCAATAAAAGAAACAGGTGCTGAGACAATAAAAGATATGGGCAAAGTGATGCAGGCAGCAAAAGCAAAATCTGCTGGTAGAGCGGACAATAAAGTTATAAATGAAATTGTTAGAGAATTCTTAAAATAAAATTTTAAAAGCAACCATAGCACAAGATGCCGTGGTTGCTTTTTATAATTTTATATACTTGATTAAAATGTTATCTTCTTTTTGCGTAAATCCTCAATATTAGTTGATTTTTATCATATTTTGTCTATTGACAAAATACTACATAAATAGTAATCTAAAAGTGAGAGTTTAAGTAAATATAACAGGAAGGAGTATTCATATGGGGGTTAGTTTCAAAAAGATTTTTAGTGAAAATGAAGAAGAATTAGTTGTAAATAGAAGCCGAAATGCAATAAAAGCTTTGATTTATATGGCAATTGCAGTTGTATGTATAATAGTTATTGCAGTGGTAATTAAATATTCAGGAGACAAAGATGCGATAAGGAGAGACAAAATAATTCATGATATACAAGCGGTTAGAACGGCGGTAGAAAGCAGAGCTAAAGATTACAAAATAAGTCCAACAACAGCAGAACTTGTGGGTACTAGCTTGAAAGAAAATCCAATCGTACTTACAATCAACGGTGTTGAAGAAGAATATAGATATGGGTATTACTATGTTACTCCTGAAGAGTTAGCATCATTAACACAAGCATTGAATTTAAAAAGTGAAGCATATATCGTAAATTATGATACGTACGATGTAATAAATTATAAAGGTATTGTATATGCCAGAGGAAGATATCATTCATATGATGATTTATTACTTATCAAAAGTGGAAAAAAACCTGCTAAAAAGCAAATTATAAGAACAATTGAAGATTTAAATAATATTAGAAATGATCCATCAGGACATTATAAACTTTCAAGTAATTTAGATTTGTCTTCATATGAACTTGGCGAAGGTTGGAGACCAATACCACAATTTAGTGGCACACTTGATGGAAGAGGATATACAATAAGCAATTTAACAATAGCAAGACCTTCTTCAAGATATGTTGGACTTTTTGAAAATCTAACAGATACAGCCAGAGTTACTAACATAAAGTTTGAAAATGTTAGTGTAAGAGGTGGTGAATATGTTGGAACATTAGCAGGAAGCAACGCAGGAAATATTAGCAATGTAACAATTAGTAGCGGAAGTGTAAATGGACAAACAAATTACACTGGAGGATTAGTTGGGTCACACAACAATGGTATTATTTCAAATTGTGTAGTTTTATTGGATCAAATAAATGGTTATTCTTCGGTGGGTGGCGTAGTTGGAACATTATATTCTGGCACGCTAACAAAGAGTGGTGCAAAAACAAGTATAAAAGGTAGGGAGTCAGTAGGCGGAGTTATTGGTATGGTAGCGATAGAGGATGCAACATATGTACAACAAGTATGTGCTAACACCCAAATAACTGGTACAAACAGCTTGGGCGGTTTGATAGGAACACTTCAAATATTGACAGATGATAGAATAGAACTTGAAAACTCATATAGTAAGGGTACAATAAATGGCACTCACAAAAATGCAGGTGGTTTAGTAGGAATGATAACAAGTGTTGGTGATGCTAACATATATTTTAACGCTTTATATGCAGATGTGGATATTCTAAATAAAGATGTTACATCAGGTGGATGTGTTGGTTATTTTGATGTTTCTGTAACATCAAATGCAATAGTAAAAGACTGTTTCTGGGAGAAAGATTTAGCTCCAGGAGAAGTACTTAGAGACATTGGTACAAAAGCTGCAAACTCAATTACATTTAGTTTTGATGATGAAACGCCAGAAGACATGAGGATTCGTAACACATTTGTAAATTGGAATTTTGATATTTGGGGTATAGATGAAAGAGTAAGAACTCCATATTTAAGATGGGAAGTTTAAAATTAAAAAGAGTCGCCAACTAGCGACTCTTTTGCACAAATGTAATAAGTAAAAGATAAAAATGAAGTAATGGAGCTTAAGTTGGGCTTTGAAAAAAATATATTGCTTCAAACATATTAAGGAGGGATATACCTTGAAAAGGCAAAAAGGTGTCTCAATGGTAACACTTGTAATTTCAATTGTGGTTATGATTATAATTTTATCTATCGTAATAAACTCTAGTATAAATAGTGTAAATGAAACCAACCTTACAAAGATAGACAACGAAATAGGAGATCTAAAAAATGCAGTAGCAATAAGAATAACAAACTATCAAAGAAATTCCACATTATATCCAATAGTTGGTCAAAAAATAGGTGATAATGTTTTTGAATACATAAGGTCAATTGAGAGATTGAGTTCATCTGAAATTGGAGATATAATAGATGAAATAGTAAAGGATTATTCGAGTGAAAATGCAGATTATTATAGATTAGTTGGAAAGACTGAGGCAGAAAAACTGGGAATCGAAAATGTAGAAAATGATCACTATTATGTTGTTGATTATATAAACGGTGAAGTTTATGGCCCTGTAGATTCACAAATTGTAAGTAATGGAGGTTAGTGCTATGATGAAAAATTCTAATGGAGTTACAATGATGAATTTAGTAATTACAATTGTAGTTATGATTATCTTAATTAGTGTGTCAGGATATTATTCGATAGATAGTATAAAAAATGCCTATACAAGCAGACAAAAAAGAGAATTCGCATCAGTAGTGGACTACACAGCAACGCTGAAAGCAAAGATGCTTGTGGATGAGTTTTCGCCATCGAACGAAACAATAATAAGCGTTGATGCTCTTACAACTATTGCTACAGGACTTTCAGAAACTTCAACAAATAAAATAATAGCAGTAAATGAATCTGATATTTTGTCGGCAAAATACAAATATCATTATATAACACCGGAAAAACTTCAAGATACTTCGTTTTCAAATGATTTTGCCACAGTGAAAGATGCTGAAAATAATTATATAATAAATTTTTATACAGGAACTGTTATTGGATTATATGATCAAGGAAAGAGAGTAGAAATATCAGGCATAGTAAAGGGAACAAGTGACATAACATTAGAATTTGATGAACAATAAATCTTAAGTAACGATAATTAAATAATTTACATATTATACATTAAGAGGAGTGAGGCTTAATGTATAATTTTTTTGTGGATTTATTCATTTGGACATTTGCAATATTCGGCATGACAAAAGTTATAGAAGAATTTGCAATTGATATTATTTGCATAATAGTAAAGCCGTTTTATTTAATGAATTGTTTTATCAAGAAATGCATTGCTAAATTTTGTGCATGAATATATAATTACTCTAAAGGGAAAAAAGAAAGGATTGAAAAATGGAGATAAAAGGTCAAATAGATGATATAATATTTGTCAATGAAAACAATAGCTATACAGTATGTAGTATTGTACTAGAAAAAGAGATAATAACAGCAGTTGGCTATTTGCCATTTATAAATATAGGCGACATTATAGTTGCAAAAGGCGATTTTGTAAAACATAATACATACGGAGAACAATTCAAGATAGAAACATTTGAAAAAACGATGCCAAATACAACAAAAGAAATAGAAAAATATTTAGGCAGTGGAATAATAAAAGGGATTGGTCCAGCAACTAGTAAAAAAATAGTTGATAGATTTGGCGAAGACACCGTATATGTTTTGCAATTTGAACCATATAAATTAGCACAAATAAAGGGCATCACAAGTGAAAAAGCACAACAAATATCAGATGAATTTAACAATGTGTGGGAGCTTTGGAAGATAGTAATGTTCTTGCAACAGTATGGTATAGGCACGACAAATGCAAATAGAGTATATAAAGAATTAGGAATAAATGCGACAGAAAAAATAAAAGAAAATCCATACATACTTTTAAAATTTTTATATGGAGTTGATTTTAAAAGTGTAGATAGAATGGCACTTACAATGGGAATTGAACATGACTCAGTACACAGAATATCAAGTGGAATAAAATACGCAATGAATTTAGCAAGCAAAAATGGTAATACATGTGTTCAAAAAGATAAATTAGTGGAATATACAGCAAATGTATTAAATGTCAATATAGATGCCGTTGAAAATGAATTTACAGCACTTTGCTATGCAAAAGAAATGTATGTGGAAAACGGATACGCATTTATAAGCGATTATTATATTGCAGAAGAAAATGTGGCAAAAAAAATGTTACTACTTGCAAATTCTAAAAATAAGACAAATGTAAATCTAGACAAAAAAATAGAAGAATTCGAAAAAGAGCTAAAGATAACATTGTCAAACGAACAAAAATCAGCAGTGAAAATGGTTTTTAAAAATAAGCTTTCAATTATAACTGGTGGACCAGGTACAGGAAAAACAACAATAATAAAAATGCTAATAAAACTACTAAAATATGAAGAATTAGAATTTGCGCTTTGTGCGCCAACAGGGCGTGCAGCCAAAAGAATAACTGAAACAACAGGAGAAGAAGCAAAAACATTACATAGATTATTAGAACTTGGAAAGATGGAAGATGACACTATAAATATAAACTATGAAGTGACTAGACTAAAACAAGATGTTGTAATTGTAGATGAAATGTCAATGGTTGATATAATACTAATGAATTATTTGTCAAAAGCAATACAAGAAAAAACAAGACTAATACTAATAGGTGATAGCGATCAGCTTCCTTCAGTAGGTCCGGGTAGCGTATTAAAAGATTTAATAGAATCGCAGAAAATACCAACTCAAAAATTGACAGAAATATATAGACAAGCTGCCGAAAGTCAAATCATAACAAATGCACATAAAATCAATATGGGGCAAGAAGACTTAGAATTAAACAAAAAAGATGGAGATTTTTTCTTCATAAGAGAGACAAATTTGCTTTCTCAAATTATAGAAATAATAGGAACAAGACTTCCCAAAATGCGGTTATTATGATATACTAAAAGACGTTCAGGTATTGACACCGACTAAAAAAGGCAACACAGGTACAAGAAATCTAAATATAGAGCTGCAAAAAATATTAAATCCAAAAAGCAATTTTAAAAAAGAGAAAGAATATGGTAGCATAGTATTTAGAGAAGGCGACAAGGTAATGCAAATTAGGAATAACTATGATATATACTGGGAGGGTGTCGACGGTAAGTCATATGGTAGTGGCGTTTATAACGGAGATTTAGGCATAATAAATAAAATATCAGAAGATTACATAGAAGTAATTTTTGATGAGGACAAGGTTGTGCGATATGAATCATCAGTTTTAGAAGAATTAGAGCATGCCTATGCGATAACAATACATAAAAGTCAAGGTGGCGAATTTCCGGTTGTAGTTATGCCAATCACTAGCGGACCACCAATGTTGTACACAAGAAATTTACTATATACAGGCGTGACAAGAGCTAAAAAAATGCTTATAATAGTAGGCAAAGAGAGTATGCTATCATACATGATAAAAAATGCAGATACAAAGGCTAGAAATACTGGTCTTGTATATAAATTAAATAAGTATGAAGAGGTTTTTAAGGCGCTTTAAAGTGTGATTTTGAGAATTTGCTGTAAATCAGCTTATAAGAAACTATCTTAAAATAAATAGCAAAAGCCACAATTTAAGCTCCGTGAAGAAATTATAGGAGGAAGAAATGAATAAAAAAATTATTCCTGTTATTTTAATATCAGCAATTACAGTATCATCTACAGTGCATGCGTTTTCAGACACAGAAAATCATTGGGCTAAAAACGCAATAGATGAGTTTGGCGAAAATAATATAATAAAAGGTTACGAAGATGATACTTTTAGACCAGATAACTATATGACAAGAGCAGAGGTTGTAACCGTAATAAACAGAATGCTTGGCTTAAAGAGAGAATCACTTGCATATATACCAGATATAGCAAGACAAGATTGGTATTACTCAGAAATCAGAAAGGCAATGAAGAGTGGCATTATAAAAGGTGATGAAAATGGCTACATAAAACCAAATGATAATATAACTAGAGAAGAAGCAATCGTAATGTTAGCAAGAGCATTTAAGATCACAACTGACTCAGTAGGTGCAGAAGAGTACACAGATGCAAATAGTGTATCTGACTGGGCTAAAAACGAAGTGAGAGCTTTTTATAAGCTTGAGTACATCAATGGATATGCAGATGGAGAAATTAAACCAAAAGAAAGCATAACTAGAGCTGAGTTTGTAACAATATTAAATAGAATTTTCACAAAAGTATTAGATGATAGTGGAATATACAGCGATATAATACAAGGAAATGTAATAGTTAATGGAAAAAATATAGTATTAAAAGATTTAACAATTACAGGAGACTTAGTAATCTCAGAGGGCACTAAAGAAACAATGAGACTAAAAAATGTTTCTGTAGGTGGAAACTTAATAATCAGAGAAAATATAGAAAAGCCAAAAGAAATAAAAGTAAATGGAAGAACATATAATTTATATGTAGTAGAAAACGAAGAAACAAATAAATATAAAAATGATGAATATGGAATAGAATTCTCATTACCTAACGACATAGAAATAATCGAAAAGTGGAAAACAGAAGAAATAGATTACAAAAAAGAAAATACAGTAATATTAGACATAAAACAATCAGATGAATATTACACACAAAGTATAAATACAATAGGTAAAAAGAGAATTAAATCAGTAGATGAATTATATGTTCAAAAAGAAACTGGCACTATCGAGCAAGGCAAATATATACTATATAATGATGTGAAAACCAAAAATGGATTACTAGTAGTAAAAAGAGATAACACAGTTTATTACATAAATTTCTGTAATATAGAAACAGGTAGTTTAACTGAAAATGTGCTTTCAACATTGAAACTAATCGATGGAGAAAAAATAAAAGATAGAAAAACAGTTACATACAAGAACAACAAATTGAACTTAAAATTTATGTATAAAGAGGGATATATAGGTGTAGATGATTCATATAATACAAATAAAATTTATAGTGGAGATGCACCAATAAGACTATTTATACAAGTTAATACAATCACAGATATGCAAGACTACTCATTAAGTGAGATTAAATATTTACTTAAAGCATCTGTAAAAGAAGATGGCGAACTTAAGAAGACTGAAACATTAAAAATATTTGGAAAAGATGCTGTAAAATTTGAAATATACAATAAAAATGAACAAAAAACAGTATATTCATTGTATATAATAGTTGGAAATACGTTATATAATATGACATATAGAGCAAATGAAGAAGTTATGAATGAGGTAGGGGCAGACTTCTTCAAAGATATAATCGATAGCATAGAATTTTAAAAAATAAAAAAGGGGACCTTAAATAAAAATGGAGGTCTCTTTTTATGTTATTATCAAAAATAATAGAAATCATATATCATACGGTTTGTGGAATTTGCGAGAAAAAAACAAAAACCAATACTTATACTTGTGAAAAATGCAGAAGTATATTAAAATGTTATAAAGAGCGAAGAATAATAAAAGTATACAATAAATATTATGATTCTCTTCTAAGCTTATATGAATATAAAGGAATAATAAAAAGACAAATTATAAAGCTAAAATTTCATGAGGCGAAGTATACTAGACTTGCTTTTGCAACAATGTTAGCTGAAAAAATAAAAAAGATTTATTCAAAGTATGATGTGATTATTCCAGTTCCGATAAGTTATAAGAGATACTTAGAGAGAGGATTTAATCAAAGTGAACTAATTGCACGGAAGCATTTCAAAAATACTAAACATCAAAACTTGCTCTAAAGCATTGCAAAAAATCAAAAATAACAAAAGACAAAGTGAGCTCCATCATGCAGAGCGTGAAAAAAATGTTATAGGAGTTTATAAAATAAATAAAAAACAAATAGATAAAATAAAAGGAAAAAGAATAATATTATTAGATGATATTTATACAACTGGTGCAACCGTAAATGAATGTTCAAAAATATTAAAAAGTGTGGGAGCAAAAGAGATAGCAGTTGTTACAATTGCTTATGCAGAAAAAATAAATTGAAAGGAAAAAGTAATATGGATGAATTAGTAGAAAGTATTTTAGATTATATTAGAAAGCCATATACAGACCATGCCATTATGATAAATGGAGAGTGGGGAAGTGGAAAAACATACTTTTGGAACAACAAAGTAAAAAGTAAAATCGAATCAATCGAAATTGATGGCAAAAGATATAAAACGATTTATATGTCTTTATATGGAATATCAAATCTAGATGATATAAGTAAAAAAATATTTATAGAGATGAATCCAAATCTAAATAAGTCTATAAAAAAGATATTAGATATGCGTAATGTTTCGAGCATTCCAGAGTATGTGAAAACAGGAATAGACATGGCAAATTCTTTTGGCTTTATGCAAACTAATGATAAAGTAGATTATGCTAAGTTTTTTGATATAGACGATAAAGTACTTTGCTTTGATGACTTAGAGAGAGCAAATGTGGATGTAATAGATGTACTTGGATATATAAATAATTTTGTTGAACATGACCATATGAAAACAATAATAATTTGTAATGAAAAAGAACTTTCTAAGAAATTAAAAAGCACAAATGTTGAAATGAAGACATTCATTGCTACATACATTTTAAGTCATGAAGGAAAAATAAAAGCAGAAAATAAAAACGAAGAAGCTGATAGTTCATTAGCGGAAGAACAAGAAGATAAACCTATGGTGGAACTAATCGAAGATAAAATAGAGCACATATTCGATAAAGCAAATGATTATGAAAGAATAAAAGAAAAACTAATTGGAGAAACATTTGAATACATTCCAGAATTTACATACATAATAAATGGCGTACTTATGAGATATGAAAGCAACTCAGCGCTTATACAATTTTTAAGAAAAAACTCAAATTTAATAACACAAACATTTAATAGAAGCGGAACAAGAAACTTAAGAATATTAAAACACGCATTAAATGACTTTCAAAAAATATTCGAAACAACTAAAAAGTATTATCCAGATATAAGTGATATAGTTCTAAAATCACTATTGATATTTACAATAGCAATATCTTTTGAAATAAAAGCTGGTAAGGTTACAAAAGATAAACTAAAAGATATTAATTCATTAGAAGAGTATAAAACAATTTTAGTTGCTTCTAAAGTTTTAAAAGATAATAGACAATTTTATATAAAAGAATTCGATAATAATTATTACTTTACATTTAAAACAGATTATAGATTCTTTAAATTTGTAGAAAAATATGTAAGAACAAGAATATTTGATATGAGAACATTTAAAGATGACATGGAAGCAATAGTTTCTCAAGAAAATAAAGACCACATACCAAGCTATAAAAGATTACTAACCGAAGATTATTGGAAGATTGCAGACAATGAATTTAATACAGTAATAACAGAAACATTAGAAGATGTTAAAGCGGGAAAATTGCAACTAGCAGAATACTTTAAACTATATGTGATATTTAACTTTTTCATTCAAAAAAACTTATTAGATATAGATCCAGAGTATTTAAAATTAACATTTGTAAATGGTATGAATATAGCTGCTGCAACATCTAAATATTGTAAAGATATAGAAAGCTACATGGCTGGCACAAACTTAGTAGAGGCAGATGATAACATAACATATATGTTAGAACATTTTAACAACTTGAACCTACAAACAAAAGAGAAAGAGTATATTGAAATTGCAAAAGAAATGTTTGATATGATTCCAGATAAAATTGATAGATTGGCAGATGTATTTGCAGAGGAACATTTAGATGTTCCAATAATGAAATATTACAATATGAATACATTGTTTGAAAGAATAATGCTTCTAGAAAACGAAGATGTCGTATTGCTAAAAGATTTGATAGTTGCAAGATATGAAAAAGTTAAAGACATAGAAAATGAAGAAAGAAACATAAGACTATTAAAACAAACAATGGAAGAATACATAAGAGGAAAAGTGCCAACAATAAAAATTATATTGATACAAGATTTTATAAAAGCATTAGATATGATTTTAATAAGGCCAAAGCCTAAAGCTAAAAGAGGTAGAAAAAAGGTAGTCGAAGAAGAAAGTGCATAAAAATATTGATGTTCATCCTTTAAAAATATGCATGAAAACCCGTAGCGGAGCTTAGGTGTGCTCCATAAAACTAAAATAATGCAGTATAATTAACTTGAAAGAAAATGTAGCGGAGCACAGCGTGCTCCATAAAAGTAAAAATAAAGCAGTATAATTAATTTGAAAGAAACTGTAGCTTAAGCTTAAGCGTGCTCCATAAAAGTAAAAATAATGTAGCATAATTAACTTGAAAGAAAATGTAGCGGAGCACAGTGTGCTCCATAAAACTAAAATAATGCAGTATAATTAACTTAAAAAATCCGTAGCGGAGCTTAAGCGTGCTCCATAAAAATAAATAAATTTCTCCTAAAATTGTATATTTTTTGACAGAAAAAACAATAATAAGTACAAGAAGTAAAAAAGGAGGGAGAAATTTGAAAGCAACTGGAGTAGTCAGAAGAATTGATGATTTAGGAAGAATAGTGATTCCTAAAGAAATCAGAAAAACGCTTAGAATAAGAGAAGGAGATCCGCTAGAAATATTTACAGATAAAGAAGGCGAAATAATTCTTAAAAAATATTCTCCAATAGGAGAGCTTAGCGAATTTGCAAGTGAATATGTAGAAGCACTTGCAAAAACAACAGGACACATAGCGTGCATAAGTGATAAAGACACAATAATTGCTGTTTCAGGCGCACCTAAGAAAGAATATTTAGAAAAAAGCGTAAGCACAGAACTTGAAAAATTGATGGAAGATAAGATGGTGTGGTCATCAAAAAGCAAAGATGAAAAGCATATGCCAGTTTTATTAACAGATGCAGGAGATGAAAAATACACATCACAAGTTATATATCCAATAGTAGCAGAAGGAGACACAATAGGAACCGTAATGCTATTATCTACAGAGCCTAACACAAAAATGAATGAAGTAGAATTAAAAGTTGTTCAATCAGCAGCTGGATTTTTAGGCAAACAAATGGAGGAGTAATACTTCTCCATTTTTGTTTGTGCATTCTTTGCAAATGTTGGTTTAACATAGATATGTCACACAGTAACAAAATAAAATAAAAAAGGAAATACCAGAATATGATATAATT
>CAKPEF010000003.1 GCA_934149305.1 uncultured Clostridia bacterium
GATAGTAATGGGTCGCTCATTGTGAAAATAGGAATTTGCCAGATTTTTTTATGCCCTTTTGCAGGTAATATATGGAAATAGCAGAGCGTGGTATGTATAAATAAACCAGCTCTTTGTTATAATAGTTGGGGGAGTGCACTAAAAATTGCGGCTCTTCGTCAATAGTTGGGGTGGAGTAACCTGAAAATTGCTCTGCACCAGCTTTTTGTACTTTATTTTATCTATAATATAGAGAAGCTTAAGTATGCTCCATAAGATATCCTAGTATGATTAAAATTGAGATAGTATAAAAATGTACAACCAAAGTATGACATAAACAGAAAAATTAGAAGAAATACCTTTTTTATGTACAGATTAAACTGAAATCTGTAGGTAAAAGAGGTATTTTTCATATAAAAATGTAGCTTAAGTTTATGGTACTCCATAAAAAAGATCTTCAGCTGAGAGCTGAAAGCCTTTAAACAATTGTTTTAATAAAAATTATTAGTAATTATCAAAGCTAACTGGAAGCTTATTGCACATAATTTTAAATAGAACAAATTTTTTATTCTGTAAACATATTACATGAAGGTGGGCTTAATATTTATTAGATTTAAATTGATGTTGTTATTTTGAAAATACTTTTGATTAGAATATATGCAAATCTAGTGTCAATTTTGCTATATCTGCATATATTAAATTATAATAAAATAGAAAGGAATGGAGCGATGAATAATTTTTATAGAAATTCAAATTCTTTTGAAATGCAAAAGAATAATTGCGCAAATGAGTGCAAAAATCCGCCATACATAAGGGAGTATGGTCCAGAACCGATAGTAACTAATATGTGTGAAATAACTAAGCAAAATGTTACATATAGGACAGCACTTTGGACAGGAGATAATTTTCAAATAACTTTGATGTGCATACCTGTAAATGAGTGTATAGGACTAGAAGCACATTGTAATACAGATCAATTTATACTGATTGTTGAAGGTGAAGGTATTGTAAAAATGGGAAATGAAAAGAACAATTTGAATTTTCAAAGAAATGTATCTTCCAATTCAGCTTTTGTAGTGCCTGCTGGAAAATGGCATAACCTAGTAAATACAGGAAAAACGCCAATAAAATTGTTTTCAATATATGCTCCACCAGAACATCCAAAAGGAACGATTCATTGTACTAAAAAAGATGCAACCGATTAATATTTGCAAAACATTGAATAGCTCCGATTAAAATTGACACCATTTTTTCGATTTGCTATAATGATTTGAGATGTAGAAATTTCACGTAAGAGCTTACATATTAAGGTTGTGTAAACTAATTTATGAAAGAATAAAATATGCCGCAAAAATGTAGAAGGGCTTAAGTATGATCTATAAAAAATTAGTGAACACAACTCATATTAAGCAGAAAGGAAATATATGAATATTTTTGTTGGATGTGGTTCAAGGATACCAAAAAATGAGGAGTATTGTTCGTTGGCGGAGGAGATTGGTAGAGCTATAGTAGAGAAAAAAGATAATTTTGTTTTTGGTGCGTATAATCATGGTTTGATGGGGATAATTTATCAAATAGTTGAAAAGTCAAAAAATTCTTCTGTTGTTGCAGTAACTTGCAAGGCGTACGAAGAAGATTTAAAAGAACTTTTGTATATGGAACCTGCATACATAAATGATAATATTTCTGGCAGAAAAGAAACTTTCTATAAAGTTTCTGATGTACTTGTATATATTCCTGGAGGACTTGGCACACTTGATGAACTTATGAGTGCTATTGAAACCAAAAGAGGCGAGGAACATAACTTACCAATAATTATAGTAAATCAAAATGGGTACTTTAATGATTTCTTGAATATGCTTGAAAAAGCTTATGCCGAAGAGTTTTCAAGTGATTCCGCAAAAAAATTATACAAGGTGGTTAATAATTCAAAAGAACTTTTTGAAGAATTGGAAGTGTTAAGAAAAAGATAGAATAAAAAATCGCAATTCCAATTTATAGCAATTGACTTAATTACAAAATTATTGTATAATCTTATTGTAGAAATTTGAAAGGAGTGTTTTTATGAATATTATATATTTAATGAAATGGCATCATATTGATTAATGTTAGCATGCATTTTTATGTGGGTGCTAGCACTTTCAGTGTTTGGTGCCTACTAGATTAGATATATATTCATAAACTGGTATATATAAAAGTTATGTAGGTAATTGTACTTACATAACTTTTTGTTATATGATAAGGAATATCTTAAATTCGTTATTATAAATAATTACATATATTAGTTGAACTTTGCTCAATATATGAAAATTTGGTTATAGTGCATATAAAATTACAATATCTTATTTTCTAGGATTCCAAATACTGAAATTTATTTATCCAATTTTAAAAATGATATGGAGTGATAGTTATGTATAATGAATTTAAAGGAAATTTAGTCAAAATAATGAGTTGTTCTAATTGCAATACAAGATGTGAGCACTGCTACATTTCTTATAAAGGCTCATTCAAGCCAAATGAGCTTTTAAATATTGTGAAAATACTAAAGAAAAAATATAGAATAAAGATAAATGGTACTGAGCCACTTTTGACCCCTGAATACTTAGAGAGCTTTAAAGAAGCAGGGGAAGAGATGGTCCTTACCAACGGATTGGTTTTTAAAAATAATGAAGATTATTTAGATGATGTAAAAAATGCAGGAATAAAACGTGTTTGTATTTCTTATCACTTTGAATTACATGATATTATATCTAAAGTTGATAAAAAATATTTAGAAAAATTGTTTTCAAAAGTTAGAGCACACGGCTTAAACGCAGAAGTCATGACTACGATTTCTTCTGTTAATTATAATAAGGTTTTAGAGTATTGTGATAGAGCAGTGAAAATGGGAGCAAATTATATTCACTTTACTAATTTTATGGCACAAGGAAATGCTAAAAACATAAATAGGGATTTAATACTAAATGAAGATCAACGAAAAGAATTTTTTAGGCAATTGATGTTAGCTCGTGAAAAATATGAGAAAGAGGAGCTATGTATTACTAGATGTGGAACTTTTGACAAGAACCCATTTGAAAAAGATGGCGGAAATTTCAGGTGTTTGGCGTACAATGAAATGGTGGTACTAACACCTGAATTAAAAGTATATCCTTGCAATTTTCAAGCATCACCAGGCAATGAGATCGGTTTTTATAAAAATGAAAAAATTTTTGTTGAGGAAAATCTCATGTTTAATTCTAGCGAATGTTCGAGTTTTTGCAAATATTGTAGGAAATAGTATTTTACTATTAATTTTTTTGATATAATGTTCATATATTATTCGAAAGGAGTTTATATGAAGTTATTTGCATCCGTAAACAAGAAAATTAAATTTAGAGAAAAAGATTATGTAGAAAGAAATTACATAAGGGAAGATGGTAAAGCGGTTATTCCAATTTCATTAGATTCATTAGATAATCTTTATATGAAACATGATTATAAAAAGCTTGTCCTTTCAGACGATGTAGCAGACTACATAGAAGAAATTGCATCAATAATACCTTTTAAGTATGATATTGTATTACAATTTCATTGCCATCAAATTTCAGAGGAAGAACAAGATAGAATAAGAAAAGTCGTTAAAAATAATTTTGGTATGGAAATTGATGATATTGACTATGAAAATAGAATGAGTGGATATATTTCGGCTATATTATTTATTGTTGGAATTGTAATTTTTATAATTGCATACGCACTTGAGGGTAAAATATTAAAAATTATTGATGAATTTTTATTTATATTAGGTTGGGTTATTATTTGGGACATGCTAGAATCGATTATTTTTACGAGTAATGAGAGAAATATTAAGCGATTGAATAAGTTACAATTATATGATAGCAAGGTTGAATTTATATTTGATAAATAATAAAATATTTGTGTTGCAATGGTGGTGCTAATTGACTTATGAGAAGCACTGCTTAAAGATAAATTATTTAAGAATGGTTTGTATTATAAAAATGGGCAAGATAAATTAGCTTATGAAAAAATGCAAAATGCACTAAAAAAAGTAGCTTAAGCGTAGGTGTGCTCCATAAAACCAATTGAGCAGTACACTAAAAATGAAAAATATTATAATTAGTGAGCACGATTAAAATTTAAAGGAGGTAGATAGTATGGAAAATCAAGTTAAAGTTGAAAAAAGTTGTGGATGCATAATAATTGACAATGAAAAAATTCTTTTGGTTAAACAAACAAAAGGATTTTGGAGCTTTCCAAAAGGTCATATGGAAAGTGGCGAGACAGAGCTTCAAACAGCCATAAGAGAAGTAAAAGAAGAAACTAATATCGATGTTATTCCGGATGAAAATAAAAGATATGTTGAGGAATACATGATGGAAAATGGCAATAAAAAACAAGTTGTATATTTTGTGGCTAGAAAAACGTCAGCTGATGTGAAAGCTCAAGAAAGTGAAATTGCGGATATTAAATGGTTAAACTTTAAAGACGCATATGAAACTATTTCATATGACAACATGAAAGAGCTAATACTAAAAGTACTAAGTGATAATGGATATAAGATGTAAAATAACTTTAAAGGAGCGCACGATGTTAGATTTTTTAAAAGACATGGTAAAAGAGATTTGTGATGAGGAGAATATAAAGTATACTTTACTTTCAAAAGACTGGATAATTAGATTAGAAAAGAATGATAAAATTGCTTACATAGTTGGAACTAGATTTTTAATAAATTCTATAACAGCCACGAGCATTGCATCAGACAAATATGCGACATATGAAGTGCTAAAAAAAGCCAATGTACCAATAATTGAACACAATATGATTTTTAATCCTAAGTTTAGAAAAGGTTTTGTCTCTGATTTTGAATCGAAAAACGAAATAAAAAAATATATTAAAAATCAATCAAATGGTAAAGTTGTACTAAAAGCAAATAAGGGCTCATGTGGCAATGATGTATATTTGTGCAAAAATTATTTTGATTTTTCAAATAATCTTAGAAAGATATTTAAAAATAAAGAATCAGCAAGCTTATGCCCATTTTATGAAATTGATACGGAATATAGAGTGATATGCCTAGACAATGAAATAAAATTGATTTATGGTAAAAGACCTAAAAGTGGAGAATGGAGAAATAATTTAAGCCAAGGTGCAGAAGTTATAGAAGATGTACCAGATGATTTAAAAGAAGAGCTTGCAAATCTTGCGAGAAAAGTTGTGAAAGAATTAAATATAAGATTTGCAAGTGTTGATATAATAAAATTGAAGACTGGTGAATTAATGGTAATAGAGGTAAACTCTGGCGTTACAATAAATAAATATACCGAATTTGTTGCTAATGGTAGAGAAATTGCAAAGTCGATCTATAAAGAGGCAATTGAAAAAATGTTAGAATAAGAGGAGAAAAGAATGTTAAGAGTACCACAAAAATTAAAAAAAGGTGACAGTATAGGAGTTACGGCTACATCGGCTGGGTTAGAGGATAATGCAGGGTTAAATAAATTAGAAAATGCAATAAAAAATATTAAGGCAATGGGCTTTAATGTTATAGAAACTAAGAATGTTAGAGAATGTGAAAAACTAGTAAGTTCTAGTGGAGAAGAAAGAGCAAAAGAATTTTTAGATTTATGGAAAAATGAAAAAGTAAAGTTAATTATAACAGCACGAGGTGGAGAATTTTTAATGGAAATGCTTCCGTTTATCAATAGTGAGGTTATAAATAAATATGGGCCTAAGTGGGTTCAAGGTTTTTCTGATACAAGTTTATTACTTTTTTATCTAACAACTAATTTTAACATTCCGACAATTCATGCAAATAATTTCTCATCATATGGGATGAGAGATTTACACGAATCGCTAACAAGCACAATAAAAATGATGGAGGAATGTGATAAGCCTAGTGTTCAAAGCAATTTTGAAATGTACGAAAGTTATTCTATAAATAGAGAGGACGGAAAAGAATTAGAGCCATATAACTTAACTGAGAAAGTACAGTATAAGAATTTATATAACAAAGACACTGAAACATTAAGAGGAAGGCTAATAGGAGGTTGTATAGATGTTTTGAAAATTATAACAGGAACACCTTTTGATAATACAAAAAGTTTTTGCGAGCAGTTTGATGAAGGTATGATTTGGTACTTAGAAAATTGTGAGATGACGGTCTGTGAACTTTATAGGTCATTGTGGCAAATGAAGATGGCAGGTTGGTTTAAGAATGCAAAAGGGTTTTTGATAGGAAGAACGAGAGCAAATTCAGCAATAGGAGACTTTACATATGAAGATGTTTTGCATAGTGTTTTTGATGATATGAATGTTCCAGTTATATATGATGTTGATTTTGGACATGTTATGCCACAGCTAACATTTGTAAATGGTGGAAAAGCAGAGTTTTTATATGAAAAAGGTAGTGGGAAAATTAGTATTGAAATAAAATAATAGTTATAATGCAATAAATAATGAAAAATCATACGAAACGGAAAATAATTTGCCACGAAAAGCATAAAATAAAAGCTAGTCAAATACTTGATTCGACTAGCTTTTGTCTTTATTTCAATATGGAGCTTCCAACGGGAGTCGAACCCGTGACCTCGTCCTTACCAAGGACGCACTCTGCCAGCTGAGCTATGGAAGCACACGCTACATGAAGTATTATAGCATACATCTTTATTGCTTGTTAAGTATTTTTTTATATAATATAAAAAATGTCCATTTTAGAAATTGATTCTATGATGGACATTTTTATAACCTTATCTTTCTATTGGTGTATTTGCATTTATAGAGGCTCTTATTTGGCATATAGAGTTGAGTAAAAGTTCTACAACATCCATATAACCTCCATTTAGCGCTAAACTTAATGCGCAATAATCGTTTGCTAGAGGGTTAGCACCAGCATCCAAAAGTAATTTTACTATCGCGGTATAACCATGAAATGCGGCAATTCTGAGGCAGTAATCTTTATCATGGCTTGTGCTAGGCTTTGCGCCTGCCTCGATTAACATTCTAACTATTTCTGTGTGACCATTTTTACAAGATAACTCTAAGGGGTAGTTTGAATTTTCGTTGATGTCTGCGCCAAGGTCGATGAGGGGTTTTGCAATTTCAGTATAACCGTTTTCTGATGCCCAAGAGATTGCATTTGGCCTGATGATGCCAAGCTGGATGTCGTGTAATACTTCATTTGTATTAAAGGCATTCCTAGAAATAGAGATTGTTACATTGCTTGTTTTTTTCATAATGTAAGCTCCTTTTAATTGGAAGAGTGATTAAAAAATGTTTTGCATGAAGAAAGTATATAACATGTTTACATAAAAGTCAAGTGCATGTTATTTAAGGTAAAAAATTGTAAGAACATTTTTATAATTTTAGCATAGTTATATATAAAATAGGTATAATTCTAATACATACAAGTATAAATTGGAGAGGAGAAAGTAAAAACAGCATTAACAAAATTGATAGAAGCCGTGAATGATGATGATACTCCAGCTGAATGGGCAAAAGATGAATTAACAAAAGCTATTGATAAAAAGATTACAGACGGAACAAAACCTAAAATGTTTGCGACAAGGCAAGAAGTTGCTATAATGATAAATAGAAGTTTAGAAGAGAAAAAGTAAAAATAAATATTTTAAAATGAACATTAAATAAAAGCTAGTCAACTGAGAATGTTTGGCTAGCTTTTATTTTTCATCATCTAATATGTATTTTTCAAATTTTTTCTTTATTCTTTGTACAGCATTATCAACAGCTTTTGGGTGTGAATTTATTTTTTTAGCAATATCTGCGTAAGATTCTCCATTTATATACTCGCTAAAAACTTTTTGTTCAAAGTCACTTAATACCTCGGACATTGTTGAACCTATTTTTTGATAAGTCTCTTTTGTTGTTATTGTGTCTAGTGGATCTGGAACAGAATCTATATCAAGCATTTCTATAACAGTCCTATCATCTTCTTCATCGAATGCAGTTTTATTTAAAGACAAGTATGAGTTAAGAGGAATATGCTTTTGCCTTGTTGAGGCCTTAATAGCAGTCATTATTTGTCTTCTGATACAAAGGTCGGCAAATATTCTAAATGATACATCTTTTTCAAAATTATACCCTTTTATTGCCTTAAAAAGACCAATCATTCCTTCTTGAATAATGTCTTCTCTTTCTGCGCCTACTAAAAAGAATGGTTTTGCCTTTAAATATACATATGATTTATATCTTTCCATTATTTTATTTAGAGCATCTATATTACCATTTTTTATTTCTTGTATATACTTGTTATCTATTTCATTTTGTAAATTTTTATCGTCTAAATCTAAAATTGAGTTATTTTCCAATGCTGTAACCTCCTAAAAGTATTTACAAATTGTATTATATAAGCATTTTTGCTCTAAAGTCAAGATATAACTAAAAAAAGAATAACTTAATTTTATAAGTTATCCTCTTTATATTGAATAAGAAATATTTAAATAAAATTTAGCTACTTCTTAATATGAGCTTATTTACCAGACATTTGGCTTTCAGCTTGATGAATCATCTTCTTAACCATGTTACCGCCGATTGTTCCAGCTTGTTTAGAAGTTAAATCACCGTTGTAACCTTGCTTTAAGTTAACACCAACTTCGCTAGCTACTTCTTGTTTAAATTTGTTCATAGCCTCTTTAGATCCAGGTACTTCATAAGAGTTTGATTTTGCCATTATATTCACCTCCGAATAATGATTAATCATTTGAAAAGATGTTTTCTCTTTTCAATATATATGATGTACCTAAATTGAATTTTTACTCATGGAAGTTTATGGTGTTTTTTTTTATTTATATAAATTTTTTAAAAGTGCGATTTCTTTTGCATAACCATCTAATTCGTTTGGCGTTTCAAGGTAGAAAGGTAAGTTACGCAATTTAGGATGATTTATTATTTTTTCAAATGCTTCTATTCCTATTGAACCTTCACCAATTTTCTCGTGTCTATCTTTGTGGCTACCAAAAGGATTTTTATCATCATTTAGGTGAATAGCCTTTAATTTATCAAGGCCGATTATAGTATCAAATTTATTTAAAACTCCATCTAAATCGTTAACAATATCGTATCCGGCATCATAAACGTGACATGTATCAAGGCATACGCCTAATTTATCTTTTAAATCAACGCCATCAATAATTTGTTTTAATTGTTCAAAAGTTTTGCCTACTTCTGTTCCTTTTCCAGCCATTGTTTCTAGTAACACGGTAGTTTGTTGATTTTCATTTAAAACATCATTTAAAGCTTCAATAATTAACTTTATTCCAATTTCTTCACCTTGACCTACATGGCTTCCTGGGTGAAAATTGTACATATTTCCTGGAACGAACTCTAAATTTTTTAAATCATCTTTCATAGTATCGATTCCAAATTTGCGTATAGTTTCATCAGCAGAGCAAACATTAATTGTATATGGTGCGTGAGCTAAAATTTTGCAAAAATTATTTTCTTTTGCAAGATTTAAAAATTTCTCAACATCTTTTATATCAACTTCTTTCGCTTTTCCGCCTCTTGGGTTTCTAGTAAAAAATTGGAATGTATTTGCACCAATTGAAACTGCTTCTTTTCCCATATTATAATAACCTTTTGAAGCAGATAAATGACAACCTATATTTAACATATTAAAAATCTCCTTTACAACTATTTTGACAATATTTTAACATAATATTATGAAAAAATCATTATACATTTATAGACTAAAATGAAATTATATTGTATACTTTTGATGTAAAATGGTAGTGAAAACTAATTTATGAAAAAATGAAATATGCTACAAAAATGTAGCTTAAGCTTAAGTGTGCTAAATAAAAAATTAGTGAGCGCAACCACAAAAACAAAAGGAGGTTTTTTATGAAAAATAGAGGTTTTGAAGTTTGTAAAGGATTTGAGAATGAAGATATAAACCTACCGGTTAGAAAAACTAAAAACTCGGTGGGGTATGATATAGAGGCGGCAGAGGATGTAATTATCCCAAGCATATGGAAAACCGTTTTTGAAAATATGGGAAAGTTCTTAAAAGGTAATAGTGAGTATGAGAAAATCAAGCCAACACTTATAAAGACTGGAATAAAATCATATTTTAATGAGGACGAAGGATTATTTTTGGCTAATCGTAGTTCACATCCAGGTAAAAAAGGTCTAGTACTTGCCAATAGCATTGGTGTGATAGAAAGTGATTACTATGGTAATCCAGATAATGATGGACACATAATGTTTGCATATTATAATTTTTTCCCTGTTGATGTTACCATAAAAAAGCATGAGGTTGCAGGTCAAGGATTTTTTCAAAAATTCTTAATAACGGATGATGATAAAGCAGAAGGAAAAAGAATGGGCGGTTTTGGAAGTACTGATAAATAACAAAAAAATGATGAGAAATTAACCCAAATTTTTCATCATTTTTTTAAAACTAAGAATAAATTATTGGATCACCAGAATCAGAATAATTTTTATGCGGTTTAAATGACTTATATGAAGTTGTAACAGGACTAGTTGATGATACAATGTAATTATCTATATTTAAGCCGACAGACATTGCTTGAGATTGCAAATTACGCAAAAATTCAGTAGATAACATAGATCTATATTGAATAGATTTTGAATTAAGATTACGAACTGCGTTATACATAGAACTTTCTAGAATGTCGTCGATGCTTCTTCTAACTTTTTCAAGGTTATATAAAAGGTCATCAATGTTTTTGGTAGAATATGTCACAATGAAGTTGATAGAAAATTTTTTGCCATCTTCAGTTTCAAATATATCTAAATAGTTTTTTGTTATTTTAAAACTAGAAATCACAGTGGTGATTTTATCTGTAAGTGGATTGAAGAAGAAAAGCCCTTTCTTAACAGTCTTTAAATAATGAGTATTTCGGTCAATAATATAAACTGTTCCTGATGGCACAGCTCTAAAGAAACCAAAGATAAAGATTATTATAAATGCTATAATAAATGGTGAAAATGAGAGAAGATTATAAAAATCCATATAAAATATTGCCCCCTTTTTATAAATATATAATAAGTATAACATATAAAAAAGTAAAACAATACAAAATGTGTGATAAAAAATATGAATAGTTTAGAATTTGTTACTATTCAGTCTTCAAAATAAAAAGTATATATCAAATGTAGATGTGTACTATAAAAATGTCGAGGAGCTTAGGTGTGCTCCATAAAAACATTATAATTCAGTTTTGTTATAAATTAAGTCTGAATAGTAACTAGAATTTGAGTAGGAGGGAAAAATGAAGATAATTGTTGGAAAAAATGCAGGTTTTTGTTATGGAGTTAAGAGAGCAGTAGAAGGAGTAGAGGAACTTGTAAAAAAAGAAAATAAAAAAATTTATTGTTTTGGTGAAATTGTACATAATGGTGATGTAATAAATAATTTGAAAGAGAAGGGCGTAGAGTTTATAGAGGATCTTTCAAATTCAAAAGGTTTAACAGTAATAAGAGCGCATGGAATTTCAAAAGATAATTATGAATATCTAAAAAATAATCAAATTAAATATATAGATTATACATGTCCAAATGTATTGAATATACATAAAGTGGCAGAAGAATATTCTAAAAAAGGGTATTATATTTTTTTGATAGGAGATAGTAAACATCCCGAAAATATAGGGACGATAAGCTTTTGCGGTGAAGCGTCTTTGATTATAGAAAGAGAAGATGATGTAAAAAATGCAATTGAAATATATAAAAAATCGAATTCAAATAAATTGCTTATTATAGCACAAACTACATATAGCTTAAAAAGTTTTAATAATATAGTAGAGAAAATAAAAGAGATGTGCAATGGCAAATGGCAAATTGTCGTAAAAAATACAATATGTAATGCCACTGAAGTTAGGCAGATAGAAACTGAAGAATTATCTAAAAAGGTAGATGTAATGGTTATTATTGGCGGTAAAAATAGCTCAAATACTAAAAAATTATACGATATAGCACTAAAAAATTGTAAAAAAGCAATATTAGTTGAAAATAGTCATGAGTTGGATTTAGGTGATGTGAAAGATGAAGCAGTAATTGGAATAATGGCAGGCGCATCAACGCCACAAAGCAGTATAGAAGAAGTGAAAATGAGTATAAATAGGGAATTAGAAGTAATAAATTAGTAGATTGACATATACAAACATTAATGATATGCTTGTACTAGTTCAAATAAGACAAAACAAGGCAAAAATTTACAAATTGGTTGATTTTATGGTAAACCTGTGGTAGAATTATGTTGCTTTGCTTTGAGATGTTTTGCACAAATATGAAAAAATAAAAATATGGGGGAGTAGTAATGATGGCTAGAATATTAGAGGTCTTACTAGTAATACAAGTTACAACATCACTTATTTTTGCTGTTTTAGGAATATATCAATTACTAGTTTGTATTATAGGTCTTACTAAAAAGAAGATAAGTAAAGAGTATAAATTTAAAGAGCATAAGTTTATGGCAGTTATACCTGCTCATAATGAAGAAAAAGTTATAGAAGATATAATTGAAAGTTTAAAAGAGCAAAATTATAAAAAAGGCTATGTGGATATTTATGTAATTGCAGATAATTGTACAGATAAAACCGCACAAATAGCCAGAGATAAGGGTGCTTTTGTCTATGAAAGATTTGATAGCGAGAAGAAAACAAAAGGATATGCCCTTGAGTGGTTTTTTAATCAAATATTAGAAACAAAACCAGATGAGTATGATGCTTTTTGTGTTTTTGATGCGGATAATATTGTTTCAAAAGACTTTTTTAAAGAAATGAATAAAAAATTATGTGGCGGAGAAAAAATTGTACAAGGCTACAGAGATATAAAAAATGCAGAGGATACATGGGTTACAGCAAATTATGCGCTATTTTATTGGGTGATGAATCGTTGCTACCATTATTCGAGATACAAACTTGGACTATCTCCCCTTATAAATGGTACAGGTTTTATGGTTTCAATGTCGGTGCTAAAAGAAATGAATGGCTGGCACTCAAAAACAATAACTGAAGACATAGAAATATCACTTTTATCAATAGCAAGAGGTTACAAAATAGGTTGGGCCAAAGATGCAATTGTATATGATGAACAACCACTCGGATTTAGACAATCTTGGACACAAAGATTAAGATGGTCAGTAGGACATATACAATGTTTTAAAGAATATTTTTCAGAAGTTGCAAAACAAAAAGATTTAACTCCAACCATGGTAGATGCAGGAATATATATTTTCGGAATGCCAATGCTTCTTATTAGTATCGTTAACTTCATTTTGACTGCAATAGTATATTCACTTGTGCCTTATAAATTTTTTGTGCTAAATGAGATATTAAAGGTAATAAGCATAGTAACAATAGTTGGAATGGCACTTCTTAGCATTCTCTCATTGATACATGATAAAAAAAGTTTGAAAAAAATATGGAAAGGCATAGTTACAGCGCCGGCATTTTTCTTTTCATGGACAATTATAAATATAATAGCATTTACTCAAAAGAAGATTGAATGGAAACCTATAGAGCATGTTAAGAGCAAAAAGATGTATGAAATACAATAAAGTATGATTCGAAAAATATCATAATCAGTGAACACAATCAAAAATTGATAGGAGGAAATAAGATGGATAAATTAGGTAAAATTTTAATAGTAATTATATTGGCAATTTTAATAGTTTTACTTTTTGATTATAAAATTCTAAAAAAAGATAATGTAGATGAAAAACCAAATATTCAAACAAGTGGTGATATTGAAGAAAAAGAGCCTTATGAAGAGAGAATTAAAAGAGAAATAATAGAAAAAGTAGAGATATCTGGCGACGAAAAAATTAGTGACATTTTGCAGTTAGATATATACGGTGATGGCTTGAAATATTTTATAGATAACTTTGGCGATGAAGCGTTAGCAGCTGATATATATACAGATCATAAAAATATCGTAACAATAATTCCAGTATCAGATTTTTTAGATAATGAATATTATTATTATGAAAATGAAAAATTCGTTGCATATATAAGAGAATTCATTGGAATCGGTGGAAGATACGAATATTATTTTAAAGATGGCGAACTGGTTAAAATAATAAAAAATGTTGAAGAAGAAAATAAAGATGTATTTTCAGAAGAAAGTGCAGAAAAAATATTAAAAGCAGCAGAATTAGTAAAAGAAAAATATATTAAATAGGTTAAAACAAAAATGTGAGGATGCAATGTCTTCACATTTTTGTTTGTGAAAAAAGTGTGTTTTACATTGACTTTATAAAATAAAAATCGTAATATAGATAGCGTGCTATATATCTTACTATGAATTGGGGGGCGAAAAAATGCAAGAAAGTAATTTGGATATTGCACGAATGCTTAAAATACTTCATACTGCAATGAAAACGAAAGCAAATCAGAATTTGGCTGAAAAAAATATAACGGGGTCACAAATGGATATTTTGGTCTTTATTGCAAGTGAGGAAGCAGAAGGAAAAGAAATAAATCAAGTAGATATTCAAAAGCGATTTAGTTTGACTAACCCGACAGTTACAGGAATTTTAAATAGGCTTCAAGAAAAAAAACTTATAAAGAGAGTTCCTAGTAAAAAGGATGCAAGGTTTAATAAGATTATTCTTACTAAAATTGGGCACGAGTTCATGACAAATTGTAAAGAAGAAATTGAAAAGTATGAGAGTAGAATAGTTAAAAATCTTACAGATGAAGAGAAAAAAGAGTTAATTAGGTTACTTGGTGAAGTTTTGAAAAATGTTAAAGAGGAGTGTGAGTAGAAAGAATGATAAAGAAGTTGTTAAAAGTAGTTAGAGAATACAAAAAGGAAGCATTGTTGACTCCATTTTTTGTAATGCTAGAAGTTGTCATGGAAGTTTGCATTCCTCTTGTTATGGGAATGTTAATAGATAATGGATTTTCAGAAGGTCAAGATATTGTAAATATTAGTGCAATTTATAAATATGGTGGAATATTGATTGCTTGCGCTATTTTAGCACTTATATTCGGTATACTTTCAGGAAAGTTTGCAGCTAAGGCAGGTGCAGGTTTTGGAAAAAATTTAAGACATGATTTGTATTACAAAGTACAAGAGTTTTCTTTTAAAAATGTTGACAAATTTAGTAGCGCAAGTTTAGTAACTAGGTTAACAACTGACGTTACAAATGTTCAACAAATATTTCAGGCAGTAATTCGTATAGCCATTAGAACACCACTTATGTTTATATTTTCATTTGTTATGGGATTTAGAATAAGTTCAAGGTTATCTATAATATTTTTAGTTTTAATACCTGTAATAGCTATAGCACTATATTTCCTTATGAATAAAATACATCCAATAATGACAAGTGTATTTAACAGATATGATGATCTAAACAATGTAGTAGAGGAAAATGTTAGAGGAATAAGAGTTGTAAAATCATTTGCAAACGAAGAATATGAAAAGAAAAAATTTGAAACAGTTTCAAATGATATTTATGAAAAATTCAGTAAAGCTGAGAGATACATGGCACTTAATATGCCAGTAATGCAAATTGGTATTTATTCATGCATATTGTTAGTTTCATGGTTTGGAGCAAAAGTTATTGTAAGTTCAGGTGCGACAGAACTTACAACAGGTGGGCTTCAAAGCTTAATCACATATGGAATTCAGTTATTAAGTAGTTTAATGATGCTTTCATTTATGTTTGTTATGGCAGTAGTATCAAAAACTTCAGTTGAAAGAGTTGTAGAAGTTTTAGATGAGGAACCAGATTTGAAAAATCCTAAAAAACCTATTTATAAAGTTAAAGATGGAAGTGTTGAATTCAAAAATGTTGGCTTCAGCTATGTAAATGATGAGAATAAAGAGTGTTTAAAAAACATTAACTTAAGAATAAAATCAGGCGAAACTATAGGAATTATAGGTGGAACAGGAACTGGTAAGTCATCACTTGTAAACTTGATACCAAGATTATATGATGCAACATCAGGAGAAGTTAAAGTTGGTGGCGTAAATGTAAAAGATTATGATATAGAAACACTTAGAAACGAAGTGGCAGTTGTACTTCAAAAGAATGTTTTATTCTCAGGTACAATTGCAGAAAATATCAGATGGGGAAACAAAGATGCATCTGATGAAGAGGTAGAGAGAGTTTGTAAATTAGCACAAGCAGATGAGTTTGTTAAGAGTTTTCCTGAAAAATATAATACATATATAGAACAAGGTGGAACCAATGTATCAGGCGGACAAAAACAAAGATTATGTATTGCAAGAGCACTACTTAAAAAGCCTAAAATATTGATACTAGATGATTCAACTAGTGCAGTTGATACAAAAACAGATAGCCTTATAAGAAAAGCCTTTAAAGAAGAAATTCCAAATACAACTAAATTTATAATTGCGCAAAGAATCTCTTCGGTAGAAGATGCAGATAAGATTATAGTAATGGAAAACGGTATGGTTAACGGCTTTGGTACACATGATGAATTGTTAAAGAATAATAAAATATATAAAGAAGTATATGAATCCCAAACGAAAGGAGCTGATACAGATGAAAAATAAAAAAATGCCTAAAAATTTCGGAAAGAAAATAAGTAAAGGAACAATAAAAAGGTTATTTGGATATATAAAAAGAAAATATCTAAAACAATTTATAGCTGTTTTCGTTTGTATCATAGTTAGCGCATTAGCAAATGTATATGGTTCGATGTTTTTAAAAACGTTGATAGATGATTATATTTCACCATTATTACTAGAAGAGAATCCGGTATTCACTGGACTTTTGAAGGCAATTACAACAATGGGAATGATTTATGCAGTTGGTATACTAGCCTCATACTTATATAACAGAATAATGGCTGTTGTGTCTCAAGGAGTTTTAAAAGATGTGAGAGATGAGATGTTTTCAAAGATGGAAACATTTCCAATAGAATATTTTGATACTAATACACATGGCGATATAATGAGCCATTACACAAACGATGCAGATACATTAAGAGAAATGTTTGGTAGAAGTTTGCCACAAACGATTCAATCACTTACTACAATAATTGGTGCATTTGTTGCAATGTTGATTGTTAATGTTCCGCTTACAATATTTATAGTGGTATTTTTAACTTTAATGATACGAGTTACTAAAAGCGTTGCGGGAAAAAGTAGTAAGTTCTTCATAAAACAACAAGAATCGCTTGGTGAAGTAAATGGATACGTAGAAGAAATGATAAATGGTCAAAAAGTAATCAAAGTATTTTGTCATGAAGAAGAAAGTGAAAAAGATTTTGATAAAATAAATGATGAATTATTTGAGCATATGTATACTGCAAATAAGTATGCAAATATTCTAATGCCAATAATGAACAATATGGGAAATATTGAATACGTATTAGTAGCAATAGTAGGTGGTTTACTTGCTGCAAATGGACTTACATCATTAACGGCTGGTTCTATGGTAACATTCTTGAGTCTTACAAAGACATTTACTCAACCAATGATGAGACTTGCGCAACAAGTAAATACAATAGCAATGGGTCTTGCTGGAGCTGATAGAATATTCAAATTATTAGATACTCCATCAGAAGAGAATGAGGGAAAAGTTACACTAGTAAGAGTAGAAGAAACAAATGATGACATAATTGAAACAGATAAAAACACTGGAAAATGGGCTTGGAAAGTTCCAGATGAACTAGGTGGATTTAAATATGTAGACTTAAGAGGATACATTCAATTAAATAATGTCACATTTAGTTATGATGGAAAAAACGATGTTTTGCATGATATAACACTTTATGCAAAACCTGGTCAAAAGATAGCATTTGTTGGTGCAACTGGCGCAGGAAAAACAACAATTACAAATTTGATAAATCGTTTTTATGATATTAAAGATGGCGAAATTTTATATGATGGAATAAATATAAAAGATATAAATAAATACGATTTAAGATTGTCTCTTGGAATGGTTCTTCAAGACACAAACTTATTTACTGGAACAATAAAAGATAATATAAAATATGCTAGGCAAGATGCAACAGATGAAGAAGTTATAAATGCTGCGAAGATAGCAAATGCAGATGAATTTATAAATTTATTACCAGATGGATATGACACAATGCTTACAAATAATGGTGCTAACTTGTCTCAAGGACAAAGACAACTTTTATCAATCGCAAGAGCTGCACTTGCAGATCCACCAGTAATGATATTAGATGAGGCAACATCAAGCATAGACACAAGAACAGAAAGAATAGTTCAAGATGGCATGGATAATCTAATGAATGGTAGAACCGTCTTTGTAATTGCTCACAGATTGTCAACAGTAAGAAATTCTAAGGCAATTATAGTATTAGAACATGGAAAAATTATAGAAAGAGGAGAACACGAAGCTTTAATTGCTGAAAAAGGACAATATTATCAACTATACACAGGAGCATTTGAACTTGAATAAAATGTGTTGCACAAATTTAGGCTTAATGTTATAATCAAACTAAAGATGCCGAAAAAAGGAGGTAGTAAATATGCCTGATATTAAGTTTGAAATAGTTGAAGAAATAGCAGTATTATCAGAATCAAATTCCGGCTGGAAAAGAGAACTGAATCTAGTTAGTTGGAATGGCAGAGAGCCTAAATATGATTTAAGAGATTGGGATGAAAATCATACAAGAATGGGTAAAGGAATCACTTTAACTAAAGAAGAAGTTGATAAATTAAAAGAAATATTAGATAAAATTGATTAACTAATTAAAATATTATATTAAAACATAGAACCTAGGCTCAGAAAAGCCTAGGTTTTTATGTATAAGTGTTACTATTTAGTCTTCAAAATAAAAGCATATATCAAATGTAAATGTGTAGCTTAAGCTTAGGTGTGCTCCATAAAAACATTATAATTCAGCTTTGTCATGAATTAAGTCTGAATAGTAACCATAAAAGTAGACTTTAAGTAAAAAATATTTGCAAATGGTTGATTTTTACAAAGAAGTACAGTATAATTATCATGTAGCGAAGCCTAATAAGCCATAATAATAATTTTGTTGTGCAATAGGGAGGATTTCTTATGTGGGAATTTCTTGCGCTCATGTATTTGCTTTTCGACAATGACAATAATGATAATGATGGTAACGGTTGCTCTGGTTGTGGCTGTTTAATAGTAATTATCATTGTACTGTTTGTTGTTCTTGGTCGGAGATAAGACATTATGTGCAAAGTTAGACCAAACGTAAAATTAAGAGAATAAGTAGACTCAAGCTAAAATTATAAACTTGAGTCTATTTAATACAATTTGATGTTGTAAATAAGCAACAAAATTATTGTTTTTCTTTCATAAGATTAACACAATATTCACAAGCACTAATTACAAAACCGATTAAAGCTGTACTCTTTTTTCGATTTTCCTTTATTGGCTTTTTTAATAAGTTCATTGATTTCATCATTTAACTCTTCGCTAAAACGAATTGTTTTTGCAACATTGCTGTTTCTTGATTTCTTCATTGAAAAGTTTTCCATATAATCCTCCTTATAAACATTTTAAAATTTATATAACATAATATAGGTTGCAAAAATATAACCATAAATATAACCACAATTTGCAACCAAAAATGTTGAATCGTTCAAAGACATGTATTATAATCAAATAAAAAAAGGATGAAAGTGGCATGAAAAAAAGCAAAAAAGAAAATAAATTTGAAAAACTCATAAAAGCAGCTTGCAAAAACTATGAGAAAAAATTATACATAAAAAAGAAAAAAACACTCAATATTTTAAAAAATACGATGAATAATTTTACATAAATTTTACAAATATAACAAACTTTTCACAAAGCTTTTACTTAAAAGTACTTGTTTTGAAGATGATACAAGTAGTAGAATAAATTCGTACAAAGGAGAGAAAATAAATTACGAATGAGGTGGTAAAAGTGAAAAATAATATGGAAAATGTTATATCTCTAGAAGAGATAAGAGAAAAAATAGGAGTTTCTCCTAAAAAATGTATATACAAAGTACAAGATGGTGAAATATTTATATCTCAATTGCAGGATTTTAAACTTTTTTCGGCATAGAAATATAATAGAAAGAGAGTGCATTTAATGAAAAAATTAAAATGGAAAGCAGGAACAATGATATATCCTTTACCTGCTGTTATGGTGTCATGTGGTGATTTTGAAAGAAGCAATATTATTACAGTAGCATGGACAGGAACTATATGCACAAATCCAGCAATGACATATGTATCAATTAGACCTGAAAGATACTCGTATGGCCTTATAAAAGAAAAAGGTGAGTTTGTGATAAATCTAACCACAAAAGACTTAGCATACAAAACAGATTTGGCTGGTGTAAAAAGTGGACGAGATATTGACAAATTTGAAGTGTTGAAGCTTACTAAAGAAAAAGGAAACGAGGTAAGTGTTCCACTTATAAAAGAAAGTCCGGTAAACATAGAATGTAAAGTTACAGAAATAAAAGAACTTGGTTCACATCATATGTTTATTGCTAAAGTACTTTGTGTTGATGTTGATGAAAAATATTTAGATAAAACAGGTAAATTTGATTTAGAGAAATGTAATTTGATTTCATATTCACATGGTCAATATTATACATTAGGAGAAAATATTGGAAAATTTGGTTTCTCAGTGAAAAAATAAAATACAACCTTTGACATTATAGTCTAGGTTGTATTTTGTTTTAAGTGTTTTTAGTAATTTTTGTTTGTTCTTCAAACAATTCATAATATCTGCCTTTTCTTTCAATTAGTTCTTTTAATGTGCCACTTTCAACTACTTGTTTATTATCTAATAGTATTATATTATCAGCTTCTTTTAAAATGTTTTTATCATGGCTTATTAAAAGTATTGTATGATTACGTTTTAATTCTTGTAGAACATCTAAAACTTTATTTTGAGATGTCTCATCCAATATTCCAAGAGCTTCGTCGAATACTAAAATTCTTGAATTTTTTAATAGGATTCTTGCTATAGCTAAAATCTGTTTAGCAGATGTAGAAAGCGTACAATTTCCATCCATTATTGTGTCATATCCGTTAGGTAATGTTGAAATTTCATCATGAATTCCTAATCTTTTGCAGATATTTATAATATCATCAGGATTTTGATCTACTAGCATTAGGTTGTTTTTTATACTATCTTGAAAAAATACTCCTTGTTCACGAACGAGTGAAATTATTTTAAAATAATCTTCGTCAGGAATATCATTTATATTAACATTATCAATTAAAATATTGCCTTCATGTTGTCTATTAAATTTAAGTAGAAGGTTTGCTATTCCATCTTTTCCACTAGATGCTTTTCCTGTGATTACAGTAATACTATCAGGCATTATTTCTAATGACACATTATTTAATATAGGATCATGTCTAAAACCATAAAGTATATTCTCAAATTTGATTTTCCCAGCAAATACACTTTCATCAATTGTATAGTGTAAGTACTTTTTCGGCGTACTAAATTCTATTAAATGATTAAATCTTTCAAGTGAAACTTTAAAGTTAGTAAAATCAACATTTATAGCAAGTATAGTTGAAAAGTTATCTATTATCTTCTGATAGTAGTTGTACAATATTAAAATAGCATCTATCTCAAAATGGCCTTGCGAAACTAGGTATATTGAATACGCAACTGATAGCAATCTAAAGATTTCGATGGATAATAAAAATGAATGATTATTATAATCGTATCTTTTTATGTATGCTGAATTTGCAATTAAATATTCTTTTGTGCTATTTCTTGGTCTTCTAGAAATTGTATCAAACAAATTGAAACTTTTTATTTCTTTAGTTGTTAAAAAATATTCGTGAATTGATCCTATTTGCACATCTTGTGTACTTTTCCTTTTGTTGTTGAGCTTTTCTAATGTCTTATTTGTTTTTGGAATCAAAAACATAATTGTGGCAGAGAGTATAATTACCGATAAGAAAAGATAAACATTTAATGAAAAGATATATAAATATATAACCAGACACTCTAATACTTGTACAAATCTCAAAACATTATTAGAAAAGAATGTAGTCATGATATCTACATCAGTTGTAAGCATATTCGTGTATTGCCCAAGTGAAAATCTTGATAAACTAAAAACTGAATTTTCATTGGTTTTATTTATTCCTAAGGAATTGTAGTATGAATATATTTTATTGTACAAAGCGTGATATGCATGGCTTCCCCAACATTCACATAAACGATAAAAGACTGTGACAATAGCTGATGCTAATACCAATAAAAGTGCAGAATTTATTTCACCTTTTGAAACATCCTTTATTGCTAAACTTATAAGAACAGGTAAAATCAAAAGTAGCCCACGTATAATGAGTGCATTTATAAGTCTTATAATATATTCTTTTTTTGCTATTTTAAAAGTTTTTTTGAATTCTTTCCAAACACTAATTGTCATATAATTAACCTCCCCTAAAAATAATTTAGCATTAAAAATAACTTAAGTCAAACATCTATTGTTATATCGAAAAAAATGTTGTATTATATATGAGAAGGAGGAATTATTTTGGATATAGAAAGTATAATAAAAGAGGGAATAAGTAAAGGCGCATCGGATATTCATTTAGTAAAGGGACATTTGCCACTATTTAGAATAAATAAAGAATTGGTACCAATGAGTAATGTAGAAAAATTATCGCAGTTTGATATAGAATATATATATAGATATTTTATAAAAGATGATGAAAATATGAATGATACATTTAAAAGAGAGAAAAAATTAGATATAAATTATGAATTTGAAAACAACAGATTAAGAGTAAATATATCAAGTTCGCTAGACTCGTACATATTTACGATAAGAATAATAAAGAAAAGCTTACCAGAGTTTGATGAATTAAAATTGCCAGCAGTGTTAAAGAGAATTGCATTATTACCGCAAGGACTTATCTTAGTAACAGGTAAGTCGAATAGCGGAAAATCAACAACCTTAAATGCTTTGGTTAATGAAATAAACAAAACAGAAAACAAAAAAATTATGATGCTAGAAAGTCCAATAGAATATGTGCATACTTCAAAAAAATCATTGATAGTTCAGAAAGAAGTGGGGAAGGGAAAAGATTGTTTAAAATTTAGTGATGGTGTAGTAAATGCATTAAGAGAAGATTGTGACATACTTGTTGTTGGAGAGATAAGAGATAAAGAAACGATGGAAGCAACAATAGATATGGCGGAGTCGGGACATTTAGTTATAGGTACAATGCATACTCGTTCTTGTGCCGAAACAATAGATAGAATAATAAGTTTTTATGATGTTCCAGATCAACTTTCTATCAAATACATACTTTCATCAGTTTTAAAAGCGGTAGTATCACAAAGACTAATAAAAGGAATATCAGATGAACTAGTAATGATACCAGAAATAATGATAGTTGATGAAGTAATCGGTTCGTTAATAAGAAAAGAAAAGTTTAGCACAACTGAAATAGAAGATGCAATGCAAAGTAGAATGGAACGTGGAAATTTGAGTCTTATGAACTCACTTGCAAATGCAGTAATAAGTGGAAAAATAACATTATTGCAAGCAGAAAAACAAATAGATGAAACAAGACATCAATTATTAGGAAGAACAATAAGACAATTAGAAAAGTAAAATATGAAAATAGCCTTACTTAATAGTATAAATGTTACATACTTTAAGCAAGGCTATTTTAAATTATTTTCACGATTATTTATCAAAGATTTTTAAAATGGAAGTACATTAAAAATTTTGAAATTATCATATTTATAATATAAAATTATCTATTATTTTTGTATATTGCATAACCCAACACACCCACAATTAAAAATGGCCAAATTGCTCCTTTAGTAATTAGCATAAGAAAAAAAACTAGACCAATGCATCCTAAAATAATTGCTATTTTCTTTTCCAAAGTATCACCTCGCAAATCAAAATATATAATTAGAATAACACAAATAAAATATATAGTAAATAAAAATGATATCTGTTATACTAATAGTGTTACTATTTAGTCTTCAAAAATAAAAGTGTGTATCAAATGTAAATGTATTTTATAAAAATGTCGAGGAGATTAGGTGTGCTCCATAAAAAAGTAATGGGCACAATCCAAAATAGGAGGAAAAAATGAAGATATTAGAAAATAAAGAAAAACTACATGAACTAATTGTATATGGAATATTTGGAGTACTAGCAACAATAGTAAGTTTTGGAAGTTTATATGTACTTGGAAAAGTATTTGTAAATACAGATAAAAATATACTAAATATAGTATCAATTATTTTAGCAATGACATTTGCATATTTTACAAATAGAAAATATGTGTTTAAAAGTAAAGAAAAAAATATGCTAAAAGAAGCAGCAAAATTTTTACGGTAGTAGGGCGTTCTCTGCCGTTTTTGAAGCAATTAGTTTCTATGTATTGTTTTCAATATTGGATATGAATGAAATGGTAGCAAAGGGAATAGTTACATTTGTAGTAATCATTTTAAACTATATCATGAGTAAAATTTTTGTATTTAATAAAAAGACCAGCTAAAAACTGGTCTTTTTGGAGGCGCCAATCAGATTTGAACTGATGATCAGGCTTTTGCAGAGCCGTGCCTTACCACTTGGCTATGGCGCCGATAGTATATTATATTCAATTTATCAAAAAATAATTACATAAAAAAATGGAGCGGGAAACGGGGCTCAAACCCGCGACCTTCGCCTTGGCAAGGCGACGCTCTATCAACTGAGCTACTCCCGCACGGAACTTCTCTCGAAGCAATATTATATTACAATATATTTTTTAATAAGTCAATACCATTTTTGAAAAAATTTTATATATGAAAAATTGTTGTTACTATTCAGACTTAATTTATGACAAATGTTAAACAATAGTATTTTTATGGAGCACACTGTGCTCCGCTACATTTTTATAAAATACATTTACATTTGATGCATACTTTTATTTTTGAAGACTAAATAGTAACAAATTGTTGCTATTTAGTCCTAAAAATACAGAAAATATATATCGAATGTAAATGTAGAGGGCTCCATAAAAATACTACTTCTTAGCATTTATCATAAATTCAGAATAAATGGTAACAAAAAATTGAATTCAATTATTAAAAAAGATTATAAAATATCAGGATTTTAGTGTATAATAAATTATATTATCAAAATCTAATTATTGTTGAATAATATTGGAGAATTTAAGAAATTTTTATTTATTAAAAATACTTAACAACGGTTTATAAATAAAAATATATAAAGACATGGAGGTTTATATGAGTAAATTAGTTGCAATTGATGGAAACAGCATTATGAATAGAGCTTTTTATGGAATTATGAATTCCAAGCTCCTTATGACATCGGATGGCATTTATACGAATGCAATATATGGTTTCTTATCAATTTTGAATAAATTATTGCAGGATGAAAATCCGGATTATATATGTGTCGCTTTTGACTTGAAAGCACCTACATTTAGACATAAAAAGTATGAAGAATACAAGGCAACAAGAAAAGGAATGCCGGACGAACTTAGAGTACAGATGCCAATAATTAAAGATATTTTAAAAGCAATGAATATTAAAATATTAGAATTAGAAGGTTATGAAGCAGATGACATTTTAGGTACGATTTCAAAGTATGGTGATGAAAATGGTATGGAGGTGTTGCTTCTTACAGGAGATAGAGATTATTTGCAACTTGCAACAGACAAAGTTACGGTGAGAATTCCAACAACCAAGATGGGAAAAACAGATTATGCTGATTATACCCCAGAAGTTATTTATGAAAAGTTTGGAATAGAACCAATGCAATTTATTGAAATAAAAGGTCTTATGGGAGATACATCAGATAATATCCCAGGAGTTCCAGGAGTGGGCGAGAAAACAGCATTTTCACTAATAACAAAATACAAAAACCTAGATACAATTTATAATGCACTCGATAGTGGTGAAGAGCTAGAAGGAATAAAAGGCAAACTTAAAGAAAAATTAGTTGAAAACAAAGATTTAGCATATCTTTCAAGAGAGCTTGGCACAATTTATAAAGAGGTTCCACTTGCAATAACTATTGAAGATATTAAAAGAGTAGAGCCTAACAATGATGAACTTTATAATCTTTTTGCAAAGCTTCAACTTAAAAAGTTTATAGAAAGCATGAATTTGAAAGCAAATGAAAATAAAGTAGTTTCAATATTTGATGATTCTAAAATAGAAATAGAAGATTTAGAAAAGTTAGAATTGAAAGAAATAAAAGAGTTGGCATATTATTATGACGATGGTTTAGCTGTATATGCAAATGAAAAAGCTTATTATAAAAAGAATCCTTCAAAAGAAGATTTAGAAAAAATATTTGCAAGTGATGTTTTAAAAATAGGTTTTAAAGAAAAAGAAATGTATTTGAAACTTAAACAAATGGACATTATTCCAAACAATTTGATGTTTGATTTGGAAATTGCAGCATATATAATGAATCCATCTAAATCAACATATAAGTTAGATGATATCATAATGGAAGAATTAAATATTATTGTAGAAAATAAAACATCAAATGAGCAAATATCGTTTGAAGGTTTTGGCGATGAGGCAAAAGACAATAAAGAAGAGCTTGCTAAATATGCTAGATATATATACAAATGTAAAGAAAAATACGAAGAAGAGCTAAAAGAAAAAGAGCAATTAAAATTGTTTAGTGAAGTTGAAATGCCACTTGTGAAAGTGCTTGCAGAGATGGAATACATTGGTGTATATGTGGATAAAGAAATGCTTAAAGACTATTCTGTATCATTAAATCAAAAGGTTGATGAGCTTACAAAAGACATATATCAAACAGCAGGAATAGAATTTAATATAAATTCGCCAAAGCAACTTGGAGAAGTACTATTTGAAAAATTGAATTTGCCAATAATAAAGAAAACAAAAACAGGATATTCAACCGATGGAGATGTGCTAGAAAAATTAAAAGAAGAACATCCAGTAATAGATAAAATATTAGAGTATAGAACACTTAGCAAGTTGAAAGCAACATATGTTGATGGAATGTTACCACTTATAAATGAAAAAACACAAAGAATACATGCGAAATTTAATCAAACTGTTACAGCAACAGGTAGAATAAGTTGCGCAGATCCTAATCTTCAAAACATACCAATAAGAACAGAAATAGGAAGAGAACTTAGAAAAATATTTGTAGCAAAAGAAGGCTGTATGTTAATCGATGCGGATTACTCACAAGTTGAACTTAGAGTTCTAGCACATATGTCAGGTGACGAAACAATGATAAAAGCTTTTAATGATGATGTTGATGTACATGCAATGACTGCTTCACAAGTATTTAATGTGCCACTAGGAGAAGTTACAAAGCAAATGAGAAGCGAAGCAAAAGCTGTAAACTTTGGAATTGTCTATGGAATAAGTGATTTTGGCTTGGCTACAAATATAGGAATAGGCAGAAAAAAAGCAAAAGAATATATAGAAAAGTATTTTGAAAAATATCCTAAAATAAAAGAGTATATGGATAATGCGGTAGAACATTGCAAAGAAAAGGGATATGTTGAAACATTATGGGGTAGAAGAAGATATGTACCAGAAATAAAATCTAATAATTATAATGTAAGACAGTTTGGAGAAAGAGTAGCGATGAATGCTCCTATTCAAGGAACAGCAGCAGATATAATAAAAATAGCAATGGTAAATATCGAAAAAGAACTAGAAGAGAGAAAACTAAAATCAAAATTGATATTACAAGTTCATGACGAACTTGTAATTGAAGCACCAGAGGACGAAATTGAAATATCAAAAGAATTATTGGTTAGAAATATGCAAAATGTAATAAAAATGAAAGTGCCACTAAAAGCAGAAGCCGGAATAGGCAAGACGTGGTATGAGGCACACTAATAAGAAACACCTATTTGAATTTCACTACTTATAGTGAGTTCAACATAGGTGCTTTTGTTTAGACAAGATAGTATAAAATATTTGAAATGATAATAGTAATCGTGTATAATGGATACACATGTAGTTATAGTATAAAAAGTTGGTTAAAATCTTTATAATTTAATTAACTTATAAAAAGATATATAACAAGTAGAATGCCAAAGAGAAGAAGAAATTGGTAGTGTGAACTAATTTATGTAAATATATAAAACAGCTACAAGAGAAGAGGTCTTAAGTGTGCTCCATAAAAACAAATTAAAAGCAGTACACTAAAATTGAAAAAATATTATGGTTAGTAAGCGCAACCTAATAAAGGGGTAATATATGATAAACTTACTTTTATGTGGGAATAAAAAAGTTTTTGATGGCGCGTTAACACAGCTTATATCAATAACAAACAGAAGTGATGAAATTATAAACTGTTATATTTTTACTATGGATATTTCTAGACTCAATGCTGATTTCGTGCCAATAACAGATGAACAAGAAAAGTTTTTAGATAGCTTTGTAAAGTCTAGAAATCCTAAAAATAGCGTGAAAAAAATTGATGTAACAGAGCTTTATAATAAAGAATTTGCAAATTGCAAAAACGAAACAGCATATTGTACACCATATACACTTTTAAGGTTACTTGCAGACTTAGTGCCAGAAATGCCAGAGAAAATATTATATTTAGACATTGATATAATGGTTGGAGATGATTTGAAAAAACTATATGATATAGATATTGATGGATATGAGTATGCGGCAGTTAAAGAAAAATATGGGTGCTGGATAATTAGGCCTGACTATATAAATGCAGGAATGTTACTTTTGAACATGAAAGAGATAAAGAAAACAAAATTACTTGAAAAGGCCAGAAATCTAATTAGAAATAAAAAAATGCTATTTGCAGATCAAGATGCAATATTTTGGTCAACAACTAAGAAAAAAATACTTCCAAGAAAATTTAATGAACAATCTAAATTTAATAGAAAGGATACGGTAATATGCCATTTTTGCAAACGACTAATGTTTTTGCCATATCCGCATACAGAAAACTTTAAGCAATGGAATGTAAATGAAGTACATAGTGTTTTAAAATGCTTTTATTATGATAATGATTTAGAAGAATATTTAAAGCAAAAAGAAAAATTTGAAAAAGGAGAAGTAAAATGAAAGAAAACATAATACCAATATTTTTTGCAGTAGATGATGGATATATACCTTTTTTAGCAGTATCGCTTCAATCTCTAGTAGAAAATTCGAACGAAAATAATTATTACCTAATAAAAATACTATATACAAATATTTCAGAAGACAATCAGAATAGAATAAAAAAATTCGAAAAAAATAATATAAATATTGAATTTGTAGATTTAAATTACTATATAGAAAAAATAAAAGACAAGTTGTATACAAGAGATTATTATTCAAAAACGACATATTTTAGATTATTTATACCCAATTTATATCCACAGTATGACAAAGCATTATATTTAGATAGTGATATAGTTCTTTTGGATGATGTAGCAAACTTGTACAATACAGAAATGGAAAATAATTTAGTTGCTGCAGCGCCAGATGATGTAATTCAAACAATAGAAGTATTCAGAGAATATGCTGAAAAAGTTGTTGGCGTAGCAAGTTATAAAAATTATTTTAACGCAGGTGTGTTACTAATGAATTTGGATGAACTTAGAAAATTTGATTTTCAAAATAAGTTTATATATTTATTAGATAAAATAAGGTTTTCTGTAGCTCAAGATCAGGATTATTTAAACAGGCTTTGCAAAGGAAGAGTGAAAATTGTAGATAGCAATTGGAACAGAATGCCGATAGCAAAAGAAAAAGAAAATGATGCTAATATAAAGCTTATACACTATAATTTAGCATATAAGCCATGGCATTTTGAAGAGATTTTATATAAAGATTATTTTTGGAATTATGCTCAAAAAACAGAATTCTTTGATGTGATACAAAAAATAAAAGAAAGCTATACAGATGAAGAACGTTTTAGAGATATGGAAAAAGATAAAGCACTAAGAGAGCTTGCGCAAAAAGAATCTGATTGTGTTGGCGATGATAGAATAAACAGGAGATAAGAGATGAGAGAAGAAACAATCGAAAAATCAAAAGATAGATTAGAAATATTAGATGAGATTGACAAGCTAGAAAGAGAAGGTAGATTTGATGTTGATCCAGAAAAGGATCCACCAACAATTGTATTAGCACCAGATAAAGTAGATTACTTAAAAAGTAAAAGAAGCAGCAAAATAAAAAGAAGTGTAGCTAATGGAATCGGAAAAAAATTTTTAGAAGAGCTTCTAAGAAATAACAAACTAATAATAAAAGATGTTATAGGAATTGAAAATCTGGAGGCAGTTGAAACAGGAGCAATGATTACATGTAATCATTTTAATCCATTTGATTGTTTTACTGTAGAAAAAATATTCAGAGACACAATACACTTTAAAAACAAAAAAAGATTATACAAAGTGATAAGAGAAGGAAATTATACAAATTTTCCTGGATTTTATGGCTTTTTATTTAGAAATTGCGATACATTACCGCTTAGCTCAAATACAAAAACAATGATTGAGTTTATGAAAGCAGTTGACAAAATTCTTCAAAATGGTGATTTTATACTTATATATCCAGAGCAAAGTTTATGGTGGAATTATAGAAAACCTAAGCCACTAAAAGATGGAGCATTTAAATTGGCGGTTAGAAATGATGTGCCTGTTATACCGATTTTTATAACAATGGAAGATAGTGAAAACATAGGTAGCGACGGTTTTCCAATTCAAGAATATACAGTAAATATAAAGAAACCAATATATCCAGATAGGGAAATATCAGAAAAAGAAAATGTCGCTATAATGAAAGAAAAAAATTATGAAATTTGGAAGAAAACGTATGAAGATTTTTACCAAAAGCCATTGGAATATATAACAGAAAATAAGGAATTGATAGATGAAAAATAATAAAAAAATCATATATTATCAAGATGAAGTAAATGATGAATTTTCTGAAGTAAAAATTGAACCTAGAATAATAGATGAAAATTATAAATATATTCATAGAAATCCGTTTTGGAATATGGGAGCATTTATAATTCAAAATATAATTCTTGTTCCAATAAGAATATTGTATGCAAAAATAAAATTTAAAATTACCTACATCGGGAAAGAAAAACTAAAAAAATACAAAAAAAGTGGATATTTTGTGTATGTAAATCATACACAACCGTTTGGCGATACACTAATTCCAAGTATACCAATATATCCAAAGAGAAATTTTTTTATAGTGAATCCAGAAAATGTATCTATGAAAATACTTGGAAATTTTGTTCAAATGATGGGAGCAATACCAGTTCCAAGTAATTTAGATGCAATGAAAAACTTTAAAAAGGCAATAGAAAAAACAATACGCGACAATCATGCAATAACAATATATCCTGAAGCACACATATGGCCTTATTACACAAAAATAAGACCATTTAAGAATACATCATTTACATATCCAGTAGAGCTTGATGTGCCAGCGTTTTGCATGACTAATACATATCAAAGACAAAAGAATAATAAGATAAAAATAGTATCATATATAGAGGGTCCTTTTTTTGCAGATAAAACATTGCCAAAACTATCACAGAAAAAGGATTTAAGGGACAAGATATATAACCAAATGGTATTACAAAGTCAAAATAGCAATATAGAAGTTATAAAATATTGCCCAAAAACATAAATGCCGAATAAATAGCGTAGGTATTGGTGTTTTGCTACTTTTTTTGAAAAAACACTACACAATACTAAAAAAATATGATAATATAGCATACATAAAAAAGGAGGAGATATAAATGTCAGGACATAGCAAATGGAATAACATAAAAAACAAAAAAGGCAAATCAGATGCTGAAAGAGGTAAAGTTTTCACAAAATTAGGTAGAGAACTTCTAGTTGCTGTAAAAGAAGGTGGGCCTGACCCCTCATCAAATTCTAAATTAAGAGATGTTATAGCAAAATGTAAGGCAAACAATATGCCAAATGATAATATAGAAAGAAGTATAAAAAAGGCAGCAGGAGATGGAAATACAGCTAATTACGAAGACATAACATATGAAGGATACGGACCAAATGGAGTAGCAATCATAATAGAAGCAATGACAGACAATAGAAATAGAACAGCTGGAGATGTAAGACATATACTAGATAAATTTGGCGGAAATTTAGGAACAACAGGTTCAGTTAGTTGGATGTTTGATAAAAAAGGCATTATAATAGTTGAAAAATCAACAAAGATGAGCGAAGATGAACTAATGATGGAAGCAATAGAAGCAGGAGCAGAAAATTTTGAAGTCAGCGATGATGTTTATGAAATAACAACGGCACCAGAAGATTTTTCAAAAGTTAGAGAAGCATTAGAAGCAAAGGGCATAGAATTTCTTGATGCAGATGTAAAAATGGTTCCTCAAAATTATATGAGTTTAGATGAAGCTGCAACTAAAAAAATGAATCTAATCATAGAAAATATGGAAGATTTAGACGATGTTCAAGAGATTTGGCATAACTGGGATGAAGAGGAATAGGTGAGAAATTAAGTGTTATATAGTTTTGAAAATTATTATATCTTAATATTTTGCGCATTATTTCTTATAGCAATGAATACACTTGGATATATAAAGAAAAAAGCATCGTATAATATGATTACGTTAATCTTTTTCATGGCGAGTTTAATAGTGCACATAGTAAAAAGAGAATTATTGGATGATTTCTTTAGATACAATGCTTATATCGATCTTTTCTTTATCGGAGTTTCAGTTGTTAATTTACTAATAATAGATGAAGTAGAAACGAGAAGAGAATTTATAAAAGTAGTATTTGAAAATAGATACAAAAGAAAAAAATAAATTATACCGGTGCATTTGCATCGGTTTTTTATACAATAGGAAAATAACAAATTCGCAACCTTTTATGTATTATTTTTCTTTTCTATTGTATAAAAAACTTTAGAGCACACATGGAGTTATGAAGATGAAAAACTAGATGATACACTTCCAAAGACAAATGTGATAAATGATATAAAAGAGATAAAAACAATATTTTAATAATAGGAGAATGAAAAATGAGGGCACTAATACAAAGAGTATTATCATCAAAATTAGAAATAGATCAAAAGGAATATTCAAAAATAGAAAATGGATTTTTAGTTTTATTAGGAATAACACACGATGACACTGAAGAAGATATGAGAGCATTAGCAGAAAAGATAACAAAGCTTAGAATATTCGAAGATGAGAATGGAAAAATGAATTTATCTATAAAAGATGTTGGAGGCTCGTTACATATAGTATCACAGTTTACACTTTATGCAGACTGCCATCATGGAAATAGGCCAAGTTTTATAAATGCTGCTATGCCAGAATATGCAAATGAGTTATACGAAAAGTTTATAAAATATTGCAAGGAAAATCTTGAGATGAATGTTGAAACTGGTAGTTTTGGTGCCGATATGAAGATAACCTTGGTAAATGATGGGCCTGTGACAATAATGCTAGAATGCAAAGATGGGAAAATATTGTAATCAAGCTTGCGAATTATGCAATAAAATGTTTGACAAATGTGGCAAAACATTGTATAATGCCATATGTGTAATCCGCTTAATTATGGTTATAAATGCTTAAAAAGCTACCTAAGATGAGAGATTAGCGAGTTTTATATGAAGGAGGTGCTTTAGATGTACGCGATAATCGAAGCATGTGGAAAGCAATACAAAGTAGCAGAGGGAGATGAAGTTTTCGTTGAAAAACTAGATTTAAACGAAGGCGATAAAGTAACTTTTGATAAAGTATTATTACTTTCAGATGGTGAAAAAGTTAAAATAGGTACACCAACTGTAAAAAGTGCAAAAGTAGAAGCTACTGTTGTTGAAAACGGAAAAGCTAAAAAAGTGGTTGTATTCAAATACAAAGCTAAGAAAAACGAGAGAAAGAAACAAGGACATAGACAACCATATACAAAGATTAAAATTGAAAAAATTAGCCAAAGAGCTAGTACAAAGAAAGCTGCTGCTACTGAAACAGAAGAAGCTGCTGAGTAATTAGGATTTTATAAAATACTAATAGAATATTTTAACTGAAAGGAGAGAGAAACATGGCACATAAAAAAGGTATGGGTAGTACCAAAAATGGTAGAGATAGTGAGTCGAAGAGACTTGGTGCCAAAAGAGCTGATGGTCAATTTGTTTTAGCTGGAAACATTCTAGTTAGACAAAGAGGAACAAAAATCCATCCAGGTACAAATGTTGGAATCGGTGGCGATGATACATTATTTGCAAAAGCAGATGGTATCGTAAAATTTGAAAGAAAAGGCAGAGACAAAAAACAAGTAAGTATCATTACTGAGGAAGATAAATAAGGATCTTAAAGAAGAACTTGAAAATAATCGAGTTCTTCTTTTTTGTTACTATGCTGTCTTCAAAATAAAAGTATATATCTAATGTAAATGTATGTTATGAAAATGTAGCTTAAGCTTAAGTGTGCTCCATAATAATATTAATGTTCAGTGTTTGTCATAAATTAAATCTAAATAGTAACTCTTTTTTGCCTCCCCGTAAGATTTAATGCCTAAAAATGTTGATAAAAATTGCAAAATGTGGTAACATATACGTAGTATTATGTAAAAGGGAGAAAATAAAATGTTTATAGATTATGCAAAAATTATAATAGGATCTGGAAAAGGTGGAAATGGAGCAATCACCTTTAGAAGAGAAAAATATGTTGCCAATGGTGGGCCAGATGGTGGAGACGGTGGCAAAGGTGGAAGTGTGTACTTTAGAGTAGATTTTGGACTAAATACACTTGTAGACTTTAAGTATAAAAAGAAATATTTGGCCAAAGATGGAGAATCAGGCAGTGGCGGAAGAAAAACTGGAAGAAGTGGTGAAGACCTATATATAGATGTACCCCAAGGTACAATAATAAGAGATGAAGAAACAGGTAAGGTAATTGCAGATTTATCAGAAGAGGGACAAGTAGAATGTATCTTAAAAGGCGGAAAGGGTGGAAAAGGCAATGTACATTTTGCTACGCCAACAAGACAAATCCCAAATTTTGCAGAAACTGGTGAACCTGGTATAGAAAAAACAGTAATTCTTGAACTAAAATTAATTGCCGATGTAGGCTTGGTAGGATATCCGAATGTTGGTAAATCAACATTGCTTTCAAGAATGACAACAGCAAAACCTAAAATAGCAGATTATCATTTTACTACTATAGAGCCTAATTTAGGTGTTGTTAAACTTGAAAATGGTGCTAGTTTTGTAATGGCTGATATTCCTGGACTTATAGAAGGTGCAAGTGAAGGAGTAGGATTAGGACTTAAATTTTTAAGACATGTTGAGAGAACTAGAATATTGATTCATGTTATTGATGTAGCTGGAACAGAGGGAAGGGATCCAGTTGAAGATTTTTATAAAATAAATTCTGAACTTGCAAGCTACAGTGAAAAATTAGCTAGCAAACTACAAGTAGTGGCAGCAAATAAAATAGATGTAATGCAAGATGAAGAAAATTATAATAAATTAGCCAAAATTGCAAAACAAAAAGGGTATGAAATATATAAAATTTCTGCAGTTACAGGAGAAGGACTAAGTGAGTTATTTAATAGAGTTGCAGAGCTTTTAAAAGATATACCAAAACAAGAGCTAGAAGAAGTAGATAAAACAGTTTATTATAACTATGAAGATGAGGATGAAGGCTGGAGAATTACAAGAGAGAATAACACATTCATCATAGAAGGTAAAGAAATAGAAACAGTAATGAGAAGAATAAACTTTTCTGATTATGAATCACTTGCATATTTCCAAAAAACACTTAAGAAAATGGGAGTAGATGCAGAGCTAAAGAGAAGAGGAATAAAAGAGGGCGATATAGTAAAAATATTTGACTGGGAATTCCAATATGAAGAATAAAGTAGTAATAAAAAAGAGGACATGGTAGTAAGATATGTATTAGAGAGTGTGAAGATTTAGCGTATAAAAACACTACTCTAAAATAACTAGCATGAGGTTTTTTACTTGCTTCATGAAGAAAGGGGTTATATTATGGCAGTAGTAGAAATTTCATCATTTTTAATTACATCACTTGTTGGACTAATTGCGCTAATAAGAATTGCAAATGATGCTAGAAAGAGTATATGCTCCATTATTTTAAATATAATGTTAGGAGGAACGCTATTTATCATTCTAAACATTATAGGTGTTACTATTACATTAAATCTTATTACAGGAGGCATAATAGCTTTCTTAGGTGTTCCGGGAGTAATATTACTAATAATACTAAAAACAATATTTAAAATATTTTAGGAGAAACAAATGAAAAAAAATATAATAAAAACTTTTGCATTTATGTTTAGTGCAATGTTCTTGGCAAAAATATTAGGGCTTGCAAGAAACATTATCTTTGCTAAATTTTATGGGACTGGAATCGAAGCAACAGCATTTTTTACAGCATCAAGAATACCATTACAACTTTTAGATATAACATTAGGAGCTGCAATTTCATCAACATTTATTCCCGTATTTAATGAATATCTTAAAAAAAGTGGAAAAAATCGAGCGATAGAATTTGCAAATAACTTTTTAAATGTAGTAATAATAATAACAATGGTATTAACAATTTTAGGAACAATATTTGCACCATCTATAGTAAATATAATAGCTCCAAATCTTGGAGCAGAAACTTATACGATAACAGTAAAACTATCTAGAATATTGTTTCCAATCATGATATTTACAGCTGTGGCATTTGTTTTTGTAGGCTTTTTACAATCGATGGATGAATTCAATATTCCGGCAATAATAAGTGTAGTATCAAATGGAATACTAATATTGTATTTATTAACTTTTAATAATAAATTTGGAATAGTCGGAGTGGCGATTGCTATGGCAATTGGGTGGCTTACACAAGTTATTGTTCAATTGCCAAGTGTCAAGAAAAAAGGATTCAAATATAGCCTAAAAATCAATTTTAAAGATGAAGGCTTAAAAAAGGTAGTTAAGCTAGCGATACCAACGCTTGTTAGTTCTTGGGTACAACCAATAAATAATATAGTTAATTTAAGTTTGGCCTCAGGGTTAGAAGATGGTGCAGCTGTTTCTGCCATAGAATATGCATATAATATATATTTAATAGTTGTTGGTGTATTTTCTTATACCCTTTCAAATATTGTATTTCCAGAGCTTTCAAAACTTAGCGCAGAAAATGAAACTGATAAGCTTAAAATAATTATAAAAAATGCACTTGAAGTAACTGCGCTATTTGTAATTCCAATGTCAATAGGTATAGCTTTTCTAAGTAGTGATATTATAAAAATAATCTATGAAAGGGGTGAGTTTACGACCCAATCGACTTATTTAACATCAGGCGCATTAAGTTTTTATGCAATTGGAATGATTGGCTATGGAATTATGGAAATATTAAATAAAGTATTTTATGCTATGCAAGATGCAAAAACTCCAATGAAAACGAGCGGTATAGCCATTATATTAAATATTGTATTGAGTATAGTACTTGTTAAAGTTATGGGATATAGAGGATTACCACTTGCAGCATCTATTGTATCAATAATTGTAGCAGCAATAATGATTTTGATAGCTTTTTCAAAAATTAAATTAAATTTTGAAAAAGAAAATATTTTAGAAATAGTAAAATATATCATTGCGGGTGTTGTATTAGTAAGCGTACTGGCAATTGTCAATATATTTAAATTTGGTAGTATTTTAAAGATAGTTATATCAGTGCTTTTTGGTATGGCATCATATTTTGCAGTACTTTTCTTATTAAAATCAGAAATGATTGGTTATGCCATAAAACAAATAAAAGAAAAAATCAAATCGTAGGTTTCTTAGCCTACGATTTTGCTTGTATAATTTAGCTTTTTTGTATATAATATCTATATCAAAATCAAAAAGCATTACTATAAAAAATGCTTAAATTTCAGTACATAAAAATTAAAGGATAGGTATTTATGGATAAGATTATAAAAGAAAGTTTTATATATAAAATAATAATTAGCATATCAAATTGGTTTAACAAAATTTGTTCAAACAGTTTGCTTATTAATATCTTTTTAACTGAAACAAAAGAAAAAAGAGAAGAGATATACAAAAATAGTTTAATTTCAAAAATATTTGAAATCATTTTAAACTTCTTTAGAAAAATAGCAAAAAAGATAAAGCTAGACAAGTTATTACAAAACAGCATATTTGTTAAGCCTATCATATGGGTTACATTTGTTGTTGCTTTAACGCCATTTTTACCAACAATGGCAGTATTATTGTTAGTTTTGTTGTCACTTGGCTCGTTATTTTTAAAAGCAGTAACGCAAGAAGACTTTAAATTTAGATATTCAAGCATGAACATATGGATTTTACTTTTGGTGTTAGTTTATTTTGTTTCTGCTGTTACATCTATTTCAAAATTAGAAAGTAGAAATATTTTCATGCTTATCACGGCTTTTATATTGTTTTATTTTATTTTAATAAATTCTGCAGATACAAAATCAAAATTGAAAATGCTAATATATGTATTTATAATATCAGCAACATGTGCATCAATATATGGAATATATCAATATAAATTTGGTGATGTATACTCACAAGCCTGGATAGATGAAGATAAATTTGAAGATATACGAATGAGAGTCTATTCAACATTTGAAAATCCTAATGTTTTTGGAGAATACTTAATACTTGTTATACCAATAATTGCGGCTCTTATTTTTGATGAAAAAGGCTTCATGAAAAAGCTTATTTTATTTGGAATGTTTGCAATAAACTGTTTAGCACTTATATACACATTCTCTAGAGGTTGTTGGCTTGGAATTATTTTTGGCATAGCAATATTAGCAATTATTATGGATCGTAGATTTATATTGCTTGGAATAATAGCACTTTTAGCGTCACCGCTAATCTTGCCGGAAACAATAATAAATAGATTTATGAGCATAGGAGATATGACAGATTCATCAACATCGTATAGAGTATATATTTGGTTTGGAACAATTGCTATGCTTAAAGATTATTGGCTTTCTGGAGTTGGACTTGGAATTACAAGCTTTAATAGGGTATATCCGATATATTCGTATAATGGCGTTGTTGCACCGCACTCACATAATTTGTACTTGCAACTAATGGCAGAACACGGAATTGTAGGGTTTATTATTTTTATTGAAATAATTTATAATTTTTATAAAGAAGCAGCAATATCTATGTCAAAAAGAAAAAATATAGTACTTGCAGGAATAATATCTGGAATGGCAGGCTTTTTGTTAGAGAGTATGTTTGATTATACATGGTACAATTATAGAGTAATATTGATATTTTGGACAGTAATAGCACTTGGAAGTGCGATGTCAGAAATAAATAAAAAAGAAGAATGAAAGGAAATTTATTATGATTAAAGTCGTAAATGTTATTAGTGATACTAACATAGGAGGAGCAGGCAAGTGCGTAATAAACTTTGCTAGAAATTATAATCAAAAAAAATATGATGTTTCAGTAGTAGTTCCAAAAGGCAGTGCTTTAATTGGTGAACTAGAAAAAACACCTTTAAAAATAATAGAAATAGATGGAATCAAAGACAAATCATTAGACATAAAAGCACTATTCAAACTAATAAAAATATTAAAAGCAGAAGAGCCGGACATAGTTCATACACACGCAACGAGTATTGCTAGAGTTGCTGCGAAATTTGTTGATGGCACAAGAATAATCTATACAAGACATTGCGCTTATCCTGTAAGTAATAGAATAAAAAAAGGATTAGGAAAGGTTTTATATAAAAACATCAACGAGCTTTTAGCAGATAGAATAATTGCTGTTTCGTATGCTGTCGAAGAAAATTTGTTAGAGGGTGGAATATCTAAGGAGAAAATAGACACATTTTTTAATGGCGTTGAAAAGGTAGAAGCGACAAGTGATGAAGCTAAAAGGGCGTTAAGAGAACAATATGGTATAAAAGATGATGATTATGTTATTGGAATTGTAGCTAGACTTGAAGAAGTTAAAGGACATGAAACATTTATAGACGCTGCTAAAATTCTACTAAAAGAAAACAAAATTAAAGCAAAGTTCTTGATACTAGGAACAGGAACATATGAAGAAAAATTAAAAAATAAAGTTAAAGAATTAAAATTAGAAAAAGAAATAATATTCACAGGCTTTGTGAAAAATGTTGGCGACTATTTAAACATAATGGATGTTCAGGTAAATTGTTCATTTGGAACAGAAGCATCTAGCCTTTCATTATTAGAGGGAATGAGTATAGGAGTGCCTGCGGTGGTTTCAAATTATGGCGGAAATCCATATTTAATATCTGATGGTGAAAATGGATATATCGTGCCAATAAAATCACCAGAAAGAACAGCAAATGCTATTTTAAAGATACTAAAAAATGATGATGTTAGAAAACATATGAATGAAAAAGCAGTAGAAATATATAATGATAAATTTACTATAGAAAGATATGTGAATAATGTACAAAATGTATATGAAAAAGTAATGAGTGAACCAAAATCAAAAAGAATCAATACATTAGATATATTCATAATATTACTTGTATTCGTTTCTTGCCTTGTTGGGTATAAATTTATAGGAATGGCGGATAAAACCACAGAGGTTGCAAATACAAATTCAAGTAAAGTAGTGTATACAATAAAAACAACAGAAACAATTCCTGAAGTTTTTGATATGATAGAAGTTGGAACAAAAATATATGAAAGTAGCAAAAATTATTATTTAGGTACAGTTATAAACAAAGAAAGCACCAAGACTGTTAAATATGGTGTTGATATAAAGAAAGGTAAATATGTAGAAAACGAATTAGAAGACTATGTAGATATAATATTAACAATAGATGCAAATGCACAATACACAGATCAAAATATAGAAATCGGAGAATTCAGTCCAAAGGTTGGAAAAGAAGTAAATGTGAAAGGAAAGGGTTATGCAGCACATGGCTACATAATCTCTATAGAAAGATAGGTGAAAAACATGAAAAAACGCAAAATAAATCCAATAGATTTAGGTGTAATTATTGTACTAATTCTATTAGTTGTTGCCATAGTTTTTAAATATAAAAAATTCAATGCTGATGATGGTGGAGTAACATCAAAGATTGATAAGATAATTTATGAAATGTCTTTTACAGGGGTAAGAGATTATACAACAGACGCATTTGAATCAGGTGATACTGTGTATGACTCGCAGACAAATGTTGCAATAGGAAAAATTACAGAAAAAAATATAGAAAACTCAAAAGAATATGAATTCATGGAAAATGGTACAGCTGTAAAAACAGAGGTGCCAGGAAAGTATGATTTGAAGCTAAAAATAGAAACAGAAGGAATGATAAACACAAGTGGTTACTATGCTAACAAAACAGTTGAATTAAAAGTGGGAAGTGAAAAAACAATAGAAACCAAGTATGTAAAAAGTACAGGAAGAATAGCAAGTATAGAAAGTGGAAGTCAAAATAAATAACATAGGATGTGAAAAGAATGTTTTTATATAACATAGCAAGAAAGGCAAATGCACAAATAAAAAAATACAAAAAAATGCAAAATGGCAAATATCTTTCTCCATGTAGGAGAATAGAATTCGTAAATCCACCCGCTGAAGGAAAATTCGTAGCAATGACATTTGATGATGGTCCAACAACATACAAAACAACAAGCAATAAAGAAAAAGGGCTAACAGAAGCTTTGTGCGAGATAATGAAAAAATATGATGCAAAAGGAACCTTCGATGTAATAGGAACAACAAAAGAAAACTATCCAGATGAAGAGGGAAAAATAGGAGATTTCACATGGAGTGGAGTGCATTATGACCATTATCCAATGTATAATGCGGATGATGAAGCTGGTGCAATAAACAAGCCGGATTTAATAAAGAAAATATTAGAAGACGGACATGAAATAAGTAGTCACACTTATGCTCATAGATTATTTGGTCCAATGAGAGCTGTGTATGGAAAAAGAAATCATTTTATGACTTTAGATGAAGTTGTAGAAGACCTAAACAAACTGCACAAATATATGAAAGAAAAATTTAATTATGATATAAAACTCTCGAGACCACCTCACTATATAGATAAAATACCAGATGGAAGTACATCTTACGATGCATACAGAATAATGGGGTATAACTATATGGCAGCAAGTTTTGATGGCGCAGGCTGGCAACCGCTAGAGACATATGAAAAAGAAGTAAATGCTATGATAGAACCATTAAAAGTAGCATTAGAGAAAGATGAAAATTCGTTAAACGGAAAAATAATATTCCAAAAAGATGGGTGTAATATGAATCTTAGAACACCAGTTGCAGATGCATTAGAAGAACAGCTAAAATTATTAAAAGAATATGGTTATAAAGTTATAACAGTATCCGACTTACTTAAAATGTCTCCATTCGAAGATTTGAAAAATACATGCAGTGAAATGAAATATATAAAAGAACTTTTAGAAAAAAATCATACAATAGCTTACAAAAATAATACATTTGCACCAGACAGAATTATTACTGCAGATGAATTTATGATAATGTGCACAAAACCAGAATTATTTATGCAAAACAAAAAGATGACATACAAAGATTTGACAGAGATAGCAAGAAAAAATGCATCAAAAGAAAATATAAACTTAAAGGTTGCAAACGGTAATGAAATGTTAAATATAGCTTCAAAATTAGGAATAGATATAGAAGAAAACAAACTGAAAGACAAAGAAAAAGTAAAACGAATAGAAGCTATTGAACTTATTGCTAAAATTTCAGAAAAGGTAGGATAAAATGATAAATGTTATTGTAACAGATGTAAAATATCGAATGGCACTAGCACCTATAAGAGAATTAGCTAAAAAGGGATACGGTATAATAGCTGCTGATTTTGAAAATGTACCTAATAAAGAAAGGCTTGGAAATTATTCGAAATACATAAAAAGCAAAATAAGTTTGAGTGAATCTGAAGAAAAATTCGTAGAAGATGTAAAAGAGATTTGCAAAACTGAAAGAAATATTTTATTGCCAGTGAATAGAAAATCTTTAACGAAAGTTATAGAAAATAGTAATGAACTTAGCAAATATTGTGACTTTTTAGTGCCTACCAAAAAAGCGCTAGAACTGGCAGATGATAAAAATACAATATGTCAAATAGCTAAAAAAGTAGGGGTGCCAGTTCCTAAAACTACTTCGCTTGAAGAACATAAAGACATAAATGAAATGGCAAAAAGTGTGAACTATCCATGCATAATAAAATATAGAAATGGCGAAGCAATGGGCAAAAAGCCAAAAGATAGATATAAGATAGTAAACAACGAAGAAGAATTTATAAAAGCATACACAGAAATGGATAAAATAGATAAAAATCCAATAGCATCAGATTATATAAAAGGACATGATATAGGAATCGCAGTTGTTGTTAATAAAGAGCATAAAATAGTAGATTTTATATGTTATGAAAGTTATAGAGAATACCCAATAGAAGGTGGACCAACATGTTTTTTAAAAACGATTTTTAGCAGAAAACTATTAACATATGCAAGCAGATTATTAGAAGAAATAGAATTCACTGGAATAGCAATGCTTGATTTTAAGGGCACAGTAGATAAACCATATTTTCTTGAGATAAATCCTAGAGTATGGGGAAGTGCAAATGTAGTGGATGTAAGTAAATCGACATTTTTCGAAAGCTATGTAAAAGCAGCAAAAAATGAAAAAGAGCCAGTAAATATAGAAAAATGCGAAGCAACATATAAAAGAAATACCAAAATGCGCTTCACACCACAAAGCTTTGCATGTTTTATGTCACATATGAAAAAGTCAAAACACAAAATTAAGATTTTTTGTCAATATTTAGCATCTTTTTTTGATGTAACGGTAAAAGATGGCTTATTTGCATTAAATGATGTAAAGCCATATGTAAGATATATATTGAACACATTAAAAAGAATTTAATAGCGTATGCATCGAGCGCTAAAAAACAAATGTAAATATATACCAAGCCAAGCGATAATTTTGTTAAATTTTGTTGACAGAAACGAAAAAGCGTGATAAAATGAGCTAGCAAACCACGTAAAGGTTCTTTTTTTTTGAAGAATTATTGTGAGAAGAGCACTTTGGAGGTGTAAGAAATGAGAGATAAAATAACATTAGCATGTACAGAATGCAAACAAAGAAATTATGATACAAAGAAAAACAAAAAAAATGATCCAGACAGAATCGAAATGAAAAAGTATTGTAAATTCTGCAAAAAGCATACAGAACATAAAGAAACAAAATAATTTGTAAAGGTGTGAATAATATGCAAGAAGAAAACAAGAATAAGAAAAGTTTTCACCAAGGAATGAAGGCTGAATTAAAAAAAGTTGTCTGGCCTACTGGAAAGCAAGTAGTAAAAAGCACATTTGCAACAATAAGTTTTGTTTTACTAATTTCAGTAATATTGATAGTGTTCAATTATGCATTTAGCTTTATAAACACTAAATGGTTTGACTTAGTATTAGGTAGAAAGACAAATAATACTAATCAAGAACAAATAATAAACAAATCAGGAGACGCATTAGAAAGCGGAGATATTATTTCAGAATTAACTTCTGGTGAGAGTGGCGAGAGCAACACAAATGTTGAAAGTGGCGAATAAAATGGTAACTTACATAAACTAATAAAAGGAGGAGTAAAATGCCTCAAGATGAAAATAAGAATTCAGAAGTTGCTAGATGGTATGTTGTGCATACATATTCTGGTTATGAAAATAAAGTAAAAGATACTTTAGAAAAAGCCGTTGATAATAGACAAATGCAACATTTAGTTCAAGAGATAGTTGTTCCAATGGAAGAACAAATTGAAATAAAAGATGACAAGAGGAAAACAACATTAAAAAAGGTATTTCCAGGTTATGTCTTGATAAAAATGATTCTAACAGAAGAGTCATGGCACATTGTAAGAAATGTTAGAGGTGTAACAGGGTTTGTAGGAGCTGGAGGAAAGCCAGTTCCACTAACTGATGAAGAAATCAGAGAAATGGGATTCGAAAAAGTTCCAGTAAATATTGATTATGCAGTTGGTGATACAGTAAAAATAATATCAGGTCCATTAGAAAGTTTCGTTGGCGTAGTACAAGAAATTAGTATGGAAAAAGAGAAAGTAAGAGTTTTAGTTTCTATGTTTGGAAGAGAAACTCCAGTAGAACTAGAATTTTCACAAATACAGAAAATGTAGTAGGAGGTGTTCAAAGTGGCAGAAAAGAAAGTAACTAATATAGTAAAATTGCAAATACCAGCTGGTAAAGCAACTCCAGCACCACCAGTAGGACCTGCACTTGGTTCAACAGGTGTTAATATTATGCAATTCGTAAAAGCTTTCAATGATAAAACAGCAGATCAAGCTGGAATGACAATCCCAGTTGTTATTACTGTATATCAAGACAAATCTTTTACATTCATTACTAAAGTTCCACCAGTAGCAGATTTATTGTTAAAAGCAACTAAAGTTGAAAAAGGTTCAGCAAAACCAAACAAAATTAAAGTTGCAAATGTAACAATGGCTCAAGTTGAAGAAATTGCAAAGCAAAAAATGCAAGATCTTAACGCAGGAAGTTTAGAAGCAGCTATGAGTATGGTTAAAGGTACAGCTAGAAGTATGGGTATCACAGTTAGTGAATAATTTTAGTTGATTTTTAAGCGTATGATTTTAATTATGGGAGAAGTTAAAAAACTTCGTTAGAACCAAAGGAGGTAAAAATGAAAAGAGGAAAGAGATATTTAGAAAGCGAAAAGCTTATCGAAAAAGGCGTTTCTTATGATTCTAAATCAGCTTTAGAATTGATAGATAAAATGCCAAAAGCTAAATTTGATGAAACTGTTGAAGCACACTTTAAACTAGGTGTTGATTCAAAGCATGCAGACCAACAAGTTAGAGGCGTTATCGTTCTACCACATGGAACAGGTAAAACTCAAAGAGTATTAGTATTTGCTAAAGGAGACAAGGCTAAAGAAGCAGAAGCTGCTGGAGCAGATTTTGTTGGTGCTGAAGATTTAGTTCCAAGAATAGAAAAAGAAAACTGGTTTGATTACGATGTAATCGTTGCAACACCAGATATGATGGGTATAATTGGTAGACTTGGTAAAGTATTAGGACCAAAAGGTCTAATGCCAAACCCAAAATCAGGAACAGTTACTATGGATGTAGCAAAAGCAGTTTCTGAAATTAAATCAGGTAAGATTGAATATAGATTAGACAAAAATAATATTATTCACTGCCCAATTGGAAAGTTATCATTTGGTGCTGAAAAATTAAATGATAATTTTGTAGCTTTGTATGATGCAATCGTTAAAGCTAAACCAGCTGCTTCAAAAGGACAATACATTAGAAGTATTTCAGTTTCAAGCACAATGGGACCTGGTGTTTCAATAAAAGCTTAAATTTATAAATAACCTAAGACAGTAGGGGTGCTTGGCACATAACATCCTACCGAGGTAAATGATCGGATTAAATCTGATGTTTGTTTACTTTGGTGGATGAACATCAGATTTTTTATGTAAAATGTGATTGTCTTGTATTCTCTAACTTAGGCCTAATTTTACAAATATGTTAAATTAAAAAATTTAAAACTTGAAAGAGTTATTAAATAATAATAAACAGGGGAGGTGTAATAATGCCAAACGCAAAAGTACTTGCTAAAAAGCAAAGCGATGCAGAGGAACTAAAGAGCAAATTTGAGAAATCAAAATTAGTTATATTAGCAGATTACAGAGGAATCAATGTTGAGGATATTACAAAGATAAGAGCTGATTTAAAGAAAACAGATAGCGAATATTTAGTAGCTAAAAATTCAACATTAAGATTCGCAGTTAAAGGAACAGATATCGAGGGAATTTCTGAATTTTTAGAAGGACCAACAGCTGTTACTTTTAGCTATGATGATTATGTAGCTCCTGCTAAAGTTTTATATGACTATGCAAAAGATTCAGAGTTTTATAAAATTAAAGCCGGAATTATGGATGGAAAAGTAATTTCTAAAGAAGAAATTATTAAACTTGCAAAATTACCATCAAAAGAAATGCTTCTTACACAACTTGCTACAGTATTGCTTGCTAATATTAGAAATCTTGCAGTTGTACTTGATCAAGTTGCAAAGAAAGAAGAAACAGCTGAATAAGCTTGTGAAAGATATCTACATGTGTATGATAACATCATGTAGAAGAGTAAATAACTTAAGATAGTTTAGAATTATTTTAAGTCATAAAATTAAAAGTAAAGGAGAAATTTAAAATGGAAAAAATCGAAAATTTAATAGCTGAAATCGAAAAACTTACAGTTTTAGAATTAGCTGATTTAGTAAAAGCAATTGAGGAAAAATTTGGAGTATCAGCAGCTGCTGCAGCTGTTGTAGCTGCTCCTGGTGCTGCTGCTGGTGCAGCTGCAGCTGAAGAAAAAACAGAATTCAACGTTGTATTAAAAGACGCTGGAGCTAACAAAATAGCTGTTATCAAAGTTGTTAGAGAAGTTACAGGATTAGGATTAAAAGAAGCTAAAGACTTAGTTGATGGAGCTCCTAAGACAGTTAAAGAAAACGTAGCTAAAGAAGAAGCTGAAAGCATGAAAGCTAAATTTGCTGAAGCTGGAGCTACAGTTGAATTAGCATAGGTATAATAAAAAAGAGGCAATGAGTGATTTTTCTCATTGCTTTTTTTGTTTCTTGAATTTTTGCTATTGACATACAAGATACTAAAATATAAAATTATTGTACGAGGCTTCTTATGTTTAGCACATAGGAAAGTAAAAAGCTCACATTAAGATAGAAATATGCAAGTTCTTTCCTATTATAAATAACTATGTTTAAAATTTGGCTTGTATAAAGCATGTACTAAATACAAATGGGTAGTGTAAACTAATTTATTAAAAAAAATAAAATATGCTACAAAGGTGTGCTCTATAAAAAACAATTAATAGCAGTATGCTAAAGTAAAGTTAGAAAGATGTTATAATTAGTGAACACAACTCACAAATGAACAGGGGGAAAAATTTTGAGTATGATGAGTATGCCACTTGGCGAATATGATAAAGCTATTGAATATTCTGAATCTTTAACTATATATGAGGGTTCTAGATTACTTAGATATATAAAAGAAAAGATAGCAGGTTTTAGGTATGGAACTAAATCAAATCCTAGAACCAAAGGAAATGTTGTGAGCTATATTGATTCGATGGGAAGACTTATAACTCAAGAAAGAGGAGAAAAAGAAGATGATGCTTCTACAGAATATGCTATAAGAAAAATAAGTACAAGTGCAAAAACAGAGGCTATCATTTCTATAGAAGTTGTAGAAAAGAAGAAAAACGAAAAGGGCGAAACTGTAGAACAAGTCAGAATGTTTTATCCAAATGAAGAAGAATACAAAACAGCAGTAGATTACCCAAGAATAAAAGAAATAACATATTTCAAAGATAATAAATCATATTTAAGAAAAACGATAGAGCGTTCATTAAATGAAGAAGAAATGAAAAAAAGATTTGATGCTGGAACGATAAAGCTTAATTGTTTTGCTCCCGATACAGTAAAAAATGAAATTATAAACAGTAAAATGATATATACTGTAGATAAATTAAAGACAGATGAAGAAATAGCAGAAAATTTAAAACCTTTTGGAACTCATATACAAGTAAACGAAACAGAAAGAACATATATCATTTCTCCTGATTTTAATCCTGAAACAGAAGAAATAAAAGATTATGTAGGGCCTACTGAATGTGAGAAAGATGTAGTGCTTTATAAAGCGAATGAACCAAAAGCAAGAATAGAAGAAACAGAGAAAATTACATTTTCACTTGGCAAAATTCATAGTATAAGCTCTTCAATAATAAATTATCCTGACAAAGAAGGAAATTATGGCGGAGATGGTAGAGGAACTTGTGCATTATATGATGATAAAGTGTTACATGCTACAGGTAATAAATCTATCGTTATATACAAAAATGCAGAAGATGTATTGTCATATGCAATAGAGGGAGAAGCAAGCGAGAATGCAAAAGATCTTAAAAAGATAGCAAATGCAGAAATTAGAGGAAGCTTAATAAATCTTAGCATAGATGATAGCGAGAATACTTATGAGATAGCTAAAAATATAATAGATACATTTAAATCAAATTGGAACATAAATATAAAAACAATAGTAGAATATAAAAATACTCAAAGTGATGAAGTTAAGAAATTAGACATCAAAAAATGTCTTGCTGTAAAAAAATAATAATATGACTACCATTTTTGTGGTAGTTTTTTATTGTATTAACCTTGTTTTTTGTGTATAATAAATTTTAGTTAGGAAAAGTATATAAGATAAAGGAGAAATTAAGTTGAGAATATTACTGGTTACTATGGCAATGGACATAGGCGGAGCAGAAACTCATATATTAGAGCTTGCAAAAGAATTAAAGCGCAGGGGAAACGAAATATTCGTTGCATCAAATGGTGGTAAATATGTAGAAGAACTGCAAAAAGATGGAATCGAGCATATATGGGCACCGCTTCATAACAAAAATCCTAAAAACATGATAAAATCATATAAAATATTAAAAAGAGTAATAATTGAAAAAAAGATTGATTTAGTACATTCACATACGAGAATTAGCTCATTTATTTGTGGAATTTTAAAGTCTAAATTAGATTTTCCTTTTGTTACTACAGCTCATTGGACATTTAAAGTAACACCAGTATTTAAGCTAATGTCAAATTGGGGAGAAAATGTTATAGCGGTAAGTGAAGATATAAAAGAGTATTTAATAAAAAATTACAAAATAAATCCTGAAAATATATTTGTTACTGTAAATGGAATTGACACAGATAAGTTTTCGAAAGATACAAAGTATGATGATATAGTAAAAGAGTTTTCGATGAATGAAAATTCTAACAGAATAGTATACATAAGTAGAATGGATGAGAGCCGTGCACTAGTCGCAAAACATTTAGTAAATATTGCAGAAAAATTAAATGATAAAATAGAAAATTTAGAAATAGTTATAGTTGGCGGGGGAGATGTTTTTGAAGAAATAAATTCAAAAGCTATTAGCATAAATGAAAAGCTAGGAAAACGATTGATAATAATGACAAACGCAAGAACAGATATAAATAAGTTTGCTGTTGCAGGCGATATTTGTGTTGGAGTGAGCAGAGCAGCATTAGAAATGATGGCTTGCGAGAAGCCAATAATAATAGCAGGAAATGAAGGATATATAGGAATATTTGATGAGACAAAATTAGAAAAGGCAATAGAAACTAATTTTTGTTGTAGAGGGCTTGAAATGTCAAACGAGGAGTTACTATACAATGACATTTTAAAGCTTGTAAATACAGAAAATAAGGCAGAAATGGGCAAATATAATAGAGAAGTAGTAAAGAAATATTATTCTATAGAAAAAATGGTTAACGACTGTGAATGTGCCTATAAAAAAACATTAGAAAACAAAAATTAAAATATTACTATTCAGTCTTCAAAATAAAAGTATATATCAAATGTAAATAAAATGTAGCTTAAGCTTAAGTGTGCTCCATAAAAACATTATAATTCAGCTTTATCATGAATTAAGTCTAAATAGTAACCTTGAAACACCAATGTTGTGTGGTGTTTCTTTTTTTGTATTTTCTTGCATTTAAGCCCATAAAATGATAAAATTTGCTTTGAAGGATGTGAAAGAAATGGAAGAACAAATGACACCTATGATGAAGCAATATATGGATGTAAAGAATGAATACAAGGATTCATTATTATTTTATAGAATAGGCGATTTTTACGAAATGTTTTTTGATGATGCTCTTACAGCATCGAAAGAATTAGAGATTACATTAACAGGTAAAGATTGCGGAATGAAAGAAAGAGCACCTATGTGTGGGGTACCATATCATAGTGTTACGGGATATATAGCAAAGTTAATTGGAAAAGGATATAAAGTAGCAATTTGTGAACAACTAGAAGATCCATCACTTGCAAAAGGTTTAGTAAAGAGAAATGTAACAAGAGTAATAACACCAGGAACAGTTATAGAGTCTAATATGCTAGATGACAAGAAAAATAATTATATCGCTGCAATTTATAGAGTTGGTGTATATTATGGCTTTGCATATTCAGATGTTTCGACAGGAGAGTTTTGCACAACAGAAGCAATTACAGGAAACAATTTTTCAAAAATTTTAGATGAAATAGCAAGAGTTATGCCAGCAGAGATTGTTGTAAACCAAGAGATGGCAGCAGATGCATTAGGAATAAAAACTATACAAGACAAATTTAATTCATATATAACAATTAGAGAACCTAGTGAAGTAGAAATAGATATTCAAGGTTTTAGTGAATTAGATAAATTAGTTTATGCTAAAGATGCAACAAGATTATTATTATTATACATAAAAGAAACTCAAAAAATAGATTTAAAACATATAAATCTTATCCAAAATTATGAAATAAATGATTTTATGGTATTAGATAGCATTGCTAGAAAAAACTTAGAACTTACAGAAACTTTGAGAGATAAAAACAAAAAGGGAAGTTTAATATGGGTATTAGATAAAACATCAACATCAATGGGTGGCAGACTTCTTAGAAGATGGATAGAAAAACCTTTAATAAATGTAGAGGAAATAAACTATAGACATGTTGGAGTAAAAGAGCTAAAAGAAAACATTATAAAAAGAGACGATATATTAAGTACATTAAAAAATGTTTATGATATAGAAAGACTAACAGGAAAGGTTGCATATGGAAGTATAAGTGCAAGAGACTTAGTATCTTTAAAAAATTCACTTTTAAAGCTTCCTGCTGTTAAAGATTTGATAAAGGATTGCACATCACCAATAATAAATGAGATATATAATCAAATGGATACTTTAGATGATATTGCAAAACTTATTGATGATGCTATAATCGATGACCCACCTCTTACATTAAAAGACGGTGGAATCATAAAAAGTACATTTAATGATGAGGTAAATAAGCTTAGAACAGCATCGACAGAGGGCAAAAATTGGGTAATAGGTGTTGAGGCAAGAGAGAGAGAAGCAACAGGAATAAAGAATTTGAAAGTTGGATATAACAAAGTTTTTGGATATTATATTGAAGTTTCAAAATCAAATGTTGGAATGGTGCCAGATAGATACATAAGAAAGCAAACATTAACAACAGGTGAAAGATATATAACAGAAGAGCTAAAAGAGATTGAAAATACAATACTTGGTGCTCAAGATAAAGTTGTAAATCTAGAAACAGAAATATTCAATAAAGTAAGAGAAGATGTTGCAAAAGAAATAAAAAGATTACAACAAAGTAGTAATGCAGTTGCAAAACTTGATGTGCTTTGCGCATTTGCAGAAATAGCAGACAAAAACAACTATATAATGCCTGATGTTGATGATTCAGATGAGATAATAATAAAAGATGGCAGACACCCAGTAGTTGAAGAATTGATACCAGCAGGTTGCTTTGTACCAAATGATACGACATTAAATGAAGCTGATGATAGAGTAAATATTATAACTGGTCCTAACATGGCTGGTAAGTCAACTTACATGAGACAAGTTGCACTTATTGTGCTTTTAGCGCAAATAGGTAGCTTTGTTCCAGCTTCATATGCAAAGATAGGAATAGTAGATAGAATATTTACAAGAGTTGGTGCATCAGATGATTTGTCAACAGGCCAATCAACATTTATGGTGGAAATGAATGAAGTAGCAAATATAGTTTCAAATGCAACAAGAAAGAGCCTTTTGATACTAGACGAAATAGGTAGAGGTACTTCGACATTTGATGGACTTTCAATTGCATGGTCTGTTATTGAATATATAGCTAACAATGAAAAAATAGGTGCAAGAACATTATTTGCAACACATTATCATGAGTTAACCGAATTAGAGGGAAAAGTACCAGGAGTAAAAAATTATTGTATAGCAGTAAAAGAAAAAGGCGAAGATGTTATTTTCTTAAGAAAAATAATAAGAGGTGGAGCAGATGAAAGTTATGGCGTACATGTTGCTAAGCTTGCAGGTGTTCCAAATGTAATAACATCGAGAGCAAATGAAATATTAAAAACATTAAAAGAAAACAACTATATAGGCAGACATGAGAAAGAACTTAAAAAGGCAAGTTTTGCACTTCCACAAGTGGATTTGTTTAATTATAAAGTTGGTGAAATAGCTAATGAATTAGATAAAATAAATGTAAATGAGCTTACACCAATCGAGGCATTGAATGTACTTGTGAAATTAAAAAGCAAACTATAAAAGGAGTGAAAGATGAAACTTTGTGTTAATTATTTAGAAGAAGTGAAAGAACTAGTTGAAGAAGGAAAAATAGGCTTTATAGACTATGTAAAATTGTTTAGTATAAATGGAGATTTATCACCATTAGACTGGTGTGCAAGTAAAAAAGATGTGATGTTTCATGGTTTAGCTGGTGAAAAGGCATCAAATGTTGCAGACATTGATTTCTTCAAAGATAGAGATATTAAACTTCAAAAAAGATATTTTGAAATTAGCAGAACTCCATATATGTCAATGCATATAAATGCATTATCAGATATTCCACAAAACGAAGAAGATGCTTTAAAAGTAATAAAAGAAAATGTTAGTAGACTAACAAAAGAATTTGACAAAAAAATACTTTTAGAGAATATACCAGGAATATGGGAAAGAGGCGATTTGAATTTTTATTCGTCACCAGAATTTATTTCAAAAGTTATAGCTGAAACAAACACAGGTTTCTTATTCGATATAGGTCATGCAAGAGTGGCTTCAGAGGTTTTAAATATTCCGTTTGATGAATATGTAAATAGACTTCCAATGAATAAAATCGAAGAAATTCATTTATCTGGTTGTATGAAAAATTCTAAGGGAAGATTAGTCGCAAATCATTCGAAAATGAATGAAGAAGATTTTAAATTTTTAAGTAAATTGCTAGAAAAATCAAAAACATTAAAAGTAGTTACTTTAGAATATGGCACAATAAAAGTTGGAACAGTAATAGGCAATCCACCAGTTGTAGCATATGGAATTGTAAATGAAAGAGCGAAAGAAGAAGTATATGCACAGTTACTTAGATTAAAAGAAATGCTAAAAAAATAAGCAGAGCATGTGTAAAAAATAAAAATACAAAGGAGGACACCAAGATGGGAAATATAGTATTATTAGATGATTTAACAATAAATCAGATTGCAGCAGGAGAAGTTATTGAGAGACCAGCAAATGTTGTAAAAGAACTTGTTGAAAATTCAATTGATGCTGGTGCAACAAAGATTTCTGTTGAAATAGAAAACGGAGGAATAACATCAATAAGAATTACAGATGATGGAAAGGGTATAGCACCAGATGATGTTGCTCTTGCATTTGAAAGACATGCTACAAGTAAAATACGTTCGGCTGAAGATTTGACAAAAGTAATGACGATGGGCTTTAGAGGTGAGGCATTAGCAAGTGTTGCGGCAATCGCTAAAGTTGAACTAATAACAAGAACTAGAGACCAAGAGATAGGAACTAAGGTAATTGTTGAGGGTGGAGATATTATTTCTAAAGAAGAGTGCGGAGCTCCATATGGTACAACAATTATAGTTAGAGAACTATTTTATAATACACCAGTTAGATATAAATTCTTAAAAAAAGATTTTACAGAAGGTGGATACATAGAATCAGCTGTTGAAAAGATAGCTTTAATAAATCCTAGCATATCATTTAGGTTAGTTAATAATAGAAAAACTATTTTGCAAACAAACGGTAACGGAGATATAACAACAGTTGTATACAATATTTTTGGAAAAGATGTTTCGCAAAATTTAGTTAATGTAGATAATGAATATGAAGGAGTAAAGGTAAGAGGTGTTGCTGGAAAGCCAGAGATAGCACGCTCTAACAGAACTAACCAATTATTCTATGTAAATGGAAGAAATATAAAGGACAAAATTTTATCTGCAGCTGTTGAAGAAGCATATAGAACACTAATACCACATGGTAAATTTGGATTTTGCATTATAGATATAAGGCTAAATCCTGAACTTGTTGATGTAAATGTTCATCCTGCTAAATTAGAAGTTAGATTTGCAGATGAAAGTAAAGTTTTTAAAGCGGTACATTATGGAATAAAAAATGCACTTTTAGGTGAAGACATAACAAGAGATGAAGAAAAAGAGAAAGTAGAAGCACCTAAAATTATAGAAAAAAATGTAGAGGAGACAGCGCCACAAAGAAGAGGACTTTTTGATATTTTTAGAAATAAGAGTACAGAGCATGTACAAGAAAACGAAGAAGAGAAATATACAACAATAGAAGTAAAAGTTGGAAATGATGCACAAACTAAAAATTCTGTAATAAACAAAATAGTATTTGATGAGAACCAGTACTCAAAACCAATTGCAGAAGAAACACAATTAGATGAAATAGAAGAACCATTACAAAATATTACTTATCTACAAAAAGAAGAGCCATCTGAAAACCAAGAGAAATTTGAAAAAGTAGTAGAAAAAAATTATACACCAGAAGTAGAGGAAGAAAATAAAGAAGAGATAAAGACAATATATGATCAAGATTTAGAAGAAAAATCACCTGTTCCTGATTATAGAATTTTGGGAGTGGCGTTTAATACATATATACTTTTAGAATTAGATAAAGATATATATATATTAGATCAACATGCTGCACATGAGAGAGTTCTTTACGAAAAAGTAAAAGAAAATTTCTATAGAGCTGGTGGTAAAGAAGTTCAAATGCTTTTATTGCCAGATGTTTTAGAATTGTCAAAAAGAGATATGCATATAGTTAAAGACCATATGGAATTGTTTGAGCAAGCAGGTTTTACATTAGAAGAATTTGGCGAGAATACAATAAAAATAACAGGTGTACCGGTTATTTGTTTTGAAATGAATACAAAAGACCTATTTATGGATATTTTAGATGGCATAGATATAACAAACAGAACTAATAAACAAGACATAGAAGAAAAATTTATAGCAACAGTTGCTTGTAAAGCAGCAGTAAAGGCTAACATGGTGTTAGATGAAAGAGAAATAAGAGGTCTATTAGATGAATTATTATTGCTTGACAATCCTTTTACATGCCCACATGGAAGACCTACTGCAATAAGAATTACAAAGACAGAAATAGAAAAGAAATTTGGGAGAAGATAAGAGTAATTTAATTGCTCGAAATGAGGCGAAGATGATAAAAGAAAATGAAAAACCAAAAGTTATTGTAATTGTTGGACCAACAGCGTCAGGAAAAACGGCTACATCAATAAAAGTTGCAAAAGAATTAGATGGAGAAATAGTCTCGGCTGATTCAATGCAAATATATAAAGATATGAATATAGGAACTGCTAAACCAACGAAAGAAGAAATGGAAGGGATAAAGCATTACATGATAGATATTGTATCTCCTGATGAAATATTTAACGTTGCTAAATATAAAGAAATGGCAGAAAAAGCAATAGAAGATATTTTGAGTAAAAATAAAGTCCCTATAGTAGTTGGAGGAACAGGTTTATACGTAGATACATTGGTTAATGGAGTAGAATTTGCCTCTGTAAAGGAAGATTTAGAATATAGAAATGCAATGCTTGAAAGAGCGAAAAAAGAAGGAAACAAAGCTCTTCATGATGAGCTTGCAAAGATAGATAAAGAAGCAGCAGAAAAAATAGATATGAATAATGTAAGACGCGTAATAAGAGCTTTAGAAATATATAAAATTACAGGAAAAACAAAAACTAAATTAGATGAAGAATCAAGAAAAGAAACTAAATACGATTATAGAGTATATGGCATCGAATGGGATAGAGAAGAGCTTTATAGAAGAATAGAAAAGCGTATAGATATAATGCTTGAAGAGGGATTAGTAGAAGAAGTTGAAAATGTAATGAGCAAATACACCATATCAAAAACGGCACTTCAAGGACTAGGCTACAAAGAAGTAATCGAGTTTTTGAATAATGATATTTCATATGATGAAATGGTAGACAAGCTAAAAATGGAGACAAGAAGATATGCCAAAAGGCAACTTACATGGTTTAGAAGAAACAAGGACATAAAATGGTATGACATAAATAATATAGCAGACAAAATAATAATGGAAAACAAATAAAACATATTATTTGGGAGGATATTGGATGAAAAAACAAAAGAAAAATCAAAATTTAATATTTATCATCATATCAATCCTAATAATTTTACTAATATATTTTATAGTAAATATAGTAAAATTTTTTAGGCAACCAGCGGATACTGTTTTAATAAAAAATGGTGAACTTATAAACTACGAAGAGGCCATTCGGATACATAATAAGAGATGAAGAGATAATAGATACATCATCTTATGATGGTGTGCCAAAGGCAGAAGTAGAAGATGCGATGAAAGTTTCAAAAGGATTAGATATAGTCACTTATATGTCAAAAGAGAAAAAACAAATAAGTGAAAAAATAGCAAAACTAGATGAAAAAATTCAAGAGGCTATGGAGAGCAAACAAACAATTTTACCAAACGATGTAAAAACAATAGATTCAGATATAGAAATATATTTATATTCAAGTATAAAAGGAAATACTAATATCTATTCGCTATATGAACAAAAAAAAGTACTTAATGAAAAAATAGAAAAGAAAGCTAAAATAGTTGGAGAATTAAGTCCAGTTGGTTCGCAACTTAAGTCATTGATAGAAGAAAGAACTTCATACGAAAAGCAATTAAATAATTCAGAGAAAAAAATTAAAGCACCTAAGGCAGGTTTAGTTTCGTATAGAATAGATAATTATGAAAATCTCCTTAAACCATCTAGCTTTTCTAAACTAACAATAGAAGAATTAAAGAAAATAAAAATACCTACAGACCAAGTGATTCCGTTAAATTTAAATAATGTAAAAATAGTAAATAATTTTGAATGTTATATTGCTGTGCCAGTGTATTCAGAAGAAAGCAAAAATGTAACGTTGAACAGTAATGTTTATTTAAGATTTGATAATGTAGGCAGTGAGCTTATTAGTGCAACTGTTGAATATATTTTAGATGAAACAGAAACAAGTGAAAGCGGAGAAGCAGGTAAGAATAAAAGTGGAAAAATAATAGTATTTAAAATACTAACAAATGTAGAAGAATTAACAAAATACAGAAAAATAAATGTAGATGTAGTTTGGTGGAGTGATAAAGGATTAAAAGTAAATAAAGAGGCACTTTCAAAAGTGCAAATGACAAATGTAAGCGGAGACACAATAGAATTATCTACATTAAAAATTAAAAAATCAAGTTATACGCAAGAAGCTTGGGTGAAAATTGTTAGAAGTGCAGGAGATTTTGTAATAGTTGAAAATTATACAGACAAAGAATTAAGAGAAAAAGGAATTTCAGAGCTACAAATTAACAATCGAGCTACAATAAAAATGTATGATGAAGTTCTAATTGAAAAACAAAAAGAATAACATCGCATTTTGTAAAGAAATGTCACATATGTTACAAAAGTGTTACAAGAATGTTAAATTAAAATTACAAATAAGCAAATTGTTTGACATTGCAAGTGCGTATAAATAAAATAGAAATATACAGAAGATGAAAAGAATGGAATTGGGAGGTTTTTTAATGGGAAACAAGTTCATGAATAAAATGTGGAATTTATTAGGTGTAGATAACGAAGAAGATTATGATTACGATACTGACTATGAGGGGAATACAGCACCTGCATATACAGAAGAAAAAGAAAGTAATAGTGCTTCAACAATAGCACCTTTAAATAATAAGAAAAATAAAGTTGTTGGAATGCCAGGAATGCAACAGGTTAGGGTTATAATATCTCAGCCAAGCACTTTTGAACAATCAGAAGAGATTTGTGAGCATTTAAAAGAGAAAAAATCTATAATTGTCAATTTAGAGTATGTAAATAAAGATGTAGCAAGAAGAATAGTAGATTTTATAAGTGGAGCAGTTTATGGACTAGATGGCAATATTCAAAAGATATCTAATTCAATATTTTTAGTTGCACCATTTAACTACGAAATAACAAATGAAGTTATGAAAGAAGATATTAAAAATAAGCTATCTGTATCATGGATAAAATAGAGTGAGTTTTAAGGAGGATGTGTTATGATAACTCCGCTAGACATTGAAAACAAAACATTTAGCAAGCAAGTAGTAAGTGGATATAATGTAGAAGAAGTAAAAGAATTCATGGCAACACTACTTGGCGATTATGAAAAATTATATAAAGAAAACATAGAGTACAAAGATAAAATAGCTGTGTTAAATCAAGGCATTCAACATTATAAGTCTATAGAAGACACACTTCAAAATGCGCTGATAGTTGCTCAAGGAACAGCAGAAACTGTAAAAAAGAATGCAAAAGTAGAGGCTGAAAATATAGTAAAAGAGGCTGAACTTACAGCGATTAAATCTGCGGATGAAATTAGCAAACAAACAATAGAAAAAAAGTTGCAATTAGATGACGCAAAAAAGCAATTCGATGTGTATAAAGCTAAAATGGAGGCTTTGCTAATCTCTCAATTAGAATTATTAAAAGAGATAAATAAAAACGATGAGGTTTAGCTTCATCGTTTTTTGTGTTAAATTTGTGAAAGCAATTGACTAAAAAGGAAAAATATCATAGACTTATCTAGTACTTGTTTAAAAGTTTTATATTGTGTAAAAATAGTATAAATATAAAATGAGTATTTACTTTGATATTAAAACAAAATAGAAGGGATTTGATAAAATGAAAAACAAAAAAAGTCTTTTACTTACTTTAATGTTGATTATGACAATATTATTAGTTGGTTGTACAACTACAAATAACCAAGAAGATAGACAAGATGGAAACAATGATGTCATAACAAATGAGAGTGGAGACAAAAATTTAGAATCTGGTGATGCTAGCATAGTAAAACCAAATAGAGATCCTAATAGATACGCAAATGTAGAACAAAATCCAGTAGCAACAATTGAGATGAGCGATGGAAAGATTATAAAGTTAGAGTTATATCCTAAGATTGCACCTGAGTCTGTTGAAAACTTTATAGAGCTTGCAAATAGTGCTTTCTATAATGGTCTTACATTCCACAGAACGATTCCAGGTTTCATGGCACAAGGTGGCGATCCACTTGGAAATGGTACTGGCGGTCCTGATTATTCTATATATGGTGAATTCTCAGAAAACGGATTCGAAAATTCATTGAAACATGTAAGAGGCGTGCTATCAATGGCAAGAAGCAGCGAAAATAACAGTGCTGGTTCACAATTCTTCATAATGGTTGAAGATACACCATCTTTAGATGGACTATATGCAGCATTTGGAAAAGTAACAGAGGGAATGGATGTTGTTGATGAAATTGTTAATACAGAAGTTATCAGAAGAGAAGTAGATTCTGATATATCAACTTTAGATGAATACTACAAACAATACATGGAACTTGATAGACCAATAAATCCGCCAACAATAAAGACTATAACAGTTGATACATTTGGTGTTGAATACGAAGCTCCAACAAAATTTAATAAAGAATAAAAAGGTAAAAGAGTGTCGGTTTAGTGGCACTCTTTTTGTGATAGTAGTAGCTTTAAAACATAAATTTTATTTTAAAATGATTGACTAATTAAACGAACTAATGTACACTAGAAGTGCTTAAAATAATAAAGGAGATGTTAAGATGTTTGCGTATATTAAAGGTACATTAGAGATAAAAGGAAATGATTATGTAGTCATAGATGTAAATGGAGTTGGATACAAAATATTTGCTCCATTATCAACAATAGAAAGGCTAGGCGAAATAGGAAGTACAGTAAAAGTTCATACACATTATTATGTAAGAGAAGACAATATAAGTTTATATGGTTTTTATAGTCTAGAAGAACTTAGAATGTTTGAACTTTTAATAGGAGTAAGTGGCGTTGGTGCAAAATCTGCAAATGCAATACTTGCTAATATTACACCATCTCGATTTGCACTTGCAGTTATAACGAATGATATAAAAGAACTTACAAAACTTCCTGGAATAGGTGCAAAATCTGCACAAAGAATAATACTTGAATTAAAAGATAAACTAAAATCAGAAGAAGCTATTGCAGAAAGTGATTTTGAACTTCAAATTGCAAGCAGTAAAGATTCAAACTCAAGCGAGGCAGTTGCCGCATTACAAGTATTAGGATATCCAGTTAAAGAGGCAACAAAAGCTGTATCTTCTGTTAATGCAGATGGCTTATCTGTAGAGGATATTATTAAAAGAGCATTATTGTATTTTACAAAGTAATTTCATGTTCAATAGTAATTAAACAGTTTTTAGTAATAAGAAAGGACAAATTAAATGGAAGACAAAAAATTGCCACTAGCGTACAGAATGTGCCCTAAAACGATAGATGAGTATGTTGGGCAAGAGCATATATTAGCGAAAGATAAAATGCTATACAGACTAATTAAAGCGGACAGATTATCGAGCATAATTTTATATGGTCCGCCAGGATGTGGAAAGACATCACTTGCTAGAGTTATAGCAAATTCAACAAAAAATAAGTTTATAAAATTGAATGCAGTTGCTGCAGGAGTACAAGATATAAAGACTGCAGTTGAAGATGCAAAAAATTTGCTTTTAAATCCATCTGGAAGAGTTGTTTTGTTTATAGACGAGATACATAGATTTAATAAATTACAACAGGACGCGTTGCTTCCATATGTTGAAGATGGAACAGTAATACTTATTGGTGCAACAACCGAAAATCCTTACTTTTCTGTAAACAAGGCGCTAATTTCAAGATCAACAGTTTTTAAACTTGAACCACTAAAAAAAGAAGATGTGATGAAGGTTATAAAAAACGCACTTACTGATAAAGAAAAAGGCTTAGGTTTATATGATTTAAAAATATCAGATGAAACGATTGAGTACTTAGCAGATATTGCTGCAGGAGATGTAAGAGTTGCCCTTAATGCATTAGAAATAGCAACACTAACGACAGATATGAATGCAGATGGAGAAATAGAAATAACAAGAGATATTATTATAGAATGTGTTCAAAAGAAAAAGGCACAGTTTGATAAAAATGGTGACAGCCATTATGATAATATTAGTGCATTCATAAAATCTATGCGAGGCGGAGATGCTGATGCGGTATTGTTCTATTTGGCGAGAGCATTATATGGAGGAGAAGATCCAATGTTTCTTGCAAGAAGAATAGTAATATGTGCATCAGAAGATGTGGGAATGGCCAATTCAAATGCTTTAGTAGTTGCAAATTCAGCAATGCAGGCTGTACATCAAATAGGAATGCCAGAAGCAAGAATAATACTTGCACATGCGGCAACATATGTAGCAAGAAGTCCAAAATCAAATGCGGCATATTTAGGAATAAATAAAGCATTAGAAGATGTTCAAAATATGGATACAGGAACAATACCAATGCATATAAGAAATGCACCTGTAGAGGGAATGAGCGACTTAGGATATGGTGTTGGATACAAGTATCCACATGATTATCCAAATCATGAAGTTGAGCAACAATATCTGCCAGACAAAATGCTTGGCACAGTTTACTATAAGCCAGATGAAACCGAAGAAAAATTGAAATAAATATTGTCTAAATTTTGATGAGATTAAAATTTATGATTATTTAAAACTTCGTTTAAATAATTAAAAATTGATAATAGAATAAAAAATAATAAAAGACTCATAATAATAAAAATGGGTCTTTTATTTTTATAAAATTTTAAAGATGAGTTAAGTAATTTTATAAAACAAATAAATAGAAAGTTATGGTGAAACATGGTTTATGTTGTTGGAGTTTTAGGAGGTTTTGTAAGCGGTTTTTTTGGCGCTGGGGGTGGACTTATAATTCTTCCTGCACTTATCAGAATATTAAAATTAGATGAATATAAAGCTAGAGGAACTACCCTCGCAACAATATTGATTGCAATACTTGTATCTTCAATTTTTTATAGTAAATTCAATTATTTTGATTTTGGAATGTCATTAAAGATAGCAATTGGTGGTATTATAGGTGGCTTTATAGGAGCAAAGGTTGTTGAAAAATTTTCGAGATTTTTGCTTTCTATAATTTTCGATATATTTTTGTTGTATGTGTCTTTGAAAATGATTTTTGATTTTTAGAAAAATAAAATCTCAAAAGCAATAAAACTAAAAATAAGGGGCAAAATAAGATATGAAATTGATTTTAATTGGGATAATTTCAGGAATTGTTACTGGTATGGGAATGGGTGGCGGAAGCATATTGATTTTAATACTCACAGCATTTATGGGAGTAAATCAACATACTGCACAAGCAACAAATTTAATATTTTTTATTCCTACATCCATTTCAGCAATATATGTATATTTTAAAAACAAAAATGTAGATACACGGAATAGGCATAAAATTACTATATACGGTAATAGTGGGTGCAGGAATAGGAGCATATTTGACAAGATATATAGATTCTTCAAGTCTAAAAAAATATTTTGGATTATTTTTATCAATTGTAGCAATAATAGATGTTATCCAAACAATTAAAAATAAAATAAATGAAAAGTCAAAGAAAGGTGGAGAAAGTGTATGAAAAATCTAGTTACAGGAATGGTAATTGGGGCAATGATAGGTGGCATATTTGGAACAATGGCAAGTGATGAAATAAATGATTTCGGAAAAACATGTATGAAAAAAGGAAAGAAAATAATGAAAAAAATGAAAATATAATATTTATAAAAAATAAGGATTGCTAATTTTAGTAATCCTTATTTTTTATGCGAGAGATTTTCTCCTTTTCAGTCGAAAACTTTCAAGGGTCGAAAGACTGAAAATAGAAGATTTTCATCTTTCTGGTGATCTCATTATGTTTAAAACGATTGAAAATATATAGCAAAGTTGTTTGATTTTAAAAATCAATATGATATAATTTTTGTATGTGAAATTTGTAGTGTAATTAACTTGCAAAAAAGTAGCTCAAGTTTAGGTGTGTAAAATAAAATTTGTGAACACAATCTTAAAATGATACGGGAGGAATATATGAAAAATCAAAAAATAGTTGTTGTATTATTAGTAATAATTGCAATACTTTTGGCTGGAAATGTATACATAATGATGAACAAAACGAACACTAATGTAAAAAATCCAGTAGAAAAAAATAATTCAGGCGATATGATAGCTAATTCAGGAGAAAACGATACAAAGTCTGGAGAGTCGACAAGTGGCGAGACACCTCCATCAGTAATTATAAAAGAAGATATAGTAAAAGAACCAGAAAAAGATGTAATACCAGTAAAAGCAGAATATGATATAATAGTATTTGGAGCAGAGCCGGAGGGAGTTGTTACAGCAATATCTGCTGCAAGAAACGGTTTAAAAGTGTTACTAGTAGAAAAGCGCGATGGACCTGGTGGGCTAATGACATATGCAATGTTAAATACAATTGATATGAATAAAAATACCGAAGGCACACTTTTAAGCAAAGGAATATTCGAAGAATTCTATGAAAAAATAGGCAACAATACATCGTTTGATGTAAAAGCGGCTAAAAAAGCATTTGAGGAAATGCTAGATGCAGAAGAAAATATAGAAGTAGTATATAATGTAAAAGATTATCAAGTTTCATCAACAGGAAGCGCAATAGAATACGCAATAATAGATGATGAAAAATATACTGCCAGAACATACATAGATTGCACACAAGATGCAGATATAACAGTTTCAGCAGGCGCAGAATACTTCATCGGTTGGGAAGATGTAAATGAAAAAAACAGAAGCATGTCAGCTACGCTTGTAATTCATATGGATAATGTTGACTGGGAAGAAGCATGCAAAGCAATAGATAAAGAAGGAAGACCAAATACAGGTTATACAAATGACAGCATATGGGCATTCGGAAATATCACAGAGACATATGTGCCACTTCAAACAAACATGAGATTAAAAGGCCTAAATATAGGAAAGCAAAAAGATGGCAGTGTTTTAATAAATTCACTTCAAATAATAAATGCAGATATGTTGGATGCAGAATCAAAAGAAAGAGCATATAGTAAATGTAAAGAAGAAGCAGATAATCTGGCAAAATTTATAAAAGAAAAAGTACCAGGTTTCAAAAACTCGAAATTAGTTGGTGTTGCGCCAGAACTATATGTAAGAGAAACAAGACATATTGTTGGAGAATACCAATTAACAGTTAAAGATATATTAGAATCAACATACTCTGCAAGTAGTATAGGAATGGCATGTTATCCAATAGATGTTCAAACGACAAGCATATATGATTATGGATATATAATAGGCGCACCTATTCAATACAACTTGCCAATGGGAATAGTAATTCCAAAAGGTTTTACAAATTTATTAACAGTTGGCCGTAGCGGTTCATATACATCAATTGCAGCAGGTTCTGCAAGAGTAATACCTACAGGAATGACACTTGGAGAATCGGCAGGAATAATGGCAGCTGTTGCAAAAGAAAGAAAAGTAGACTTTCAAAAAATGCTTAGTGATTATTCACTTATAAAAGACGTACAAACAAGAATGAAAATGCAGAACATGTATTTATCTAAAGAAGAAAAACCAGTAGTAGATGTCAATGGAAGATACTATAATTACATAATTGAAATGTGCGAAAAAGGAATATTAAGCTTAGGATATAGCAACACATTTAATCCAGATGAGACAATGTCTGAAAGAGAATTTATAGTATTTTTACAAACATATCTAAAAAGAAGTTTCTTAGATGAACAATTTTGGAAAGTTGACCACATAAATCTATTAGATGCAAGTGAAAAACCAATAACACCAAATAGAGCAAAAGAAATAATGGCGGATATAACAACATACAATGTAAAAGACAATGCAGTAAGAGAAAAGATAGAAGATTATATAAAAACTGTAATGCCAATAGGAAAAGAAAACTTAACACTAGTAAGAGTATATGAAATAGCAACTCTATTAAAAAATAAGATAGCAGGAATAAGCGAATAAATTAAAAATTAAAAAAACTTGACACAAATATAAAACCATGGTATCTTTTAATTGTATTAGGAGTGCATTTAATACTTTAAAGTAGAGCAATGCAGGGTGCCGGTAGCACCTACACTAGAAGCGAATTAAATCTCGTGAAGGAGTCTTAATTATAAGATTTCTTTGCGAGTTTTTTTATGCAAATAGTTGTAAATCAAATTAAGAAAGGAGACGTTAAACATGAGATATTACAAAAAATTATTAGGAGAAAATATTTATTTATCACCCGTGAATGAAGACGATGCAGAAATTTTTACAAAGTGGATGAATGATTTTGGTGTCACAGATTATATTGGCAGAAGTGATGCAATATTGACATTATCCGGCGAGAAAGAATGGTTAACTTCTGCGATGTGTGATAAAAAATATATATTTTCAATAGTAAAAAATGAAGGAGATGAGTTAATCGGTAATATAGAATTAAATAGCATTAAACATGTTGATAGAACCGCAACATTAGGAATAATGATTGGCGAAAACAAAGAAAGAAGCAAAGGATATGGTTTAGAAGCTATTAACTTATTACTAGATTTTGCATTTAATTATTTGAATATGAATAGTGTAAACTTAGAAGTTTTAGAAGTAAATGAAAGAGCCAAAAGATGTTACGAAAAGGCGGGCTTTAAAATATTTGGAATCCAAAGAGAAAACAAATACATAGATGGAAAATATTACAATACTATTCATATGGATATATTAAAAGAAGAATTTAAAGGAAGTTATATAAAAAATAAAAATCTTTAGATTCAAAACTTTTTCTTCTTATTGCAAAGGATAGATTGATTTTTAAAGCGAAATATTATATAATTTCTACATATTGTAAAAGTGGAGGAATAAAGATGAAAGCAATAGAACTTAGAAGAAAATATATAGAATATTTTAAAAGAAACGGACACAAAGAAATACCAAGTGCACCAGTTGTTCCTGAAAATGACCCAACAGTGTTGTTTACAACAGCTGGAATGCATCCATTAGTTCCATATTTATTAGGTGAGCCACATCCACAAGGAAAAAGACTTACAGATTATCAAAAATGTATTAGAACAGGAGATATTGATTCAGTTGGGGATCCTTGTCATTTAACATATTTTGAAATGATGGGCAATTGGTCATTAGGAGATTATTTCAAAGATGAATCAATAAAAATGAGTTATAATTTCTTAAAAGATGAACTTGGCTTTGATATGGACAAAATATCTGTAACAGTATTTGCAGGTGAAGATGGAATACCAAGAGATGAAGAAGCAGCTAATGCATGGGCAAATATGGGAATACCAAGAGACAGAATCTTTTATTTAGGAAGAGAAGATAATTGGTGGGGACCAGCTGGTGAAACGGGTCCATGTGGTCCAGACACAGAAATTTTCTTTGACACAGGAAAGCCAAAGTGTTCTGAAAACTGTAATCCATCATGTAGCTGTGGAAAGTATCTTGAGATTTGGAACAATGTATTTATGCAATACAATAAGACTAAAGATGGCAAATATGAGCCATTAAAGCAAAAAAATGTTGATACAGGTCTTGGACTTGAAAGAGTCATAAGCTTATTACAAGGAAAGAATAATGTGTATGAAACAGAGCTTTTTGCAGATGTAATAGCTAAAATACAAGAGCTTGCTAAAAACTTTAATATAAACAGTGCAAGAATAATAGCTGACCATTTAAGAGCATCTATATTTATGATAATAGATGGTGTTAGACCAAGCAATGTAGAGCAAGGATATGTTTTAAGAAGATTACTTCGTAGAGTTATTAGACATATGAGAAAAGTAGAAATAGATCCTAATGAGATAAGCACATTAGTAGAAAAATTTGTAGAAATTATGGCTGAAATGTATCCAGAAGTTCCTGCAAATAAAGATACAATAATAGAAGTAATAAGAGAAGAAAAAGATAAATTTGTAAAGACACTAGAACATGGTGAAAAAGAATTTATCAAAAATGCAGAAAAAACAAAAGCAGAAGGTAAAGAAAAACTAGATGGAGAAGTAGTTTTTAGATTGTATGATACATTTGGTTTTCCACCAGAAATGACTGCAGAGTTAGCAGAAGAGAAAGGCTTAAAAATAGATATGAAAGAGTTTGAAGAATTATTCAAAAAGCATCAAGAAATATCTAGAGCTGGTTCTGAAGCTAAATTTAAAGGTGGACTTGCAGATCATAGTGAAAAAACTACAGCGTATCACACGGCAACTCACTTGTTACATAAAGCGTTACAGATTGTTTTGGGTGAGCATGCAACACAAAAGGGCTCAAATATAACAGCAGAAAGATTAAGATTTGACTTTATGAATCCTCAAAAACTTACACCAGAAGAATTAAAAAGAGTTGAGGATATAGTAAACGAACAAATCCAAAGAGATTTGCCAGTAACATGCGAAGAAATGTCATTAGAAGATGCGCAAAAATCTGGTGCTACAGGTCTATTTGTAAACAAATATGGTGATAAAGTAAAAGTTTATACAATAGGAGACTTTAGTAAAGAGATTTGTGGTGGACCTCATGTAGATAGAACAGGAAAACTAGGACATTTTAAAATAATAAAAGAAGAAGCTGTATCAGCGGGTGTACGTAGAATAAAAGCAATATTAGAATAAAACTTTCGTGTTGCTTATAAAACGAAAATATAAAAATAGGCGACTTACAAAAGTCGTCTATTTTTAAATAATGAAAGATAATTAAAAGCAGAAATTTGTTGCAGAAAAAGATTAGTAATAGTTGATATTATCATAGTTCAGTCTTTAAAAATGAAAAGAGGATATTGAATGTAATTATATTCTATAAAATTTAAGAAAGGAGAGGCACTATACTTAATATAAATTATTATAGATGCCAAATAAAAATATGGAGTGTATATTTTGTAAAATAGCAAATCATGAAATACCATCAAACATAGTGTTTGAAAATGAATATGTGGTAGCATTTGAAGATTTAAATCCAGTTGCAAAGGTGCATGTTTTGGTTGTTCCTAAAAAGCACATAGATTCTTTAATGAAAGTTGAATTAGATGACTTAAAATATATTACTGAAATACACAAGGCGATAAAAGAAGTGGCAAAAATAAAAAATATAGATGAAAGTGGATTTAGAGTAATAACAAACATAGGAGAAGATGGAGGACAAAGCGTAAAACACCTTCATTATCATGTGATAGGAGGAGAAAAATTGCCTGAAAAATTAGCATAAATTGGCGGTTTTAGAATGACTAAAAAACTACAAAAATAAAAATGAAAAAAATCAAAAAAAATGTTGACAAGTATGGGTAATTCGAGTATACTTTTATTTGTCAGCTGATGGATCTTTAGCTCAGTTGGTTAGAGCAACCGGCTCATAACCGGTCGGTCCGGGGTTCGAGTCCCTGAAGATCCACCAAGACAAATAATTTAATATGGGTAGGTGGCCGAGTGGCTAAAGGCGGCAGACTGTAAATCTGTTCTCACTGAGTACGGTGGTTCGAATCCACCCCTGCCCACCAAAAAGCGAGTATCCAAAAGGTACTCGCTTTTTTTCCATTTGCTTTTATATCATTATTCAGCCAGTAGAACTTGTAATTTTATGTTAAATGATGTACAATATAGCAATATAGGAACTATTCTATATTACTTACCCAGTTTTCACTAATTAGTGAGGGGGATTTCCTCTAACTTTTGGCTTTAAAATATATAACAATTAACCAACAATAAAAGAATTTAGGAGGACTTAATTATGGATGAAAAGAAACGGAGTATTTGTAATATTTGCAGTATTGTAGGAAATGTCTCACTTTTAGTGTACCTTATCTTAACGGTTGTAGGAAGCACCCCCTACTTATTAGCAATTAGGTTAATATTTGCCGGTATAGCAGCAGTAGCCTATGCTATTAAGTTGGGCGTAGAGATTTCAAGAGAAGAAACTTGGGGAAACTCAGCATTCATGATTACAATCTGCTTAGTTGATATTGTAGTTACTGCAATGCAATTAGGATAGCTTTCAGCAGAAAAGAAAATATTTTCTTTCCCTCTTTCAAGGGGTTCTTTTTTTGTCATAGTTGCGAATAGTAAAATTGTAAAACATATTTTATGTATAAAATCGTTAATAAGGCTATGTTTATTGTTGTTGATACCTTTTTGTGTATGCTAGCATATGTGTCATTGACAAAAAATACAAGTTGTTATACAATGCTCACTAGCAGATCCAAATTATTGCATATCCCAAAATGATTATTTAAGGAGAAAAAACATGGAAAAAACTTGGAATGCTCCTGTACTTGGAGCTGGCATGTATCCGGTAAACTTCGTAGGCCAAGCAGCTATAAGTGAGCAGAATACTGGTTGGGAAAGAACGACGGTAAATAAGTGGGATTATAACTACGAAGATGAGAAAGAATTAGACGAAAAAGAAAAAAGAAAATGGGCAAATGCAGAAACGGAAGATGGAAGTCTTTATGTTTGGATTCCAAGGTATACTTATAGACGGGAGGAGAAATCACATTTAAAATTTAGCGACTACGAGGTCAATAGGTATTCTATTAAATTTAGTAACGGTACAGTAGATGATACTTCTGATGGCTTTAAATCGCATCCAGCATTTACTTTTGGCAAAGAGGAACTCACTGGATTTTGGGTTTCGAAATTCAAGGCAGGTAAAGAAAATGAAAGTGTGAATTACAAATATTTCAAACCTGTTTCAAAGCCGTTTAAGCAAAAGCTATTCTATTCGAATGATGAGCCATATGAGTTTATAAGAGCATATAACCTAAATAGAACACTCGATTCTCATATGATGAAAACGATTGAGTATTCGGCTATGAGAATTATTTCTATTAGCATAGGATTTTATGATGTGATACATGGTCTCAATTCATACGAGACTGGTGTATATGGAGTTGACGAAGGACATTTTGAAACGCCATTAAAGTATGGATACTTAGCAGCACCTGTAAATACTACATGTAACATATATGGAATATATGATTTCGATACAAGAGATCATGTATATAAAGAGATATTTGTGAATAATGTAGAAGATGCTCCAGAACTTATGAAAGTAGAGAGAAAATATAGAGGTGTTCCTAAGTATTCATATCCTATATCATATTATATAGTCTTGGCAATTCCAACAGTAGGCTAATTTATTAAAAGTGCTAAGTGTAAAATCTTAGCACTTTTTTATGCCTTAATTATTGCTAAAACTTGAAATTTCTAAGATTATGTGGTATATTTTACCTCGAAGAAGCCATTTTAAAATCCCAATATTATAATTAAATTAGGAGGATAGTAATGGGAAGCTATACATCGGAACTAAAAAAATTGTTTATGGGGTCTATCAAGTATGCGGAGCCACCTGCTTGTATGTTATTGAAAAATGGCGCAGTTATCGAGATAAGAAGAGGTAATATTTCTACTTTTAGAGGAGAAAAAAACTTTGACAGGTATTATGGTTTGGCACTTGTAATGTCCACTGATGAAAGTTTGAAGAGGTTATATAACCTTTTAAATGAAGGAGAGCAAAAAGAACTTTGCCTGGCTTGTATTCTCTTAAGAAAAGAATCCGCTAAGCGCACACTCGACTTTTTTAGTGAAATAAACTAAAAGAAAAACACCAGTAAAGAAGATAATTTCTTGCTGGTGTTTTTGTATATCATATGAATATGTATTTTGTAATTTTTTTGTATTATGATTAGTATAATTAACCTAGGGAGGTAGGTTACATGAAATTAGGTATGTGTTTAAGTGGCGGTGGCATTAAGGGAGCTGCTCATATTGGCGTTTTAAAAGCATTTGAAGAACATAATATAAAAATAGATATGATTTCAGGAGCTTCTTCACGGAAGTATTGTTGCAACACTGTTTGCAGAGGGGTATTGCGTAAATGACATTTATGATATTTTTAAAAGCTATGCAAAAAAGATAAAATACTTTGAATATAAAAATATTATAAAACTATTAGGCGGAATTATCTTTAAAGGAGAAATTGCAATAACAGGGCTTTCATCAGGTAATAAAATAGAAAAATATATAAAAGACTTTAGTGATAAAAAGAATATTCATACGATAACGGATATAGATTTTCCTTTATTTATTAGTAGTGTAAATTTGACAAGTGGTGATACGTATATTTTTACTTCACAAGGCTTGATAAAAGATAACAAAGTAAAATATTCAAACAAAATAGATATTTCAAAGGCGGTTAGAGCAAGTTGCAGTTATCCTGGGGTATTTGAGCCATGTAAAATAAATGGAACAGAATTTGTAGATGGAGGAATAAGAGAGAATATACCATGGAGGGTTTTAAAATATTATGGAGCAGATAAAGTAGTATCTGTATCTTTTGAAAGTAATGGGCTAAAAGAATGTTGCAAAAATATGTTAAATGTTATAGATTGCTCTTTTGATTATGCAATGCAAGAGTTAAAAGAATATGAACTTTATGGAAACACAGAGGTCATAGAAGTTGAAACTGAAAAAATAAATTTATTAGATGCGAGTAAGATTGATGAACTCTATGAAATTGGTTATAGAGCTGGAAAAGGGTATATAAAAAGTAATTTCAAAATTTAGTTGAATGTAATAAAGGACTAGTATATAATGGTTGTAGTGACTTAGGATAAATAAAGTTAGATGTTTTATTGGAGGATTGTTTAATGAATGAAAATATAATATCTAGAAACTTTGAAACAGCTAGAAAAATGAAATGTTATCAAAAAGAAAATATCGTATATGGAACTGTGAAGAGCATAAAGCCTTATGGAGCATTTATTGAAGTTTCAAAAAATGTCGTTGGACTTTTACATATAAATGATATATCAAATTCGAGAATAAATAGACCAGAAGACAGATTAAGGATAGGAAGCAAAATAAAAGCTAAGGTTAAAAATTATGATTCAAATACAGGCCGCCTAGTGTTAACAACGAAAGAATTGTATGGTACATGGGAAGAAAATATAAAAGACTTTAAAGAAAATACAATAGTAAAAGGAATAGTTAGAAATAAAGACAAATATGGTGTGTTCGTAGAGCTTAAGCCTAACCTTGTCGGTTTGGCAGAATATAAAGGCTATGTTTCATACGGGGATAAAGTTAATGTTTTTATTAAGAAAATCTCTGAAGAAACAAAAAAGGTTAAACTAGTTATTGTAGATTAACTTTTAATTAAAAGGAGGAAGAAAAATGATAGAAGATAACGCTATTAAAGCACCAAAATCGCCGTTTGCGATGAGGGAGAATGAAATCAAGGTTTTTGATGGTAAAGATGGATATGCCTCAATTGATCAGGTCGTATTTAAAATCAACATGGGGTATATAAATGAATTGCATTTTCAGATAATGGAAATAATTAACGAGTTTGAGTTTATTACATCGAGACAAATATTCCAAATGCTAGCAATTAAAGGAATTGAAATAAAATCTCAAGATAAACTTAACAAAAAATTAGAAGACATGATAAAAAGCAAAATTATAACAAGATACTATTTTTCTAGTGATGAGGGAAAGGGTATATATCGTGTATATTGCTTAGATAAAGTAGCAAAATATCTTTTGAATTCTAGAGGAATAAAGACGAATTGGCAACCAACAGATAACACAAAACCAGTTTATATGCTAAAAAGAAGACTTGCTGGAAATCAAGTAATAATCGCATATATGCAAAAAGTAGCAGCATTTAAGAGTTTTAATATTTCTCCAATGATGTTTGCCAAAAGACAAAATATAAAATTCCAACCATCTGGCGGTGGTGTAACACTATTAAAAAACGACATAAAAGTTGATTTCGTTTTTGAAGTTGTTAGAAGAAATCCAGGTTGGGAAGAAAAGTTCATGGAAAAGATCAAATTATTTGAAGAATTCTACATGAATTATCAAGCAAAAGATTGTGGCTTTGACAAAAAGCCTCAACTAGTCATAATTGGTGAAGATGATGAGCATTTAATTGAAATCTTTAAGGCGATAAAAAAGGTAAAAGCAGAATTTAATGGAATTGAAGTATATTATTCAACAGATTTAAGACAATTAGAAAACGATATAGACAAAACTTTAATTGCATTCAAACAAGACACAGAAACAGGTAGATATAGAATGGAAATGCAACAAATACCTTTACTTTCAAGCAAATAGTAATAATAAAAGCAATATACAATTGCTAAACGATAATGTAAATTGACTTATTTCATATAAGAGGAGGATTAAAAATGAAAATTTTATTAACTGGTGGAGCAGGATATATAGGTTCACATACGGCAGTTGAGCTGTTAGAAGCTGGACATGATGTTGTAATAGGTGACAATTTTGTAAATAGCAAACCTGAGGTTTTAGAAAAAATAAAAGAGATTACACATAAAGATTTTAAATTTTATGAAACAGATTTTACTGTTAAAGAGCAGGTTGAAGAGATATTTAAAAACGAAGATATCGATGTTGTAGTACATTTTGCGGGATTAAAGGCTGTTGGAGAGTCTTGCAGTATACCAATTAATTACTATAGAAATAATATAGATAGCACTCTTACACTTCTAGAAGTGATGAAAAAATATGATGTTAAAAACTTAGTATTTAGTTCATCAGCAACGGTATATGGAATTCCTAAAGAAGTACCGCTAAGAGAAAACATGCCTACATCTTGCACAAACCCATATGGCTGGACAAAACTTATGAATGAACAAATATTAACAGATGTAGCAAAAGCTAATCCAGACTTGTCTATAGTTTTACTTAGATACTTTAATCCAATAGGGGCACATGAAAGTGGTTTGCTTGGAGAAGATCCAAATGGAATACCAAACAATTTAATGCCATACATAACAAAAGTTGCAAAAGGAATATTACCAAACTTAAATGTATTTGGAAATGATTACCCAACAAAGGATGGAACTGGCGTTAGGGACTACATACATGTTGTTGATTTAGCTAAAGGGCATATAAAAGCAATAGATTATAGTGTGACACATAGAGGGATAGAAACATTCAATTTAGGCACAGGAAAGGGCTACAGTGTATTAGATATAGTAAATACATTTGAAAAAGTAAATCATGTAAATGTGCCATATCAAATCGTAGAAAGAAGACCAGGTGACATTGCAGAATGCTATGCAGATCCATCAAAAGCAGAAAGAGTACTTGGATGGAGAGCAGAAAAAGGACTAGAAGACATGTGCAAGGATGCATGGAACTTTGTTAAATAAATAAAAAAATATAGCTAATCTTCAAAGGAAGATTAGCTATATTTTTTACTTATAATTTATAGTTGTTGAATTATTAGATGTAATAGAATTTATATTTATTTCGTTTTTATTACTTGGCTTTTTTAAAGTTTCAACAACAAAATCATTTATCCCATCATTATCAACATCAATAAAAATCTCGTTTGCATTTGAATTAGTATTATTTTCTTTTATAACAGCATTAGTGTCAATTACATTATCTCTACTATAAGAAAGTATTTTTGAATCATTATAGTTACCGCCACCAAAGAAACTTGAATTAGCTTCTTCTCTTGAAGAACTGTGTTCAAAAGCTCCAAAATCATATGTTGCCATCTTATGTTTGTCATAGTATTTCTTATCAATAAAATCAGTTTTTCCTCTTCCGACAATTGTTTTTCCAGCCTCATTTTTTGTTTTATATACACATGTCTTAAATGGTAAAGTTGTAAGCTTTCCGGCTTTATAGTAAGGTACATATGCTGTTTCTGCAGCCATCAAATTAGCTGTAATTTTATCTGCTCCCTCTGATGTTTTAGAATCAGCAAGTATTCTCTTATACTTCCATTTTTTCTTGTTGCCAAGTTCTGCAGCCCAGTATTCAGACTCTTCAGCTGTCATATCACCAAATAAGATTTGAGTTTTAGTATTTGTAATGATAACGTCTTTAAAGTAGGCAAGTGATTTATTTTTAGTCAATTGTGATAAGTTCTGAATTGTAATTAAAGTACCACAACGATATTTTCTAAATAGAGTAAAGAATGCTTCAGTGTCTTTATTTACATATAGAGGAAACTCATCAATGTATATAAAGTGAGGTGTTCTAGTGTCTTCAATTCCAGGTCTTCTAAGAACAGCATCTTTAAATGACAATATAGCGAACATACCAAAAGCCTTTTGATGTATTTCACCCAAATCACCTTGTCTAGTACATACTGTAATTATTTGACCATCTTGAAGAGCAGCATCTAAATCTACATTGTTTGTTCTACTACATAATACTCTTTTGATTCCAGGGTTTCTTAAAAAGTTATCAAGCTGGGTAATAGCACCATAAACAAATTTTTCTGTATCTTTTCTACCACTACCAAATGTAGATGCTATTTCATATCCATGAATATTAACTGGTGGTTTGTAAAAGTTCTTTTCAAAATAGCCAATTAAAGATTTATAATCTTCAGCGAGTTCAGGGTCTTTTTTTAGTACTTCGCACATTTCTTCTGCCAAATCAAAGTTATTCAAAATAGAAAGCATGTCTTCAAGTGTAGGAACATCACCATTATGCATTCTTGGGTAAACAAGCTTTAAAAGAATAGCTAAGTTTTCAAAAGCCTGTTGAGTAACATTAGCAAAGAAGACATTATCACCACTTGAATTTTCAGATTCATACATACCTTTTAAAACAGTAGAAATTATTGCTGCAACTTTTGCTGGGTCTTTACCTATGAATGGATTTATTCCTAGAGTTTCAGGATTCATAGGGTCAATTATATTAACAGGAATATCATAAGAAGTAGCAACCTTTTGAACTCGTTCAATACAAGCATTATCAGGAGCAACAAGTGTAAAACCTATTCCTCTATAATACATCTTTCCTGTTTCTGGATCAGTATATTTAAGCATATCACCAACATATTTTTTATATTCACTAACTCTACCATCTCTAGGTTTTAAATAAGATAGTGTAAAGTTGGCATTTAAAAATTCATTACTGTATGGAACTTCAAGAGTAGCAAGGCCAGCTTGTAAAGCGTTAAAACCTAATTTTTTACTAACTTCTCTAAAAAAGTATTTTCTCTCTAAGTCCATAGCGCACATAGGCTCAACAATCATAGAAGTTTTACCTGTACCAGTAGCACCTTGTACGAATGTAGCTTCAAATCTTTTCTTTTCAGGAATAACTGCAGGTTTACCAGTTTGATCATCTAAACATATGTGAGCATCACACATAAAAGTAGATGGGATTTTCTTCATACTTTTAGCAGTTTGAAGTTTAAATCCTTTAAAATCTTCAAATGAATCAATCCAATCTTGGTCTGCATCCATAACATCATTAACATAGTAGTCAATGGTTCCTCTAATCGAAAGAAATGGTAGCAATAGAGAAGCAGCTCTAATCGCAGAACTAACAGTCTCTGGAAATATAGTGGCAATTCCTTTAAAATTGCCAAAATGCATAAGTGCTATCCATAAAAACTCATTAACCCATTGTGCAGCCATTACTATGCAAATAGTTCTGAAAAGAACAGAGTATTTAACATACGCTTTCATAGGAAGCGTAATAGTGTTACACATGGTAGAAGAACAATAAAAACAATATGCACATACTGTAACAAAAAGAGCAAGTGTATATTTAATTGGTGACCAATATGAAACACATTGACCTGTAAACATCATTACTAACAATTCTATAACTCTATCTACTGTAAAATAGACCGCGAGAATAGAGAAAATGTATGTAAAAAAATCATTTAATGTAATCTTAAATGGTTTTAGCAAAATGTCATTGATAGGGTCAAGTATTTTTCCTATAATCTTTTTTAACATGCGTTTATTACCTCCAAACATTCATTTTATTGACAAAAGACATCAACTATATTATGCTATATTTTAAGCAAAATTTCAAGTCAAATCACTACATTTTATATAAAATTATGTAAATTTACTAAAATGGAGGAAAATTATGGTAGTAATAGTAGGACTTCGGAAATCCTGGTGAAAAATATGCTAATACAAGGCACAATGCAGGCTTTATGGTAATTGATGAAATTTCTAAAAAATATAACATAAAAGTTGAAAAAGAAAATTTTAATGGTTTAATAGGAAAAGGCGAGATAGATGGCGAAAAAGTAATATTGGTAAAGCCACAAACATATATGAATTTAAGCGGTGAATGTGTTGTTCAAGTGTTAAACTTTTATAAAATAGAACTGTCAGATTTAATAGTAATCTATGATGACATAGATGTTTCACTAGGAAAGATAAAAATAAGGCCAAAGGGCAGTGCGGGAACGCATAACGGAATGAGAAACATAATAAGTATAATAAAAGATGAGAATTTCCCTAGAATTAGAGTTGGAACAGATAAGCCAACAGAGGGAATTGCTTTAGCGGACTATGTATTAAAAAAGCTCACAAAAGAAGAAAAAGAAAAGATGGATATGGCTGTAGAAAATGCAGCAAAAGCAACTATAGAAATAATAAAAAATGGTTGTGAAAAAGCGATGAATATGTATAATTAGTGGGAGTGTAAAATGAACGAGTTAATAATAAATAAAAATAAAGAAAAATCATCAATAGAAATTGGAGTGCTAGAAGAAAATAATATTTCAGAAATTTATGTGTACGAAGGAAAAAAAGAAAGCATAATAGGTAACATATATTGTGGAATTGTTCAAAATGTTGTTGATGGAATGCAAGCAGCGTTTGTGGACATTGGAATTGAAAAAAACACATTCATATCAATAAAAGATGCACTTCCAAAGGTTGATGTTGCTAAAGAAGAACTTGTCATAGACAAAAATATGTCAGAAATATTAAAAAAGGGAGATAAATTACTAGTACAAGTAAGAAAAGAGCCATCAGAAGAAAAAGGTGCAAGAATATCTACCCATGTGACATTACCGGGAAATTATATAGTTTTAATGCCTAATACGAATATAATTACGATATCTCAAAAAATAACTGATGAAAATGAAAGTTCTAGATTAAAAAAGGTTGTAGGCGAATATTTGCCAAAAGGCTTTGGTGCGATAATAAGAACAGATGCGGAAAACATCGCTCCAAACATATTAAAAGTAGATATTGAAGAGACTGTAAAAAAGTGGAATGAAATAAAAGAAAAATATAAAGAAATGCAAGAGTATGGGATAATATATGATGATCATGACATAACACTAAAAGCAGCAAGAGACATGATAAATCAAAACACAGAAAAAATATATACAAACGATGAAGAAATATACAAGAAAATGCAAGAAATAGCAAGCATAAAAGAGAAAAAAATTGAGTTTTTAAATGTAGAAAATATATTCGAAAAGTTTGGGATTTCAGGAAAAGTAGAAAAAGTAGGCGATAGAAAGGTATGGCTTAAGTGTGGTGGTTACATAGTTATAGACAAAACAGAAGCATTAACAGCAATAGATGTCAACTCTGGAAAATATGTTGGTAATAATAATTTAGAGCAAACAGCACTTAGCGTAAATACAGAAGCCGCAACCGAAATAATGAAACAGATACGTTTAAAAGATATAGGTGGAATAGTTATAATAGATTACATAGATCTAGAAACTAAAGAAGACCAATTAAAAATAATAGAAACAATGAAAAAAGAAGCAAAAAAAGACAGAAGCAAGATAGATATAAAAGGTTACACAAAGCTAAATTTAGTGGAATTAACTAGAAAAAAGCTCTATATGTAAAATTTTACTTGTAAAATCCAAGACGATGTGCTATTATATATACGCAGTAAAACTGCCTTGCTCTATACTAGATATAGGGCCATAAGTCCAAAAGGAGGTGTAAAAATGCAAAATAATTACGAAACAATCATGATAGTTAACTCAAACCTTGAAGAAGCTGTTATAAAAGACACAATTGCAAAAATTAGTGCTTTAATCAGCGAACATGGTACAGTTGAATCAACTGAAGAATGGGGAAAGAAAAGATTAGCATATCCTATCAAAAAACAAAATGAAGGTTATTATGTTTTAATCAACTTTAGTAGCAACCCAGAATTTATTAACGAACTTGATAGAATTTATAACATCACTGATGAAGTTATCAAACATATCATAGTTAAAAAATAAGGAGGAACTTATATGAATAAAGTAATCCTAATGGGAAGGCTAACAAGAGACCCAGAGGTTAGATACACAAGTACTAACAACACACTTGTAGCTTCGTTTTCACTTGCAGTTAATAGAAGATTTGCAAGACAAGGCGAAGAAAGACAAGCAGATTTTATCAATATAACAGCTTGGGACAAAACAGGAGAATTTTGTAGTAAATACTTCAAAAAAGGTCAACAAGTTGGAATTATTGGAAGAATCCAAACTAGAAATTATGACGATAAAGATGGCAAAAAAGTATATGTTACAGAAGTAGTTGCAGAGGAAGCATATTTTGCAGATAGCAAACGTGAAGGCGAAGCTATGGGCAACCCATTTGGTGGAAATCAAATGGCAGATGCACCATTTAATGCAAACAACGCTCCAAGCGATTTTAATCAAGTAACTGATGATGATTTGCCATTCTAATGCAGATCGTACATAGTTCTATAAAATTCGAGGTAGGAGGGAATAGGAAATGTCTGAGAAAAAAGGAACAAAGAAATACAACAACAGAAACAATAATAATGACGATGATGCAATGCCAAGACAAAGAAAAATGAAGAAAAAAGTTTGTATGTTTTGCGCAGATAAAGCATTAGTTATTGATTATAAAGAAGCTGATAAATTAAAGAAATTTGTTAGTGAAAAAGGTAAGATATTACCAAGAAGAGTAACAGGTCTTTGTGCTAAACATCAAAGAGAAGTTACACTTGCTATTAAGAGAGCTAGACATATTGGATTATTACCATATACAGCTGAATAATAGTTTTTAAATTTAAATAGGCTTTAAAGAGAGAAATTATTTAATAGTTTCTCTCTTTTTTCTTGCCTTTTGTTTCTAAAATGTTATACTAAAAATATATGTATCTAAACAAAATAGTGAAAACTAATTTGTGAAAAAATATAAAATAGCTGTGAAAATGTAGCTTAAGCTTAAGTGTGCACTGTAAAATTAGTAAATACAACCATAAATAAGATGGAGGAGATAGTATGCAAAACAAAGAATTTATAAATAAAGAAAACGGCATAACAATGGTAACAGTAATAGTGATGGTAGTAGTTATTACTATAATTTCTGTTATGTCTATAATATCTTCAAAAACTATCTTTAAAGAATCAAAAGAAGAAGCTTTAAAGCAAAATAAATTTGCAGTAGAAACCGCTGTATCAAAATATGCAGCTAAAGCCGCAACAAGCGGGGTATTAACACCAGCAAATGTGCCACTACCAGGTTTGCAAAATCCAGAGTTTGAAAAATTAAGCGGTGATTCAGAAGAAAACTATGAAAAAATTAAAGTTGGAGTCGGAAAGGACTGGTATTTACTTAGAAAAGATGAATTAGAAAGCATAGGGGTAACATATATAAATGAAAATTATCTTGTAAATTATAAAAAGAACATAGTAATACCGCTTTCAACTAGTGAAGATGTATTTTCACTTGTTGAATACTATGAACAAAATGAACAATAGATAAAAAGACTATCATGATTCTTGAAATATTATTTCTATATAACATTTCAAAAATCGTGATAGTCTTAATTTTTGAGGTAAACTATGTACCTTAAAAATCTATTTGTATCACACTATATTTAGTTAAATTATTCTTTGGATTTATACCTAAAGTAATTGATATATTATTCATATTAGTTGATTCGCCATCCTCGTTTTTAGAGATATCGCAATTTATAAATATTTTTTCACCATTTCTTTCAATTTTATTTATCTTAGAGATTTTAAAATATTCTGGTGAAGAGCCTAAGTAATAGTAATATGAGTTTTCACTATCATACAGATAATAAAAATCATCAATAACAATTGGAGCTTCAATATAAAGACCTGTTAATTCACTAATTAGAGTATGCAAAGTATCTTTTTCAACATATTGAAAATACACATCATCTTGGTTACCATCATTCGCAAGACCGATTTCAGTAGCGTACTGCATTGCAACATCTAATAGCATACTTTCAGAGTATGAATCTTTAGAAAAATTGCCCAAATTCACTAAAATATCTAAATGAGCATCTTGCTTAATTGTATCAATTTCTTCTTTTGATGTTATAGACTTATTTGCACCAAAAATGCATATAAAAATGGTGACAATTGCAATAGATATTAGTGCGATGACAGGCAATAAAAACTTTTTCATAATAATCCTCCTCACGGTACGCTAGTTATGTGTAATAATTATAACATTTCTACATTAAATCTCAATAAAATAAACCTTAAATTTATGTTACAGTTTTATTACAAATATGACCTATATGTTACTACTACGCAGCTATAAAAAATGCATATCGGATGTAATTGTATTTTATGGCAATGTAGCTTAAGCTTAGGGGTGCTCCATAAAAATATTACTGTTTAGCATTTAACATAAATTAAGGGTTACTATATAGGCTTCAAAATAAAAGTATATGCCAAATGTAAATGTATGCTATAAAAATGTCGAGGAGCTTAGGCGTGCTCCATAAAAACATTATAATTCAGCTTTAAGTCTGAATAGTAAATGTTAAAAAATAAAAAGTATTGTTTTCTTTAAAAATTTGTGCTATCTTTATAAAAGATAAAGATGTTAGAAACATCAATAAAAATAAAAGGAAGTGTCTTTTTGTTAATTGTATAATATTACAAGAGCATAAAATGAATAAAGTATTTCTTTAAAAGTCTAACTTTTAAGGTTTATTTTTTGCGTGTAATATTATAGATTTAATTTAAGTTTAAATAAAACTGATTGAAATCTATGGATTATTTTGCATGTCCATAGATTTTTGGTTTAGGAGGAAAATAAAATGGAAAAGACATTTCAAGCATTAGAATTTGATAAAATATTAAATAAATTAGAAGAATTAGCATTAACTGAAAATGCGAAAAAAAGAATTAGAAATTTGCAAATTTATCTATCTGAAGATGAATTAAAAGCGAGAATGAATGAAACAACAGAGGCAAAAAGAGTGTTAGAAGAAGTTGGAACACCAGCACTTGTTTCAATGAAGGATATAGATAGGATATTAGAAATAGCAAGCAAAGGTGGCATGTTAACTGCCGAAGAATTAGAGTATATTGCTACAACGTTAAAATCAATAAATAGATTAAAAGACTTCTTAAATCGTGCAAAAAAAATAGAAGTTTCAATATCATATTTTGCAGATGAAATAATTGATTTAGAAGAAGTAAGAGAAGAAATAGACCGTTGCATAAAAGATGGAAAGATTTTAGATAATGCAACAAGCGATTTGAAAGATATAAGAAGAAATATTATAAACTTAGAAGAAAAGCTAAAGCAAAAAGCTGATTCAATATTGCTTGCCAATAAAAAGTATTGCTCAGAAGATTATACTACAATAAAGGGTGGACATGTTTGTATTCCAATAAAAAAAGAGTATAAAAACAAAATAGAAGGAAGTGTAATAGAAAAATCTAGAACAGGTGGAACTTTATTTATAGAACCAGTACAAGTTGAAAAAATAAGCACAGAACTTTCAAGTTTAAAATTAGAAGAAGAGAATGAAGAAATAAAAATACTTTATATGCTTACTTCTAGTTTGTCTGAATGTTTTGATATATTTACTAAAAATAAAAGAATAATAGAAGAGTTAGATTTTATATTTGCCAAAGCTAAACTAAGTGTCGATTTAAATGGTATTGAACCCAAAATAAATACCAAAAGATATATAAAAATAGAAAAAGCTAGACACCCACTTATAGATAAAACAGCATGCGTGCCACTCGATTTCGAGATTGGCGAAAATGCAAATGGTATAATAATAACAGGACCAAATACAGGTGGAAAAACTGTATGCATAAAAACTGTAGGGCTATTTTGTTTGATGGCTCAATGTGGACTTCATGTGCCAGCAGAGAATGCAGATATTTGTATGAATAATGATATCTTTTGTGATATAGGAGATGGACAAGATATAAATCAAAATCTATCTACATTTTCAGCACATATATCAAATATATTACAAATATTAAGCAAGGTAACAAATGAATCTTTGGTAATACTAGATGAACTTGGGAGCGGAACAGATCCACTTGAAGGTATGGGAATAGCAATTGCTATATTGGAAGAATTAAGAAAAAAGAATTGTTTGTTTTTAGTAACCACTCATTATGCAGAAGTAAAAGAATACGGAGAAAAAGCAGATGGGGTAATAAACAGTAGAATGGCATTTGATAGAGCAACATTAAAACCACTTTACAAATTAGAAATAGGAAAATCTGGTGAAAGCCAAGCACTTTATATAGCTAAAAAACTAGGAATGCCAAGAAACATAATAGAAAATGCATATAAATATTCATATAAAGAAAAGGAAATGGATAAAGAATTATTAGAAGGGGCAGAAGAAGAAATCCTTGGTACAAGTTCTAAAAAGAAAATAAAAGAAAGCAAAGAACATAAAGAGACTTCAAAAAGAGCTGAAAGTTTTAATATCGGTGATAGCGTAGTGGTGCATCCTGAAAATAAGATAGGAATAGTATGCAAAAAGGCAGATGAAGAGGGAAAAATTCTTGTACAAATGCAAGATGAAAAAGTGTTAATAAATCATAAAAGACTTGAACTAAAAGTGCCAGCAAGTATGTTATATCCAGAAGATTATGATTTTTCAATAATATTTGATACTGTAGAAAATAGAAAAAAGAGACATCAGATGAGTAAAAAACATTGCGAGGGAATGACTATAAAAATAGATAAATTGAACGAGAAAATTTAGGTAAAATGCAATAGTTTTTGCAGTTATATTATGAAGTAGATACCCAATTTTATATAAACATGTCACAAAAAAATACCTGTATTTAAGCAATACAGGTATTTTTGGTGGAGATGAGGAGAATCGAACTCCTGTCCAAAAACCCTTTCATATAAACTTCTCCGAGTGCAGTTTATCTTTTAAAATTCCCTAGAATAAACGAGGACAAACACCCTTTTATTTTCGGTAACTTTATAAATACCTACTATCTCAAAGTTTTGATAGCTTCGGTTCTACTTTAATCGACGCCTGATTCAAGCCAAGTAGACAAGCTTGGTCAAACGTAGCCGCAACTAGGCAGCTAAAGCAACTTTATTGTTGTTAATTATTTATATTTCTCGTTTTTTTAGATGGCCGACGAGAATCCATCACTCGCTATTTATACTGCTAGGCATCTGTCGAAACCATTGCATCCCCATGAATACAAAAATATTATAGCAAAATATTATAAAGTATTCAAGTACACAAGAGCAAAATAGATATGAAAGATAAAAATATAGTTACTATTTAGTCTTCAAAATAAAAGTATATATCAAATGTAAATGTGTGCTATAAAAATGTCGAGGAGCTTAGGTGTGCTCCATAAAAACAATACTGGTAGGTGCTTGTTTAATTTAAGGTTGAATAGTAATCAGTAACAAAATATTTTATGTGAAAATTTAAAAATATTATACAATTTTTAAAGTCATTGTGATATAATCTAAAAGAACTTGAAATGCATGCTTGCGTAAGTGATAAAGAGAGAAAGTGGAGTGATAAAATTGGGACAAGCAGATAGAATATCTCAAATAAAAGCTGTTTATAATTTTAGAAAATCAATTCTAAAACATAAAAGAATTGCGAAAGCTTTAATAGGCTCATTGATGATTATTTCTGCTGGCGCATTTTATGTATTAGTATATGCAAAAGATACAGTGAAGGTGTACAATGAAAAAACAGAGGGATTAGCTGTAGGAATACAAAATTTAGAAAACGAGAAAAGCTATATAGAAAATCAAAAAGAAGAAATTGAAAAAAAGCAAGAAGAAATAAAATCTGAACAAGAAAGATTGTACACAGAAGCAGAACAATTGGCTAAAAATAATCAAAGTTTAATAGAAGAAAATATGAGACTTCAAGATTCTTTGAAACTTGCTGCTTCCGTAGGAATTGAACCACAAAATTTTGGCACTGCAGATAAGGCTGATACAGCTGTTGATTATGATAAATTAGATTATGTTGGTGAATTTGAGGGAACTGCATATACGCCAAGCCCAGATGAGTGTAGCAATAATTTAGGCTATACAGCATCAGGTAAACCGATTGTAGCCGGTGTATCAATTGCAGTTGACACAAAATATTGGAAACTTGGAACCGAATTTTATATAGAAGGTTTAGGCTATGTGGTAGCGATGGATACGGGTAGTGCTGTTAAAGGAAAGTACAGATTTGACTATGCAGTATTTGATAAATCTTTTGCATATAAACTTGGTAGAAGAAAATGGAAAGTTTATTTAGTAAAAGGTGATGAATAGAATCTTAAAAGTTGCTTTGCAAATAAAATAAGCAAAGCAATTTTCATTAAACGACTTTTACCAATCTTGTGTGGTAGCGTAAGTTAGTTTGTGCAAAAGAAAAAATATAGCTTAAAATCGGGTGTGCTCCATAAAATTGGTGGACACAACTAAACAAAAATAGGGGGAATATGCATATGATGAAAATATATAAAACACTTGATGAACAAGGATTTTTTAGAGAGCAAACAAAACTTGAAAAAGGTTGCTGGATAAATCTTATCAATCCTACAGCTCAAGAGATAAATACGCTTTGCAATTCTATCGGAGTGCGCGAGGAATTTATAAGATATCCGCTAGATCAAGAAGAAAAAGCAAGAATAGATGTTGAAGATGACCAAACTCTTATAGTAATTGATTTGCCAACTGTTGAAAAAAATGATGGAGAAATAGAAGGATTTACAACAGTGCCAATAGGTATGATAGTTGTAAGAGATGATTATTTTATTACAGTATGCACAATGGAGTCTCCAATATTGAAAGAATTCATAGATTGTAGAGTTAAAGGTTTTTATACATTCAAAAAAACACGCTTTATATTACAGATTTTATATAAAACAGCAGTGTATTATTTGAATTATTTAAAATTCATAAATAGAGAGACCGACAAAGCAGAAAATAGACTTCAAAAATCAATGAGAAATCAAGAACTTATTAGACTTTTAGAATTAGAAAAAAGCTTGGTGTATTTTACAACATCACTAAAATCAAACGAAATAGTAATGGAAAAGTTGATGCGTTCTAAATTCATAAAAATGTACGAAGAAGATGAAGATATACTAGAAGATGCTATTATCGAAAATAGACAAGCTATAGAAATGGGAACAATATATAGAGATATTTTGAGCGGAACAATGGATGCATATGCTTCAGTTATATCAAACAACCTAAATATAGTAATGAAATTTTTGGCATCTGTAACTATAGTTATTTCAATTCCTACAATAGTATCTAGTATATGGGGAATGAATGTAGCAGGATTGCCTTTTGCAGAAGATGCATTTGGATTTATAAAAGTAATGGGAATCGCATTTTTAACATCGCTTATAGCATGGGTTTGGCTAAAAAAGAAAGACATGTTTTAAATTATGATTAGACAGTAACAACTTGACAGCAAAAAGAAAAATTTGTTTGCTTCAAATGTTGACAAGAACGAATTTTTGTGATACCCTAAAAACAGTTAAAAGGGCGGTAGTGTAAAATAGCTTACGAAAATACCAAATACACTGCTTAAAAAAGTAGAGGAGCTTAAGCCAAGCTCCATAAAGGAGAGAAAAAGATGAAAGATTCTGCTAAAGCAACTGATAAGCAACAAAGAGTGCTAGATTATGTTAAAAAACAAATAAAAGAAGAAGGATATGCTCCATCTGTCAGAGAAATATGCAAGGCTTTAGATTTAAAATCAACCTCAACAGTACACGGTTACTTAGCTAGATTAAAGAAAAAAGGTTTAATAGAAAAGGTTGATATGAAATCAAGAACAATAAGACTAGTTGATGAAGATGGTAAAAGTCAAAAACCATTTTTTACTTCAAAAGAAATGGTTGATGTGCCAATAGTAGGAAAGGTTACAGCGGGAATGCCAATATTAGCAGTAGAAAATGTAGAAGATTCATTCCCATTACCACTTGATTTTACAGGAAACGGCGAAACATTCATGCTAAAAGTTAGAGGCGAAAGCATGATTGATGCAGGTATTCTTGATGGTGATTTCATTTTAGTAAAAAAACAAGATAACGCTCAAAATGGAGATATTGTTGTGGCTTTGATAGAAGATGAAGCAACAGTTAAAAAATTTTATAAAGAAAAAGGTCATGTAAGATTGCAACCACAAAACCAATTTATGCAACCAATAATTGTTCCAACATGTTCAATACTTGGAAAAGTTGTTGGAGTATTCAGAAAATTATAATAGATAGAATAAAAATTCTCAATCATCTCATAATATTTGTTATGAGGTGATTTTTTATGAAAGATAAGAAAAATAGAGTAGGTTTAAATATGTTAAAAACAAAAGGTAAAGGTATAATAGAAGACACAACAGAATATGGAGAATTTATACCTAGCTTTGAAGCTTGGCTTACGCCCGAAGAACAAAAAAGAATAGCTAGACATTTGGAAAATAGTACAAATGATGAAGAATAACAGTATTTTTGTAAGATTATAACAAGCCTCCTTGCCTATATAAACTTGGCAAGGAAAAATTTTTAAAAAAATCTATTGACAAATATAAAAAAAGGAGTAAAATAATAAATTGAAAGTCAAAGAAAGTCAAAGTGAAACAAAGGGCAAAAAGTAGAAAAAAGGAGGCGAGACCATTGAGGCTTTCAGAAGTAATTGAAGCATATATAAAAAAGATGATGGCTGATAATGATGATTTTTTTGAATTTGGCAGAAATGAGTTGGCTGAGTATTTTAATTGTGTTCCTTCACAAATAAATTATGTGTTAGCAACTAGATTTAATCCTGAGAGAGGTTATTATGTTGAAAGCAGAAAAGGCGGTGGCGGAAACATTAAGATTAAAAGAGTTGATATGACAAAAAATGATTACATCATGCATATAATTAGTTCTATACATGGTAGTTTAACTCAGCAAGAGGCGGGCATAATTATAAAGAACATGTTAGAATACAATATCATAAATGAAGAAATTGCAAAACTTATGAAAATTGCAACTAATGATAAGGTTCTTGGTCTACCGGTTGAATATAAAGATGATGTTAGAACTAGAATCTTAAAAAATATGCTTATAAATTTAGTGTAAGTACGCTTAAATAAAAAAATAATAGATTGTTATTTATGGGATAGGAGTGATATTTATGAAATGTCAAAAATGTGGAATGAATGAAGCAAATGTAAGTTATACAGAAATTATAAATGGTAAAAAGGCACATGTCGTTTTGTGCGATAAATGTGCAAATGAAATGAATATAGGAATGAATTTTAATTTCGATTTTAATGATGTTTTTGGAGCATTTTTTAATGAGCCAAGTTTTGCAAAATCATTAGGTCATGCAAATGCATTGGAATGCGGAAATTGCGAGACAACATATGATGAATTTGCTAATACTGGAATGTTTGGCTGTGAAGAATGCTATGATGTTTTTAGTGATAAACTAGATAATATTTTGCCAAGACTTCAAGGCAGTAATAGACATATAGGAAGAAGATTAAATGGTATAAACCAAAATGTAAAACAAAAAGAGAAAAAAGAAAAAACAGAATTAGAAAAATTGCAAGAAGAGTTGAAAAAGTGCGTAGAAAAAGAAGAATATGAAAAGGCGGCTGTTATAAGAGATAAAATCAAAAAACTTGAATCAGATAAAAAATAAAAAAGAGGTGAATAAAAAAAGTGAGTTGGTATTTAGAAGATGGAAAAGATAGCGATATAGTAATAAGTAGCAGAATTAGAATCGCAAGGAATATACATGGCAAAAAGTTTGTGGGGCATGCAACTGATGAAGAGCTACAAGAAATACTCGAACTTGTAAAAAATAATGTAAAGTTAGAAAATTTACATTTTATGAAACTTAAAGATTTAGATGAGTTAATGCAGGAAAGTTTAGTTGAAAAACATATTATAAGTAAAGATTTATTAAATGTAAAAGATGCAGGAATATTACTAAATGATGAAGAGAATATAGCAATTATGATAAATGAAGAAGATCATTTAAGAATACAAATTATGAAAGCAGGTTTTGAATTAGAATCTGCGTTAAAAGAAGCAATAGAAATTGATGAAAAAATATCTTCTAAACTAGAATATGCATATAATGAAAATTATGGTTTCTTGACAGCGTGTCCAACAAATGTAGGAACAGGACTAAGAGCATCTGTAATGTTACATTTACCTGCGCTTAGAATAACAGGAAGAATAGAAAAAGTGCTAGAGGTTATAAATAAGGTAAATCTTAATGTGAGAGGCGTTTATGGTGAAGGTACAGAAGCAATAGGAGATTTGTATCAAGTATCTAACAAAATAAGTTTGGGTGTCACTGAAGAAGAAATTATAGAAAATGTGAATGTGGTAGTAAATAAAGTAATAGAACAAGAAAGAAAAGCAAGAGAGTATTTAAAAAATAAAGGCATAGAAGTAGAAGACAAAATATATAGAAGCTTTGGAAACTTGTTATATGCAAGAAAAATGTCATATTCAGAATGTGCAAAACTTATATCAATTGTTAGAATGGGCATAAGTATGGGAATAATAACAGAGATAGATAACGAAAAATTAAACAAAATAAATATTCTTACTAAACCAGCTACACTTCAAAAATACCTAAAGAAAGAGCTAAATCCAGAAGAAAGAGATGTGGAAAGAACAAAAGTGATAAAGCAAATAATAGAAAGTAAGGAGGAATAAATATGGTATACAAATTCACAAATAGAGCCGAAAAATCAATAGAGATGGCACAAGAAATTGCGGCGGAGTTAGGACATAATTATGTAGGCACAGAACATTTACTATGCGGACTTGTGAGAGAAGGCAGTGGACTTGCATATAAAGTGCTTGCAAATCAAGGTGTGACAGAAGAAAAGATAATAGAAATGATAGAAGAACTAATAGGCAGAGGAGAACCGTTAGATGAACTTCCTGAGGGGTATACACCAAGAACAAAAAGAGTTTTTGAAATAAGCTTTATGGAAGCAAAAAGATTAAATAATAATTATATAGGTACAGAACATATCTTGCTTGGTATAATGAAAGAGGGAGATAGTGTCGCAGTAAGAATTATAATGGATTTAGGTGTAGACATTCAAAAAATGTTTTCAGAACTTTTAAAAACATTAACAGAAGAAAATGCTGGCAATCCAAATCCAAATGCTAAAAGCAAACAAAGCTATAATCAAACACCAACATTAAATCAATTCGGTAAAGATTTGACTAATGAGGCAATCGAAGGAAAACTTGACCCAATCATAGGCAGAGAAAATGAAATCGAAAGAATTATTCAAATACTTAGCAGAAGAACTAAAAACAATCCATGCTTAATAGGTGAACCAGGTGTTGGTAAGACAGCTGTTGTAGAGGCTTTAGCAGAAAAGATTGTTAGCGGTGAAGTCCCTGAAAATCTAAAGGATAAAAGAGTAGTTTCACTTGATGTTTCTTCAATGGTAGCAGGTGCAAAATACAGAGGTGATTTCGAAGACAGACTTAAGAAATGTCTTGCTGAAATTAAAAAGAGTGGAAATGTTATATTGTTCATAGATGAGATTCATACAATTGTTGGTGCTGGTGCTGCAGAAGGTGCAATAGATGCGGCTAATATTTTAAAACCACTATTAGCAAGGGCTGAAATACAAGTAATCGGTGCAACAACTTTGAATGAATATAGAAAGTATATAGAAAAAGATGCTGCTCTTGAAAGAAGATTTCAACCAGTTACAGTTGGCGAGCCAACTCAAGAAGAAACAATAGAGATTTTGAAAGGCATTAGAGATAAATATGAAGCACATCACAAAGTAAAGATAACTGATGAGGCTATTAAGGCGGCAGTAGAGCTTTCTTCAAGATATATAAATGATAGATATTTGCCAGATAAAGCAATTGACTTAATGGATGAAGCTGCATCAAAAGTAAAACTAGCTTCATTAACTGCTCCAAAAGAGGTTAAGAAGATTGAAGAAAAAATAGGTGAAATAGTAAAAGAAAAAGAAGATGCAATAAATGTTCAAGATTTCGAGAAAGCAGCAAAATTAAGAGATAAAGAGCAAAAAGAAAAAGAAAAATTAGAAAAAGTTAAACTAGAATGGGAGCAAAAGAACCAAATCAAAGAAACAAAAGTAACTGAAGAAGATATAGCCGGAATTGTTTCAAACTGGACTGGAGTTCCTGTTGTAAAATTAACAGAGGCAGAAGCCGATAAATTAAAGAATTTGGAGGCTGAGCTTCATAAGAGAGTAATTGGTCAAGATGAAGCAATTGTCGCAGTTGCAAAGGCTATAAGAAGAGGAAGAGTTGGACTAAAAGATCCAAAGAGACCAATTGGTTCATTTATCTTCTTAGGACCTACAGGTGTTGGTAAAACCGAGACTTGTAAAGCACTTGCAGAATGCTTATTTGGAAACGAAAATGCAATGATAAGAGTTGATATGTCTGAGTATATGGAGAAACACACAGTTGCTAAACTAATTGGTGCACCTCCAGGATATGTAGGATATGAAGAAGGCGGACAATTAACTGAAAAAGTTAGAAGAAAACCTTATAGCGTAATTTTATTCGATGAGATTGAAAAAGCGCATCCAGATGTATTCAACATATTACTTCAAATCTTAGAAGATGGTAGACTTACAGATTCTCAAGGAAGAACAGTAGATTTCAAAAATACAGTAATTATAATGACATCAAATATAGGTGCAAGAAGTATTGTTGAGAATAAGACAATCGGATTTAATGACGAAGAAAGCAAGAAGAAAAACTATGATCAAATTAAAGAAAATGTAATGTCAGAATTAAAGAAAGAATTCAGACCAGAATTTTTAAACAGAATAGATGAGATTATAGTATTTAAACCATTAGACGAAAAAGAAATTGAGAAGATTGTTGATCTTATGCTTACTGCAGCTACAAAGAGACTTGAAGGTAGAGATATCGAAGTTTCTGTTACAGATGAGCTTAAGAAATATATTGCAAAGAAAGGCTTTGATGTAACATATGGCGCAAGACCTTTAAGAAGAGCAATTCAAAATCTTGTAGAAGACAAATTGGCAGAAGAAATCTTAGATGGAAAAATCAAAGATGGAGACAAAGTAAAATTAACTTATCAAGATGGAGAAGTGAAAATAGTCTAATAGATGAAGAATAGTAACTGCCCCATGTAGCGCTTGCTGAATAGTCAAGCTCTACATGGGGCAGGATATTATGATATGCAAAAACAGAATTGTAACATTTTTGTAACTTAACTGTAACAAAAATGTAATTGAAAAAATATGTTAAAAAGGATAGAATGGAAATGGTACAAAAGATTAAAAGGGGTGATTTTCGTGTGGACAGAGGAGATTTGCCAAAATATAACTAATGAATTAACTAAACAACTAGATGATAGATCTTTTTTTGATGCAAAAAAATATTATACTGATATTCATAAAAACACAGAAACTACGGTAAATAGACCAAAAGATAGTAACATAACAAAAAATGATTTTTCTGACATAGATTCAGCAGTTAAAGGAATGGCATTTTCAAACAAAATTCCGATAGATCCCCAAAAGTGTACAGTGAATGATTTAACTACAGAGAAAAGAAAAATATATAAAATTTCTGATTTGTTGTCGCAAAATTTAGTAGAAACAATAGAAATACCAATAAATAGTCCTAAAACATGTACATCACTTGCGGTGGTACAGAAATTTGATTGGAATAGTTTTTTATTTTCAGATTTAAAAGTAGCATGGAAAATGGTGAAAAACAGCTTGAAATAATAGCTTTTGTGAGTATAGAACATAATGTGGTTGCAAAGTAAAACTGGTTAGTATATAATACAAAATAATGATGGACTAAGAAAGGAAAAAAGATATGAACGCTAAAACCCTTGAGGCTGTAACACACACACACACACACGATATATTGCTTAACAAATAAAAAAACTTCAAATAAAATAAGAGATAGCTAGTATTATGTAAAACATAATGCTAGCTTTTTGTGCGTAAAAATAGGCAAAACAATTAGCCTTAGGCACAGAAATGTAGCTTAAGCGTGCTCCATAAAAACTCAAAAAGGTAGCATAATCGGTTTAAAAGCGCCAACTAGCTTTAGGCACAAAAAATGTAGCGGAGCACAGTGTGCTCCATGAAAATTAAGCTTAATTGTGCTCCATAAAATCATAGAACACAATTTATATTGAAAAGAGGGGAACATATGAAAAAGAATTTTAAAATTTTATTTTTGTATTTAATATGCTTAATCATGATTTTTTCTTCTAATGTTTTTGCAGTAGATTATTCAGATCTTAATAAAAGTCATTGGGCATATAATGTAATAATGGACATGACATCTAAAAAAATATTATCTGGATATCCAGGTAATACATTCATACCAGATAAGTCAGTAACAAGAGCAGAGTTTGCGAAAATTTTGGTTTTGACATTAAATTTAAAGGAGAAAAATAATATTTCGTTCCAAGATGTTGAAAAAGAACATTGGGCATATAATTATATCGAAGTTGCTAGTAAGTATTTGTCAGCATACAGAGGAGAAAACGATACACTATTTTTCAGGCCATCAGATGAAGCTGTGAGAGAAGATGTAGCAGTTTCTGTTGTAATGGCGGCTGGACTTCAAGATTCTTCTTACAAACTTTCTACATTAAATAAATTTTCTGATAAAGAAAATATATCAGAAAATTTAAAAAAGTATGTAGCAATAGCTGTTGAAAATGAATTGATGAGAGGAAACGCAGATGGCACATTTAATCCAAAAGGCAAATTAACAAGAGCTGAAGTTTGCCAATTGATGCATAATTCGCTAAGTGTATTAGAAAAGATAGTATTAGATGAAGAAAAAATAAAATTTCCTACATTTAAATATGATGAAGAGACAGGTACAGTTGACTTAGGCAAGGACTGGAAAAAATATAAATATTCATATGGCACTAAAATAAAGAAAATAAGAAAACCATCTAGCCAAGTTCTAACTTTTAATGAATTAGAAGAAGGAAATGATTATTTTAGTGGCAAATATCTTTTTATAATAGATGCACAGCATGAAGATAATTATGTTAAAATCAAAATAGTTAACCCATTTGATGATGTATCTTATGATAGCGAGAAAAATACATTAAATTTAGGAAGCGATTATAAAAATTTTAAATATGGATATTCGGATTCATTAAATAGCGTGAAAATATCTTATACACCAAGCAAAAAAATACTAACTTACTCAAAAGATGCCAAAGATAATAGTGGAACAACATTTGGTAAGAAATATATTTTTGTGGCTCTAAAACAAAATAAAGCATGTTATACATACTTTGAGATTGAAACTCAAACAAAGGAAAATGAAGAAACTAATACAAGTAAAACAGATATCAAATATGATGTAAATACAGGTATACTTGACTTAGGGGAGAATTGGAATCAATATGTTTATTTAGATGAGTATAACGCAAGTATAGAGCGTGGTACTAAGTATACTCCATCGCAAAGATATTTAACATATACAGAAGAGCTTGAAAGAACTTTTTATTTTGAACCTTCGAAGTATAATGTTGAGGGCGAATGCAAAAGAGAAATATTGGTAAAATCTAAAAATGTCTTTTGCGGAAATTATGTGCTTGTAATGAAAAAAGATAATATAAATGATTCTGTAAAAATAGAAACCAAAAATCCTTTCGCAGAAATAAAAATTGATAGAATAAATGGCACAATTAATTTGGGTAAGAACTATACTAAGTTTTTGTTTAGTTACGGAAATGATGTTGATGGTTTTTCTAATTTTGAAAAATATACGCCTAATAAAAAGGTGTTAAATTATTCTAATTCAAATAACAGAAACAAAAATTCAACATTCAATGCAATGTACGTGTGGATTTCATTAAAGGCTAATCCTGCTTCAAGAGTATGCTATAATATGTCAAACATATTGTATACATACGATAATGAAAACCATACTGTAGACTTGGGTGAGGATTGGAGAGATTACAGATATACTTCTTTAGATTCAGATAAACTTTATTATAAGGATCGAATGTATAAGACATCACAAAGAGTGTTAAATTATGGAACAAATTGTCCAGGGTATCTTGGAAAATATTTATACATTTTAAATAGAAAAAATCCTTACAATTATGTAAGAATTGAAGTGGAAGACCCATTTAGATATATAAAATTTAACCAAGAGAATTGTACAATTGATTTAGGCAAATACTATAAAGATTTTGTATACTGCTATGGTAATAGTAGAGAAAACATGTCAGCTTATAAAGCTCCTAGCAAACAAGTTTTGAGTTTTTCTAAGCAAGAAAGCAATTCAACATATAATGGCAAGTTCGTAACAATATCCTTAGCTAAAAATTTAAATAGTAAATATCATATAAATAATATTTTATCATACAAATATGATGTAGAAAAAGGAACGCTTGATTTAGGAGAAGATTGGCAAAGCAAGTTAATTTCTTATGCTGAAGGTTTATATATACCATCAGCAAGGGTGCTAAATTATAGAAGAATAATACCAGAAGATAAAGCTTTTCAAATTATTGGTGGAAGAATAGATTTTGATGCAGAAGTTGATGGAACAACAGAGTATTTTATGGGAAATACAGTGTTTGTAATTGATAAAAATGATAGAAGTATATATAAAGAAATCCAAACTTCTAATAATCTTTTCGGCGATGTCTATTATTATAAAATGGGATCGAGCGAGTATATAAACCTTGGGGATTCCTATGAAAAATTTGTTTATTATGATAGTGAGAAAAAACTTGTAAATGCAACCGAAGAGGAGCTTTTTGTCGGTGATGCTTATTTAGGATATATAAGTGCTAGCGGAGTGGAGATTCCTCATCAGAGTGTTTTAATATATTTAAAAGAAAACATGAATTCATACATGGAAATTAAAGTAGATGAATAAATACTGACATAAGAGCTGTCTTGTTTAAGGCAGCTCTTATGAAAAAATAGAAAGGTATAATATGCAAAAAAGTAGAAAAATAGATTTGATAAAAATAATTATATTCATGGCGCCGATATTTGGAGGTTTTTTAAGCTTATTCTCGAATGTCATGTTAAGCATAATCTGTTTAATTGGTTTAATATACAAAATCAATAAAAATAGAAAAATTATATTGCCCAAAGATACTAAATTCTATCTTTTAAGTGTTTATATAATTGCATTTATTGTAACTAGCTTTTATGCTGTAGATAAGGGAATGGCTGTAATAGGTTTTATAAAAAATTTAAGTATAATCCTTTTTACAATTTTATTCTTGCAGTACGAATATAAAGATGATGATGTAGTACATATTTTAAATGTAATTCCTATGTCAGGAGTTGTATCTGTAATTATAAGTTTTCTTTCAATGATTTTTAAATCCGATTTGTATTTTTTTAATGATAGGTTACAAGGGTTATTTGAATATGCCAACTCGTATGGTTTATTTTTAGTAGTAGCCTTGGTAGTACAATTGTTTCAAGAAAAGAAAGGCGTAAGAGCACATATTTGCGCAGGCATACTAATTACAGGAATAATAATGACTAATAGTAGAGCTATTATCATTTTAATGGTGCTATGTGAAATATCTTTATTGTTTCTTTCTCATCAAAACAAAAAAAGAATATTTTTAATAATTATGATTTCAGTCTTGCGGATTATTAGTAGCAAACAATCTATTTCACATGGAAAAAAGAATAACAAAAGACATGATGCAAAGTGGAGAAATGACAACAAGATTACTTTATTATAAAGATGCAATAGATATGATAAAGAATAATCCGTTTGGGTATGGATATATGGGTTGGTACTATAAGCAAACAGAAATACAAACAGGAATATATGATGCAAAATATGTACATTGCTCATTGCTACAAATAATGCTTGATGTTGGTATAATCCCAATGATTTGTTTGAGCATTTTTGCCGTATTAACTTTCTTTGATAAAAAACAAAATGTCATCAGTAGACTAATAATGATCTTAATATTAGGTCATTCGATGATAGATATAGACTTTGAATATATATATTTCATATTGTTATTCATAATCATGTCGAAATTTAATACAAAAACACTTTTATCGAAAAAGGTGTTTAATGTAGGGATAGGTGTGCTATTATGTAGTTTCTTTATAATTGCAATCTCAGCATTAGCTTATGAAATTAAAGATTATAAAACAGCATATAGCATTTTGCCATTTTATACAGATGCGCTCCAAGAAGAATTATATACTGTTACATCGCCAGCAGAACAACTTGAAATAGCAAACATGGCATATAAATATAACAAGAATATAAGTGGCATATATGAGGCTTTTTCTAACAAATTAGTAAATGAAAAGAAATATGATGAGGCCATATATTATCAGAAAAAAAGATTATTATTAAATAAATATGTAATGAGAAATTATCTAGAATACTTATCATATTTAAGTGAAGGATTTTCATACTATGTTCAAAAAAACGATGAAAAAAATGTTCAAATGTTTGCGCAAGCTGTGCTTGAAATAGAAGACATAATAGACAAAACAAGTGCAAATACAAATCCGTTAAGTTATAAGACAAAACATGTTCCAAACTTCGATTTGCCAGAAGATGCAAAAATGTATATAGAAAGAATGAAAAAAGTTGGCGAAAAACAAAATACAATGTAAAATGTAAGCGTGCTTCAAAAAAATCGAATAGAATTAACTCAATATTAAATGCAAGCGTGCTCCATAAAAACCAAATAGAGTTAACTCAATATTAAAGGTAGGCATGTAGCGGAGCACAGCGTGCTCCATAAAAACCAAATAGAGTTAACTCAGTATTAAAGGTAGGCATGTAGCGGAGCACAGTGTGCTCCATAAAAACAACATAGAATTAACTCAATGTTAAATGTAAGTGTGTAGCTTAAGTTTAGGCGTGCTCCATAAAAATCAATTGATAGCAGCACATTAAAATCTGAAAAATATTATAATTAGTGAGTGAAACCACTAGAAATAAGGGGGAAAAACGAATGGAAGAAAAATTAGTACTAGAATACATAGGCAAAAATGCAGATAAAATTGTAAATAAAAAACTAAATTGGCCTGCAGCAATATTGGGCGCATTCTTGGGCCCGATATGGTTCTTTTATAGAAAATCATATTTGCTAGGATTTATATTATTGTATGGCTCAACCGTTCTTTTTGGAATTACAGTTGATCTTGGAATAAAGTTTGCATATCCTATAATAAGCTTTTTTATTTATTTGTTTACTGCTAATAAATTATATTTGTGGGATGTTAAAAGAAAAGTAAAAAAAATGATGTTATCTTCAAACAACCTGTCAGAAGAGAAATTATCATCTTGTGAAGAAGAAGTGGCAGAAGCCAATATAGGGCCAATCCATGTAGATGAAAAACCGCTAATATCTAAAGTAAGGGAAAAAGGTGGAACAAGTGCTAATGCAGTAGGAAATTATATAAGTTTTTTCATAATAGTTGGAATTGTTATATTCATTGTGATTGTAAAATTTTGTTGGGCTTTCTTCATAGGCTTTATAAAACTCATAATGCAAATGCATGATTAAGAAAATAATAGCTATGAAAAACCTAAATTTGGCAAATTAAAGTACATAATAAAAGTTAATACATAATCAAATTACCTTATAGAGAACTAACTCTATGAGGTAATTTTTGTTATCAATATGTGATATAGTTGGAATTGTTTCCATTTTTCTTATAAAATGTTATAATGGCAATAGATATAAGAAATGTAAAAATAAAACTTTATTACAAAACATAGGAGTAGATAAAATTGAGCAAAATAAATGATTATTTAGAAAAAAATTATATAAAATTTCCAAATGATATAGGATTGATTTATAGAGAAAATGAAATTTATAAAGAAATTACTAATAGTGAAATATACGAGTTTATAAATTCGTTAGTAGCAAAATTAAATGGAAAATATAAAGATGTTGCAATAATAGGAAATAATAAATTAGAATGGATTATTTCATTTTGGGCAGTATTTGGATATGTTGGAGATGTCATTGCAATAGATAAAGAACTAGACAAAGATAACATATTAGAAATATTCGATTTAGAAAAACCTGATTTAGTAATAATCGATGATGAGATAAATGTTAAATTTGAGCAATATGAATGTATGTATTTTAGTCAAGTCAATGAAATGATGAAAGAAAAAACAGATAGAGTATTGAACGATAGGCATTCTGGAAATCTTTATTTACACACATCTGGCACAACAGGAACCCAAAAGCTTGTTAAATTGGATGAAAAGAATTTGTTCGGCGTTATACCAGAGTTAAACAAAAAATGGGAAGTAACACATAAGGATACATGTTTATTCATTATTCCACTCTATCATATATATGCTTTGACAACTATGTTTCATTCAATGTATGCAGGGGTAACGATTATATTAGAAACAGATTATAAGAGAATGGAAAGCGTATTAAAAGAAACAAAGCCAACACTATTTATGGGTGTGCCATTGATGTATAATAAAATAAAGGAAAATATATTGTCTAATAATGCAATATTGATAAAAATAATGATTAGCGTATCAAATATATTGAGAAAAGTAGGAATAGATATTAGAAAGAAGATGTTTAAAAAGATTCATGACTTTTTTGGGGGAAAATACTTTTTTGGATGTTCAGCTGGAAGTTTGTTGTCTTATGATACAAATAAGTTTTTTGATGATGTAGGTTTACCTATTTATAATGTATATGGCATGACAGAAACTTCTGGTCCAGTTGCTATGAACTATAAAAATAATAATGATTATAATTCAGTTGGAAAGATCTTAAATATCAATACTGTAAAAATCATTAGTGAAAATAAAAATGGAATAGGAGAAATTTGGGTAAAAGGCTCAAATGTATTCAAAGGATATATAGGAAATAAGAAAGTAAATTGCATTGAAAATGGATATTTTGACACAGGAGATATGGGCTATATAAAAAATGATTTTCTATATGTTAAAGGAAGAAAGAAAAATATATTGATAGGAGACAATGGAAAAAATATAGCACCAGAAGAACTGATAGGAAAATTGTTGCAATATAAAGAGATAAATGATGCTAATGTGCTAATGAAAAATAATAGAATATATGTCATAATCAACACAGAATTAGAAGAGAATAAAGTTAAAGAAATAATAGATAAAATAAATATAAAATTACCAAAATATAAAAAAATATCTGGTTATGAAATAACGCAAAGAAAAATAAAATAATGGAGAAAAATATGAATGTAATTGAGGCAAAAACGAAACAAGATAAAAAAAGGTACATTAAATTTATTTATGAATTATATAAAAATGATGAGCATTTTTCTGATATAAACATAATTTTAATAAAAAATTTTTTATATAAAAAAGATGATTACGCCAAAAGAGCGAACGTAGTTCCAATTATGATAGAAGACAATGAAGTAAAGCTGGCTTGTATTTTTATAAGTACAAATGATAGTAAAGAATTAAAAATGTCTTTTTTAGAATTTATGCCCAATAGTCAAAAATATATAAAAGAAGCTATAAAATATGGAAAAAACTTAATGAAAAAATTACAACTAAATAAAATGATTATAGGCATTAACGGGCAAATAAGTTATGGGTTAGGGATATTAGTACATGGGTACAATAATGATTTGGAATTTAATTCAAATTATAATCCTGAATATTATGTTGAGGAGTTAGATGAGATAATAAATATAAAAAAGAGAGCATTTTCATATATCTATGATGCCGAAAATAGTGTTTCTCTTTTTGATAAAAAGATGTTAGAAAATATTTATAGTAATTATACATTTAGATACATGAACAAAAGAAAATTTAAAAATGAAATGCTAAAGTTCGGAGAATTATGTGATAAAACATTAAAAGGTACGCCATATTATTCAACCAAAACTCCAAATGAAATGTATCAGTTAATGAAGCAAATGAAGTTTTTAATAAAAAATGAAGATATTATATTTGTGTTGAAAGATGGAAGGGAAGTAGGGTTTATTTTTACACATCCAGACTATGCTGAATTCTTTGATAGACCTAAAATCAATTATATAAAATTATTTTTTAGACTATTGAAAAGTAAACCTAAAAATCTGATTTATAACGTAATAGGAGTGCTGCCAGAATATCAAAGAAGTGGGTTGGCGATTGGTTTAATAGATTATTCTATAAAAATGAGAAAAGAAAAATTCCCTAGGGGAGTGTCATCATTCATACTAGAGGATAATACAGAATCTAACAATTTATGCAAAAAAATAGCTATTGGAGTTAATAAAGAATATAGATTATATGAAATCGAGGAATAGAGATGTATGTTAGAATAAATAATGCAAAAGATTTACCAAAAGAATGGAATGATTTATGTAAAAAGAATATCTATATGTCTAAGCATTTTTTAGAATATATGGAAAAAGTAAATCCTTGCAATCAATCATACCATTTATTTTATAGAAATGATAGATTATATTCATGCTTCATGATGTTTGAGAGAAAATTCAATTTATTTATATTTACTGATAAATATGATATAAAATTGCATATGAAGTTTATATATTTGCCATTATCGGTAACAAAACCAAGTATTGTATTTGGTAAAGATAAGTCAGAAATTGAGAAAACTTTAAACAGCATGAAAGGAATAAAAATAATTATAAATACTGAAAAAGAAGATACATTGAATAATTTTGTGCAAGGGCACTATTTACCTATATGTACTTTGGAAAATAAATGGGATAGTTTTGAAGAATATATAAGCCATCTGAGAGCTAACTACAGAAGAAGATATAATATAGCATTAAAAAAAGGAAAAGACATAAAAGTAGATATATTGAAGGATAATGGATTATTTACAGATGAAATGTATGAACTATATGAACAAGTATTTAATCATTCTAAATATTCATTGGAAAAGCTAAGCAAAGAGTTCTTTAAGAATGATATATCAAAAATACTCACACTATCAATAAATGAAAAAGTACAAGCAATAGTTCAAATTATAGAGGACAGAGAAAATGACACTTTAATATTTGAATTTGGTGGTTACAATTATGCTGTTGCGCATCAATACGATTTATATCATAATATGTTAATAGAAATCATTAAATACGCTATAAAACATAAATTTAAATACATAAATTTAGGTCAAACGGCATATGATGCAAAGTTGAAATTTGGTGCTAAAATGTCTTACAATTATTTTCTATTATCACATAGTAACAAATTTATAAATTATATAATAAAAAGAAAGATTCATTTTTTAGAATACAAAGTTCAAGAATATAACTTTAATGTGTTTAAGGATGTGAACGAATTATGAAAGTAATGTTAGTTAGACCAAAACCCCACAAAAATTCATTAGGACTATCAGATTTAATGACTTGTGAACCACTAGAACTAGAATATGTTAGTAGTTTGGTAAAAAGTGAGGGACATGATGTGATTTTAATAGATATGATGCTGGAAAAAAAGAAATTAGGATATTTTGTAAAAAAATATGAACCAGATATTGTATCATTTACATCATATATTACACATGTTAATGTTATAAAGAATTACAGTAAGGAAGTAAAAAACATAAATAAAAAAATAGTAACTGTCGTTGGGCGGAGTACACAGTGAGGTGATTCCAGAGGATTTTATTGATGAAAATATAGATTACATATTAGGAATCAATGGTATGGAGAATATGGCAATTTTATTAGACTCTTTGAAGAACAACAGAAAAGTTCAATTTAAACATGATAAAATCAATAAAGACTACCAATTACCAATGCCGGATAGAGATATAACGAGCAGATATAGAAAAAAATATGATTATGCCTATCATGTACCATGTGCTTTGTTAAAAACTTCATTTGGTTGTCCTTATAATTGTAAATTTTGTTTTTGTGTTGAAATAACCGATCATACATACTTTGAAAGAGAGCTAGTACCAGTTATCAATGAATTAAAAGAAATTAAAGAGAAAAATGTTTTCATAGTAGATGATAATTTCTTAGTGAGTAGAGAAAGAATAAAAACTTTTTGTAAATTATTAGATGAAAATAACATACAAAAAACATTTATTATATTCGGTAGAGCAGATTTTATTGTTAAAAATCCTGACATGATAGAACTTTTGAGCAAACACGGATTAGATGCTGTATTTGTAGGTATAGAAAGTTTTAAGCAGAGTGACCTGAATGACTTTAATAAAAAAACTGATGTAGAAACAAGTGAAAAAGCATCAGAAGTATTATACAAAAATGGCGTTGATCTTTATGCTGGTGCGATTGTAGGTCCAGATTGGGATAAAAAAGATTTTAGCGATTTTGTAAAATGGTTAAGAAGGATGCATATCAGATTCACAAACTTACAACCGCTTGTACCTTTGCCTGGAACAGCTATATATGATGATTATAAAAATAAATTATTATTAAATCCTAAAGAATATGAAAAATGGGATTTAACACATCTAGCAATAATGCCTACAAAACTTACACCAACCCAATATTACCACCAAATTATAAAAGGATATTTTAAGACATCTACAAGTTTGTCATCAGTTTGGTATATATATAAAAGATGTGGAGCAAGAGTAGCACTAAAATGCGTAAGAGGTGCAATGAAAATGTGGTGGCACTATGTGAAAATGGAGTGGGAATATAGAAAGGTAGGAAAATATGGAGGAGAAAAATAAAGTGCGAAAACAAAAAAGAATGCTTTTAATACAGCCAACAATATATGACCAATATCATAAATTAGTAAAGAAGAATATGTTATACTTTATAGGTTTGACAATGCCTCTTTTAGCAGCAGAATGTGGAGATGAGTGGGATGTAGAAATTTGCATAGAAACGATAGAGGAAATTCCTTGGGACACTGATATTGATTTGATTGGTATTGGAAGTATGGGACATTCAATTATTCGTGGTATCGAAATAGCAAAAGAATTTAAAAAAAGAGGAAAAACAGTTGTTATGGGTGGATACATGGCGAGTTTAGTTTCAGAAGAAGTTAAACAATATTGTGATACCATAATGATTGGAGATGCTGAGGGATATTGGCAAGATATGTTGAATGACTACTTGAATGATGAGTTAAAACCTTTTTATTCAAAAAAAATAGATAAGCTATCTACACCAGTTCCTAGATATGAATTGGTAACAAAAAAGAAAATAGGAGATTTCCTTCCAGTACAGGCCGGCAGAGGGTGTCCAAATAATTGCTCTTTTTGTTCAATTGCCTGTTTATACAAAGGTAAATATTTAAGAAGAGAAATCCCCGAAGTTGTAAGAGATATAAAAAGGGTAAAGGAACTTGGATTTAAAAAGTTTTTGTTAATAGATGATAATATTTTATCTGATAGAAAGTATATGATGGATTTATGTGAAGAAATAAAAAAACTTAACATGGAATGGTATAGCCAATGCTCAATACATCTTGCAAATGATGATGAATTGCTAAAGTGCGTAGTAGATAGTGGCTGTACATGTTTGAGCTTTGGAGTAGAAACAATTACAAAGAGTAATTTACAAAAATTAAATAAATCGTGGGAAGACCCAGAAGAGTATAGTTCACTAATACAAAAACTAAGAAATGCCGGAATAGATGTCGCTACAGAGATGATGCTAGGCTTAGAAGATGATACTAAAGAAAGTATAAGACAAACAGCTAAATTTATCATAGAAAACAAGGTTGAAGCGCCTAAATTCTATATACTTTGTCCTGTTCCAGGAACAGAGTACTTTGAAGAGATTAAGAACTCGAAAGATTTAGTAAATCATGATATTTATACATATTCTCCTAACAAGGCAACTAAGAATACTCCAAATCTTACAGCAGAAGAAATTGACAAGTTATATTGGGAACTTTATAATGAGGTATATTCAATAAGAAATATATTTAAAAGGGTAATCTTTACAAAGAAGTTCCTGAAATATCCAAAGAGAGAATTATTTATTTTTGGAGTAAACTTGTTTTATAGATACCATATAAAACACGGAATTGCACCAATTATAATTTAGAGAAAATAGAAAATATAATGTGTTAGGAAGGTGGCTTGCATGAACAAAAGTGCAAAGAAAATAAGTATATTCATAGGTATTGCAATGATTTTAATAGTTGGTTTAGTGTCTATTATAACAAATAATTCACACAAAAATGAAAACAGTGAAAGCAAAAAAACAATAGCAATTAGTATTTATAATAAAGAAAGTGAAAATATCTATAAAGAAAATATAAATACAGATAAACAATATTTAATAGAAGTTTTAGATGAAAATAAGGATTTAGATGTTATAACTGAAGATTCTCAATATGGAAAATATATTACTTCAATAAAAGGGATAGAACAAGGAGATAATTATTATTGGTCTTACTATATAGATGGAGAATACGCAAAAGTTGGGGTTTCAAATTGCAAAATAGAAGATGGAAAGACATATGATTTTAAGATTGAAAGTATGAATTATTAGGAGGCGAAGGGAATATGATAAATTCATTATTTATGTTGGGTAGTTCTTTTAACAAAAATAGAAAGGTATCAGTGGCATTCATGATAGGTTGGATCGTGTATGTGATCATTAACCAATTATATTTAGGGATATTTCCTATTATAAATGCAGCTGTATTTTTAATTACAACTATAAGCATAAATCTAGTTAAAAATAAAAAAGTGAATACAGTATTATCAATAATGTCAATACTAATTTGGAGTGTAATTATTGATATAATATGTTTTTATATGTATCCATTATACTCAAACGGACAAAATATTGCTGGATATATTTGGCAAGGGATTTTGTTTAATTACAAATACATATTTTCTAATGTAATAGCAATATCCATTATATATGGATTAGATATAATAATCGAAAAAATACAGACAAAACTAGAATTAAGAAAGAAAGCAATAGTATAAATTTAAAATAATCCAGTTTAGGCATGCTGGATTATTTTTTGCCCAAACTTAAGAAAATGCTTGACAAATAGGCAAAACCGTTGTAAACTATCAATGGTTTACACGAGGAAGGGGGCATAGTATGGAGAAAAGTATCGAAGTTAGCATGTTATTAGAGCTTTACGGAAAGCTTCTTACAAATACACAAGCAGATACTGTAGATTTATATTATAACCAGAACTTATCTCTTGGTGAAATCGCAGAAGAATTAAATATTACAAGGCAAGGCGTTAGAAAAAATTTAGTTTATGCAGAAAAGAAGCTGTTTGATTTTGAAGAAAAATTAGGTTTTTTAAAGCAAAAGTTAGAAAATGACGAAATTATAAAAGAAGTAATTAAAAGTTTGGATGATGATGTTTTAAAAGATAAGCTTAGTAAACTACTTTAAGAAACGAAAGGAGAAAACTTTATGGCTTTTGAAGGTTTAAGTGAGAAGCTAAAAGGTATTGTAAATAAGCTTAAGGGAAAGTCGAGAATTACAGAAGCGGATGTCAAAGAAATTACAAGAGAAGTTAAGCTTGCTTTATTGGAGGCAGATGTTAACTATAAAATAGTAAAAGATTTTACAAACAAAATTGGAGAAAAAGCATTAGGACAAGATGTGCTAAAAAGCTTAACTCCAGGTCAACAAATTATTAAAATAGTTCATGAAGAATTAGTTGAGCTATTAGGTGGAAAAGAAACAGAAGGATTAAATCTTTCACCAAATCCACCAACAATTATTATGCTTGTTGGTCTTCAAGGTTCTGGTAAAACAACTATGGCCGGAAAGCTTGCAAACTTGCTTAGAAAGCAAGGCAAAAAGCCAATGATGGTTGCTTGCGATATATATAGACCAGCAGCTATAGATCAATTAGAGGTTATTGGAAAACAACTTAGTATTCCAGTTTTCTCAAATAGAGAAGAAAAAGATGTTACAGAAATAGTAAAGGCAGCGCTAAAAGAAGCAAATTCAAAATTAAATGATGTAGTAATCATAGATACAGCAGGTAGACTTCATATTGATGAAACACTAATGAAAGAATTACAAAACTTGAAAGAGTTTGCAAAACCAAACGAAATATTATTAGTAGTTGATTCAATGACAGGTCAAGATGCTGTAACAGTTTCAGAGAGCTTTAATGAACAACTTGGAATAAACGGAGTTATTCTTACAAAGCTAGATGGTGACACTCGTGGTGGTGCGGCACTATCAGTAAAAACAGTAACAGGCAAGCCAATCAAGTTTGTTGGTACTGGCGAAAAGATGAATGACATCGAAGTCTTCCACCCAGACAGAATGGCACAAAGAATTCTTGGCATGGGAGATGTTCTTACACTTATTGAAAAGGCAGAAGAAGCTTTTGATTTTGAAGAAGCTGTAAAACTTGAAAAGAAGATTCATAAACAAGATTTTACTTTGCAAGATTACTTAGATCAATTAAAACAAATCAAAAAAATGGGTTCATTGAAATCGATTTTAGGAATGATTGGTATTGATGAAAAGGCAATTGAGCAAGCTAAAATAGATGACAAGCAATTTGTCCTAGCAGAGTCTATAATTCAATCAATGACTGTTAAAGAAAGAAATAATCCAGATATCATAAATGGTCAAAGAAGGAGAAGAATTGCAGATGGTAGTGGTACAACGGTTCAAGAAGTTAATAAGTTCTTAAAACAATATAATGATACAAGACTTATGATGAAGAGAGTTCTTGGTAACAAGAGTGCAATGAATAGATTGGTTAGAAATGTTGCAAAAAATAGTAATCTTAAGATGGAAGACTTAAAATTAGATGATTAGTTAATTTAGATACATTTGGGGGAGGTGAATTAAATGGTAAAAATCAGACTTAGAAGAGATGGAGCAAAAAAAGCACCTTACTACAAGGTAGTTGTTGCTGATTCAAGATATCCAAGAGATGGTAGATTTATAGAAGAGATCGGTTCTTATGATCCAATGAATGATCCTGCTATAATCAAAATCGATACTGAAAAGTATAATACTTGGGTTAAAAATGGTGCAAGACCATCAGACACAGTTAAGAGATTATACGATATAGTTTCTAAATAATTTTATAAAAGATGGAGGAAAATTAAATGAAGGAAATGTTAGAAGCACTTGTTAAAAGTTTAGTAGATTTCCCAGATAAAGTTTCTGTAAACGAAGTCGAAGGAGATAAATTTACAACTTTAGAATTAAGGGTTGATCCATCTGATATGGGAAAAATTATTGGAAGACAAGGTAGAATCATTAGAGCGGTTAGAACTTTAATGAAAGCATATGCAACTAAAGAAAATAAAAGACTTAATGTTGAAATCATTGAATAGGAGAGATTATGGTAGAATATTTTGAAATTGGTCAAATATCTAATACACACGGACTAAAGGGAGAACTTAAAGTTAGACCTTTTACCGAAAGTAAAAAGAGATTTGAAGAATTAAGTTCTATACTTGTTGATTTTAAAGGTGAATTAAAAAAATATGATATTGAAAAAATAAGATATCAAAATGATATTGTGCTTTTAAAGCTTAAAGGCATAGATGATATTGATGAAGCTTTAAAATTAAAAGGTAATTACATAAAGATACCTAGAGATGATGCTAAAAAGACAGAAAAAGATGAGTTTTTTATAGCAGACCTTATTGGCTGCATGGTATATCAAAATGACTTAATTGGAGTTGTTGATGATGTATTTACGGCGGGGGCTAGCGATGTATATGTTATTAAAAGAAAAGGAAAAAAAGATTTGCTTATTCCTGCTATTGAAAGTGTTATAAAAAACATTGATATAGAAAACAAGCGAATAGATGTGGAGATTCCTAGGGGGTTAGATGATGAAATTTGATGTATTAACTCTTTTTCCAGAAATGTTTGAGCCAGTAAAGCAAAGCATAATTGGAAGAGCAATGCAAAATGGGTTAATTGAATTGAATTTAATAAACTTTAGAGAATTTTCAAAAGACAAACAAAGGCATGTTGATGATTGTCCTTATGGTGGCGGTGCAGGTATGGTTTTAAAGCCAGAACCAATATATGATGCATATGTTTCTATAACAAAAGACTTAGAGTATAAACCAAAGGTTATATATCTTTCTCCAAGAGGAAGAGTTTTTAATCAAAGCATTGCTAAAGACTTATCAAAAGAAAATCATTTGATTTTGCTTTGTGGTCATTATGAAGGCGTTGATCAAAGAGTTCTTGATGAAATTGGAGCAGAAGAATTATCGATTGGTGACTATGTCTTAACAGGAGGCGAGCTTCCTGCAATGGTAGTTATAGATGCAATAAGCAGAAATATAGAAGGCGTATTAAATAATGAATCAATAAAAGATGAATCTTTTAACGATGGATTATTAGAATACCCACAATACACAAGACCAGAAGAATTTATGGGCAGAAGAGTACCAGAGGTTTTGCTTTCTGGACATCATGCAAATATTGAAAAATGGAGACGCGAGCAATCGGAGGAGATAACGAGGGCAAACCGTCCTGATTTAATAAAATAGCTATGACATAAAGCCATAGTAGAAAGGAGAAAAAAATGGATAAAATAAAAGCTATTGAAAACGAACAATTAAGAGCTAACAAGCTTGAATTAAATGTTGGTGATACAGTAAAAGTACATGTTAAAATTAAGGAAGGAAACAGAGAAAGAATCCAAGTATTCGAAGGAACAATTATTAAAAGACAACGTGGTGGTTCAAACGAAACATTCACAGTTAGAAGAATTGCTTACGGTACAGGAGTTGAAAGAACTTTCTTAGTAAACTCACCAAAGGTAGAAAAAGTTGAAATCGTTAGACATGGTAAAGTAAGAAGAGCTAAACTTTATTACCTAAGAGACAGAGTTGGTAAAGCAACAAAAGTTAAAGAAGATATCGCAACAAAAAATGCAACAGAAGAAAACGCATAGTTTCATATAATATCTATTTAAGCCTAAATTATTACAAGTTTAATGATTTAGGCTTATTTTTTATAAATTTGAAAAGTAACCATTTGTGGCTGTATTTCCAAATATTACATTCACTTTTAAGTTGACATCACAATGTAATGGGTTATATAATTGGGGTAAGTTGAAACCTAAATAATATAAACACGGAGGATAATTCTTGTGGTTAATGCACTGAAACTTATGGAGAAAGCCAATAGTCAATTTATGAGCGCAAATTCTGATGAATTAGGCATAGACTATAAACTATTTAAAAGCATTGCAACTCGGTGTGGATATTCCATTTTAGAAAGAAAAGAAGGATACAAAAAACTCTTTAAACTCAGAAAAAGTGGTATTCCACTGGTTAAATTATATCCGTATGAACAAGACAACACATTTAATTTTTTAGATATTTCAGATATTCATGTTGGAAACAAAATGTTTGATCCTGACAAATTAAGAAGCATACTCGAAGCAGCAAAAAAGAGAAATGTGAGACAAGTTTTTATTGCGGGAGACATATTTGAGGCAGTATATGATAGCGCAGAATACGACTTTAGAATTATGAGCTCCAATAAACAGAAATATATAGAAAAGCGTTTTAAGGATGAGCTTTATAGAGTTAGCAAAATATTCGCTGAGTATCCGTTTGATTATTATGCAATCAACGGTAATCATGAATACGAATATGAGCAGCTTGGCATAGAAAGTCCGATAAAACAGCTTGAAGAAAAATTAAGACGATATGGGGTTAACTTCAACAGTTACGACACATATATTGTAGATTTTTTAATAGCTGGTGTTATAAAGCGCGTTATGCATCTTGAAAGTTTTTACACGCAAAAAACGGTCTGCGCATCGCTCGAAAGATTGTATGAATTTAATAGACACGGAGGCTTAAATGTAAAAATATCCGAAACCGAAAAAGTTCCGATTAGATTTTTAGAGTGTGGGCATGTTCACCTCACGATGGAACTTTATAGTGCAAGGCATAATGTATATGTTATGCAACCTGGTTCACTTATCGTGACAGAAAATCCATATGAATCTGGGATTTTTGCTAGAGGCGAAGTGACAAAAGAAAGAAATATCGTAAGGTATTAAGATTAAGGAGCTTTGAAGAAATTCAAGGCTCCTTTTATGAAATATTTTAATTAAAGATATTACGATTTTAATTCCAATTTTTATATATTTAGTATATACTGTATATATTATGAAACTTACATGAGTAGAGTAAACTAATTTATAAAACAGTTGCAAAAATGTAGCTTAAGCTTAGGCGTGCTTCATAAATCAAAACATTTTGAACAAATATTGTAATCAACAATGAAATGCAAAAGATGTAGCTTAAGTGCGCTCCATAAAAATTAGTGAACACAACCATAAATACAAGGGGGAATAAAAATGAAAAAATTTTTAATATGTTTAGTTACGGTTATTTGTGCATGTGGTATTGTTTTTGGTTGCATGCTATGGTATAAATCAGCTACAAACCCGAATGTAGAAGAACCTAGCAAAATATCTGGCGATAAAAGTGGTGAGCAAACTATAGTAGACAATCAAGAAATTATAGATAAAGACACCGAAAAAGAGCAAGATAAAACACCTATATTTACATTAGAAAATTATCCAAAAGTAGATGCTTCACTTGCCATTCACCCACTAGTAAACAGTATAGCTTCGAACTTTTTGGGCATTCCAAAAACAGAGTTGAATTTTGAATACACAAAGACTCGTTCAAGTACAGTATATAAAAACTTAATAGACAAAAAAGTTGATGTAATATTTGCTGCTGAAGCTGCAAAAGAAGATTTAGAATATGCGAAATCTCAGAATGTAGAACTAAAAATAATTCCAACAACAAGTAGCGCTTTCGTATTTATCGTAAATACTGAAAATCCAGTAGAAAATTTAACTTTAGAACAAGTTCAAAAGATATATAAAGGTGAAATAACCAATTGGAAAGAAGTTGGCGGAAATGATGAAGAAATAATTCCTTATCAAAGACCAAATGGGAGTGGAAGCCAAACAGCAATGCTTTCACTTGTAATGAAAGATGAAAATTTAATGACTGCACCAAAAATGAAAATTGAAGCAGAGATGGGCGGATTAATAGATGCAATTGCAGAATATGATAATGCGAAAAATGCAATTGGATATTCATATTTTTACTATGTAAATACAATGTATAAAAAAGATACTGTTAAAATGCTTGCAATAAATGGAGTAAAGCCAACAATAGAAACAATAAAAAATGGAACATATCCAATATTCACAAATGGTTTTATAGCATATAGAGCGGATGAAAAAGAAGATTCAAACACATTAAAATGGGTGAATGCAGTTTTATCAGAAAGAGGAAGCAAAATAATAGAAGATGCTGGATATGTTCCAGTAAATTAAGCACGCTAATAACAAATTAAATTATTTAAACAAACTAGATGTAAAAGTGTGCTCCATAAAAATAAATATTCATACTAAATTCTATAAAAAAGGAGAAACTATATGAAAAAAATAATTTTCGGGTTAATAGCCTTTGGTGTTGTATGCTTTGCAACGACTGGCGTATTGATATATAGTCATAATCAAAAAATAGCGCAAGGAGAAAAACATGATATTATAGAAAAAAGTGGCGATGTGTCAACTGAAATAAAAAGTGGCGAAACATCAGGAGAAAATAAAAAAGATGAAGAAACAGTAAGTGGTGATATAAAAGAAAATAACAAGGAAAAGACATTGGATTTAAATGGAACATATAATGAAAATGACATTATCATAAGTGAGAATGCAGAGATTTTTAATAGTGTTGAAATACAAATCCCACAGATAAGTGGACTAAAGAATAAAGATATTGAAACAAAAGTAAACAATAGCATAAGAGAAAAGATTTATAGTTCTCTAAAAGAATATTCAGATATTGAATATATGTCATTTTATACAAATGCAAATTTCTCAAATGTTCTTTCAATAATCTGCACTTGCGGATTGAAAGATGATTGGAAAGAAATCTACCTTAATTATGAATTGATAAATGGCGAAGAGTTAAAATTAGACGATTTATTAAGCAAAAATACAGATATCTATACAGTAGTTAGAAAGGCTTTTTATAGAGCTGCAGCAGGTTCTGCTGTAAGGAATGAGGATATAGAAGAACCTAAATATGATCCAACAACTAATACTTGGTATATCTATCGATATGAATGGAATACTAGCACAGAGAGTTCTGAAAAAAAGAAAGTTGAATTTGTTATAGATGAAGATGAAGTTGCCCAAAATATAGCAAACTTTATAAATTCATCAAGAAAAGATTTTTTCTTTTCATCACAAGGAGTTTACTTAAAAACATATAACTATTTTGTCAACTTTACTGATATAGCTGATAATATTGTGATTTATGATAAATACTTGACAGATGAAAGTCTATACGAGAGGGATGACATAGGATTAAAAAATCTATTTACATGTGCATTTTCTTGTTCAAATGTTGTAAAATACCAAGACTATAAAATGCTTGGAGACAATTTGTTTTATGATGTGGCGATAAAAGAAAGTGATACTGTGATATGGAATAGGATAAATGCAGCAGGTGTAAACGAAAAAATGTGTGAATTATTAAAGAAAAAATCATATAAAAAATTAGAAGAATACAAAGAATTAGCAAGCAAAAATCCCGACAAATTTTATGTAGTAATAATAAGACCATTAGTAAGTATGTTAGATTTTGAAAATAATGCAGAAAACACATATTTTATAAATACACAGTTAGATATAAAATTAGCAGAAAATCAAGAATCCAAAGAAGCTAACATGAAGCAAATCAAAGAGCAATATAGATATCCTAATGTTTCGTTTTATGGTAGTGCAGGAGATTATTATTATGATTATAATAATCCTGCAAAAATAGTTTTTGAACCAGTTGAATGGTATGATTTAAAAACATTAGAAAAGATAGATATAGAAAAATATTATAATGAAAACGAAGAATATAGAGAGTTTTTAAATAATGTAATTAAAGCAAAATTAGCAGAAACTTATCCTACAATAAATAGTGAACTAGAAGTTGAAAGCATAAAATATGATATGAAAGAAGATAAAGGATATTTTGAATGCGTTGTTATTGTGCACTTTAAAGAAAATGAATACGGAGTAGATAATATAAAATTGTATACAACAACTTATACAGAAATCATGTACTCTGGTCCGGCAGGTTTGTAAATTAAGGGGAAAGATATGAAAACATTTATTATTTTATTAAATAAATTTATATACTGGCTAGGAAAGCTAGTAGGCAAGGGAAGTAGCATGCCACGGAAAAATTGCACTTAAGTTAGATAGAAACATATTAAAAAAGATAAAACTTCCAGATGATATAATAGTTGTAACAGGTAGCAATGGGAAGACATCAACGGTTGAAATGATAAATAGCGTATTAACCGAAAATGGGAAGACGGTTGCTTGTAATTTAGAAGGTTCAAACCAAACCGAGGGCGTTACAACAATGATTTTAAATAATTGCAATTTGCATGGAGAAGTAAAAAAAGATGTGCTTTTAATAGAAAGTGATGAAAGATATTTAAGACATACTTTGAAGTTTTTTAGACCTAAATATTTAGTCGTAACAAACTTATACAGAGACCAAATGACTCGAAACGGCCACCCTGAGCTTATTTACGATATTATAAAAGAAGCGATAACAGATGATATACATTTGATTTTAAACACAGATGATCCTCTTTCTTCACTATATGGTTATAAAAAGAATAATGTTACATACTTTGGAATGAATGAAAATAAGTTTTCAAAGAAAGTAAATGATAGTGTGTATGATGATGGAAAGTACTGTCCTAATTGCAAAAAGCTATTAAGATATGATTATTATCATTACAATCATATAGGTTCATACAAATGTGAAAATTGTGGACATGCTAGAAAAGAGCCAGACTATGCAGTAACAGATTTTAACTTTGATGTTGGCGAGATGACAATAAACAGAAAATATAAACTTCAAATGAATTTAAGAAGCATATATAATGCATATAATCTTCTTGCAACATTTGCTGTATGTAGATTAGTTGGAATAAAAGATGATAAAATAGTTGAATCTTTAAATAACTATGTAATTAAAAATGATAGAATACAAAAGTTTGAATTAAATGGGCATGATGCAATGTTACTTACATCAAAGCATGAAAATTCAATATCATATAACCAATCACTTTTATATGTAACGAGAGAAAAAGAAGATTGTACTGTGGTTATAATTGTTGATGCTGTAAGTAGAAAATATTTTACAAGCGAGACTTCATGGCTTTGGGATATAGATTTCGAACTTTTGAAAAGTGAGAATGTAAAAAAAGTTATTTTAGGTGGAAAATATGTACATGACTTGGTTACAAGAATGGAGTTCGCAGAAATCAATATGGATAAAGTTGTTGCAAAGAGTGATTTAGATGAACTAATGAAAGAAACAAAAGAAAATTCGATAGGAAAGATATATGTCATAACATGTTTTTCAGATAGAATGAAGTTTTTGAATAGGAGGTAAGACTATGAAAATATTGCATCTATACTACGATATAATGAATTTATATGGAGATTATCGGAAATGTTAGTATACTAAAGAAACATTTAGAAGATCAAGGTTTAGAAGTTGTTTTAGATAAAAAAACAATTGGAGAAGAAGTGAATTTTAATGAATATAATTTTATATTTATAGGAAGTGGCACAGAGAAAAATTTAGATGTCGTTTTAAAAGATTTGCAAAACAGAAAAGAAGAATTAGAAAAATACATAGATAGTGAAAAGGTAATTTTGATGACAGGAAATAGTTTCGAAATGCTTGGCAAGAAAATAGATAATGAAGAATGTCTTGGAATATTTGATTTTGAAACAACTAGAGATAAAGATAGAGAGACATCTGACATAATATATAAATCAAAATTTTTAAGTAAGCCTGTCGTAGGTTTTGTGAATAAAATGACAAAAATGTATCACAATATGAATCCATTTTTCGAAGTTGAATTTGGAATAGGTGAGAATGAAAACAATGATTATGAAGGAATAAAATATAAAAACTTGTATGGTACTCATGTTTCTGGTCCTATTTTAGTTAGAAATCCAGAGCTATTAAAAATGTTAGTAGATACGATATGTAAGCAAAATAAAATAAAGACGAAGGAAATAAGCTATGAAAATGAAGAAGAGGGATATAACCTTGTACTTAGCGAATTAAAAAATAGAAAGCAAAAAGAGCAAAAATAAATTTGCTCTTTTACTTTTGTTTGCATATCATTCAACGTATGTTTTAAATAATTTGCAAAATTTTTTGTCTCTTCTTAACCTATTAAGTCCTTTCTCCTGAATTTGCCGAACTCTTTCGCGAGATAAGCCAAGTTCTTTTCCAATTTCATCGAGAGTATATGTTTTACCATCTATAAGTCCAAATCTTTTTAGAATTATAAATGTTGCGCGGTCATTGAGGGTGGAAGAAATCACCTCACAAAGAGCCGTTTTTAAATTCCGATGATCATACTCTTCTTGAACATCAAGAGTTGACTCATCTTCGATGAAGGATGATATTTCGGTTTCACCATCACTTTCTTTAACAAGAGTTGAAAGTGAAATGACATCGACATAAGAGGTCTTGAGCTTAATAATTTGCTCTTCAGAAAAGCCAGTAATTTTGACAAGTTCCGCCATTGTGGGTTGTCTTGCATTCTCTTCTGCGAAGACAATTTCTGCGCGAAGAATTTTACGAATGCTTTCGTGCACATATGAAGGAAGTCGAATTACTCTGCTTTTATCAGATATACCTCTTCTTATTGCTTGTGCAATCCAATAGCTAGCATAAGTAGAAAAATGGTAACCCTTTCTGTAATCATACTTGTCAATCGCTATAAGAAGACCAATGTTTCCATCTTGAATTAAATCTTCTTCAGCGATATTACAGCAGAGAGAGTACTTATGAGCAAATTTTGTGACCAACAGAAGGTTAGAGGAAATAATGATTTCCCTTGCTTTTTCATCGCCGGCTTCTTTTTGTTTGAACAGTTCTACGCATTCTTCATGAGAAAGAAGAGGATGTTCTTTTGCCTCTTTGTAATATATACCAAGAGATGTTCCGGCAAGATTTGGAGGTATATGTGCTGGGATATTTTGAGTTTCGAGTGTTTCAAGAACTTCATCAGTAGCTTCTTGAATCGAGGCATCGTACATATACTGAGTTGTATCCATATGAAAATACGCTCCTTTTAGGATAACATAATTTGTGTACCAAACATTATTTTAACATCAAAATAGAAAAAAATCAATAAATATTTAAAATATAGTGAACCAATTGACTAAAACAATCATATTTAATATAATTTATACGTATATTATCTTTAAAGGAGGGTCTTTAATGGATCAAAAAAACTGGTATTCAATGTCTTTTGAAGAAGTGGCAAAAGAGCTTGGCACAAATATAGAAAGCGGCTTAGATTCAGTAGCTATTTCTAAGCTTCATGGCTATTATGGAAGTAATGAAATAACATCAAAAAAGAAAAAAAGTGTTATAAAGATGATAATAGAGCAATTTAAAGATTTTATGATAATTGTTTTACTTCTCGCAGCACTTGTTTCTGGATTAGTTAGTAAAGAATTTACCGATTCGGTAATAATCTTAATAATAGTTGTTTTAAATGCTGTAATTGGCGTGATACAAGAGTTAAAGGCACAAAAATCTTTAGACGCATTAAAAAATCTTAGTGCTCCAACATGTAAAGTAATAAGAGAAGGAAAAATAGAAACAATCAGTTCAAAAGAACTTGTACCAGGAGATATAGTAATATTAGAGACAGGTGACTATGTTCCGGCAGATTTAAGACTAATAGAAGCTGTTAATTTAAAAATACAAGAAGCAGCACTTACTGGTGAATCTGTTCCAGTTGAAAAATCTGTGTACACAATAGACAAGAAAGATGTAGGGATTGGAGATAGGACAAACCTAGCATTTTCAAGCAGTATGGTGACATACGGAAGAGGAAAGGGAATAGTTACAGCGATAGGAATGGATACAGAAGTAGGAAAAATAGCAAAGATGTTAGATTCTGTGGATGAAAGCGAAACACCATTAAAGAGAAGACTTGAAGCTTTAGGCAAAACATTGGGAATAGCGGCTCTTGTTATTTGTTTAGTAATTTTTGCAGTTGGTTCGCTTGTTCATGGAAAGGACTTGCTATCAATGTTTATGACAGCGGTAAGCCTTGCGGTTGCAGCAATACCAGAAGGATTGCCTGCAATATCTACAATTGTACTTTCAATAGGCGTTCAAAGAATGGTAAAAAGAAATGCTATTATAAGAACACTTCCATCAGTTGAAACACTTGGTAGTGCGACGGTTATATGTTCAGATAAAACAGGAACATTAACTCAAAATAGAATGACAGTCGAAAAAATATTTTATAACAATGAAACATTTGATGCAAAAGAAAAATATAACAATGTAGATGACCATTATGCATTATTATTAAATTCAATGATACTTTGTAACGATTCAAAAATAGCACAAAATGGCAATGAATATAAAGTTACCGGAGACCCTACAGAAACAGCACTTGTAGACTTAGGAATAAAAAGTAACTTCATAAAAACAGAAATAGAAAATTCAAATAAAAGAGTTGAAGAAATTCCATTTGATTCAGAAAGAAAGCTAATGACAACAGTAAACAAAAATGGAAACAGTTTAATGGTTTATACCAAAGGTGGAGTAGATGAATTGCTTGCACGTTGTTCTAAGATTTTGTTAGATGGAACCCCAGTGGCTATAACAGAAGCACACAAAGACTATATAAGAAGAGTAAACGAAGAACTTGCAACAAATGCTCTGAGAGTACTTGCAATGGCATATAAGAAGATAGATAGTGTTCCAAATAAAAATGAAATAGCAACATTAGAAAATGACCTAGTATTTATAGGAATGGTTGGAATGATAGACCCAGCAAGACCAGAAGTAAAAGAGGCTGTTCATAAATGTAAGACAGCTGGTATAAGACCTGTAATGATAACAGGAGACCACAAAATAACAGCTGTGGCAATTGCAAAACAAATAGGAATATTAAATGATGGAGATAAAGCAGTCACAGGGGCCGAGCTAGAAAAAATGTCAGATGAAGAACTTGCAAAGAATGTAAAAGATATATCAGTATATGCGAGAGTATCACCAGAACATAAAGTAAGAATAGTAAAAGCTTGGCAATCACATGGCGAAGTTGTAGCAATGACAGGTGATGGCGTAAATGATGCACCAGCATTAAAAACAGCAGATATAGGTGCCGCAATGGGAATTGTCGGAACAGATGTGGCAAAAGAGGCTGCAGATGTAGTACTAACAGATGATAACTTTGCAACAATAGTATCAGCAGTTGAAGAGGGAAGAAGAATATATGATAACATATTAAAAGCAGTAGCATATTTGTTATCATCAAACATAGGTGAAATAATAACATTATTTGTAGGAACAATGCTAGGTTGGGCAATCGAGCCACTAATGCCAATACACATATTATGGATAAACTTGGTAACAGATAGCCTTCCAGCACTTGCACTTAGCGTAGATCCAGCAGAAGAAGATATAATGGAGAGAAAAGCTAAGAAAAATAAAAACATATTCACAAAAGGCATGATATGGAGAATAGTATATCAAGGTATAATGGTTGGAGCAATCACGCTTCTTGCATTTTGCATAGGCTGTGGCTTCAAATTTGATGCATTAGTAGATGCAAATGGAGAAATAACAAATGTAGGCAAAACAGCACAAACAATGGCTTTTGCAGTGCTTGCGATGTCACAATTGACTCATGTGTTCAATTTGCGTTCTAATAAAAAATCGATATTTAAAGTTGGACTATTAACAAATAGAACATTGATAGGTGCAACGCTAATATCAATGCTATTGATGATAATCGTTTTAAATGTACCGTTCTTGCAAAATATATTTGAAGTAACACAACTACCACTAAACGACATAGAATTAGTAACACTTTTAATAATATCACCAGTAGCAATAGTTGAATTATTTAAAGCATTTAAAATAAACACGTTAAAAGACGAAGAATAAGAAAAAGAGTATTTAGAAAACAAGGATTTTTAGTTTGAAAGCTTTTAAAATGCTAAGCAAATATGTGATGCAATTAGTTATAAATGAAAAAATTTACCAAGTTTTTGTTATATAAAATAATAGGAGGAGAACATAATAAGCTCTCCTCCTAAAAAATTCGCAAATTGCAAAATAAATATTGACAGATTAGATAAAAATGTGCTAATATTAAAAATGTCGAAACGACATGCGGGTGTGGCGGAACTGGCAGACGCGCTAGACTTAGGATCTAGTGTCACAGACGTGGGGGTTCAAGTCCTCTCACCCGCACCAAAAAGACTGTTTTAGAATGAAAATTCTGAAACAGTCTTTTTTAGCTTTTGTAGATATGGCAATGGTTTGCTTCTAACCTTCCATGTTTTGTGTTTATTTCGTAATTCCCTTATTTATATCGTATTATAAAAATTTTGAACTCTTGACAATACTTATGTTGAAAAGTAAAATAAATTTGTTAGTATTAGAAGCTCAGTATTTATAGCAATGTGAATGAGAAAATATAAAAACTTGAATTATTGTAATAAATTATCCCAAATGCTTCAAAATAAATATAAAAGGAGAGTAAAAATGAAATATACTTATGAAACAAATGGAACATGTTCAAGAAAAATTGAATTTGAAATAGAAAATGGAATAGTTAAAAATGTAAGATTTACAGGAGGCTGTAATGGAAATTTAAAGGCTGTAGCAGCTCTTGTGGAGGGACAACCAAAGGAAAAGGTTATTAAATTATTAAAGGGAATAAATTGTGGTACAAAAGGAACATCTTGTGGAGACCAATTAGCAAGAGCTTTGGAAGAGGTAAAATAAGTTTTGAGTATAGCTTTTGTGGAACGGTAGTAGGGTGAATAAAGGGAAAATAAAATACTAGTTGACAAATTATGTTAAGCACCGTATAATATCATTTGTATGCATATTTTTTTAGTTGTTTCTATTCTTTTATTAACATGGTTGAAATGATATATACCATTAGTTATAAAATATATTAGAAACAACACATAATTTAATTCTAGGAGGATAATGTTATGGAAAACATTATTATTACGAAGAACTCCGCAGAAGCTCAGGTTGTAACTCATGGAGGTGTGTTCCATGCAGATGAGGTAATGGCAGTTGCCATTCTTTCGGAAATTTTCGGCCGGGAGATGAAGGTCTCAAGGGTCTTTAAGGTTCCAAATGACCTTCCCGATGGCACTATTGTACTCGACATTGGTGGAGGTAAATATGACCATCATCAGCGTGGAGGAAATGGCGCAAGAGAAAACGGCGTACCGTACGCTTCGTGTGGACTTATCTGGAGAGAGTTTGGTAAAGAACTCTTGAAGGAGGTCGAAGACGTAGAAAACGTATGGCGGCTGATTGATGAGCAGTTGATATCTGGTATCGATGCAATTGATTGCGGTGCAATACCAAGATGTGAAGCTGTGGTCAAGCCTATGACGATTTCTACTATCATTTCAAGTTTCAATCCTGCATGGGACAGCACAGAAACACCGGATGAGGCTTTTGTAAAGGCCGTTGACGAGGCAAAGAGAATCTTCGATAGGCTTCTGTCGAATACTATTTCAAAGGTTAAAGCCATTGGAATAGTTGAGGCGGCGATCGAAAATTCCAAAGACCATATTATGGTTCTAGAGACTTTCGTGCCGTGGCAGGATGCGTTGTTTGCTTCTGTTAATCTCGAGGCAGAAGAAATACTTTTTGTAGTATTTCCTTCAATTCGTGGCGGTTACAATTGGCAAGCTGTTCCTGAAAGCGCTGGTAGCTTTTTCACTCGCAAGTCTACACCTAAAGAATGGTGGGGAGCTTCGGAAAAAGAACTCCAAGAATTGACTGGGGTTGATGACGTTACATTTTGTCATCCTAATGGTTTTCTTGGATCTGCAAAGTCTAAGGATGGAGCAATCCGACTTGCAAAACTTGCAATCGAAGCCTGATATTCTGCAAAGAGAGCATTCATTATGAATGCTCTCTTTGTTATACATAGAATACCTCTCAGCTCATTTGTTATGCTGAGGGGTATTCTTTTACATTATTTAAAAATAATCAAAAATGAAAATAAAAAACTTTTAATTTTTCCTATCTTACCCTTAGTATATATGTTATTTCGCTTATATTTCTTGTTGCAGAGGTTGTAAGGCCAGCATACTTTATGCTTGAATTAGAACCACAGTTATACACTTTTATACTTACATTATTTCCACTTGTAGTGTAAGAGCTAAAAATTTCAACATGCCCAGGACTTACTAAAATATCTCCTGCCTTTGCTTTTGATAAATCTACATTTGAAGTTCCTTTTGAAGATACTACTGATAAATAGCTATTTCCACCGCTTGCACCTATACTTGCAAAAGTACTACTGTTTCTTTGATAGTTAAAATAATTTTGCATACTTGTTTTGCCGTTTATTAAAGCATATTCATAAAGAACCCATGAAACATAAGAACTACAGTCTACGCAGTAGCTACCGTTATATAGCTTGCTTTTATCCATTGGGATAGTTCTAGCGCCTGTAGCAAGGCTATAAACAAAGTTATTTTGAGAAATGTAAGATTTACAAGCTTTAGCTATTCCAGTAATAGATTTATTTTTCCTAGAAAATGTAGGTAAAGAATTTGACGGTGTTACAGTATTTGCTTGATTTGTAGACAAATATTTTGAATAAATATATCCATAAGAATTGTTGTGTTTTGCGTATGCCCAACCATCCTTTCTGATTTGGTAAACATACACTTTGGTGTTCTTACTTAAAATTCCCTTGCTGTAATAAGATGTGCTAGGACCTTTTCTAAAGTTAACACCGGTTGTTACATATCTGTATGCATTTATTGTGCTTGAAGAACTAGGAGATGCTGAAGTGTTTTTTAGTGCACTACGAGTTTTTGCTCCAACAATACCATCAGCTACAAGTCCTTTACTCCTTTGAAAATTAATAACAGCATTGTATGTCTTTGTACCAAATATGCCGTCAACAGATAGGTTATGGCCGAGAATGATTTAGCATATCTTGAACCCACTTAACAGAGTTGCCACTTGAACCTTTGCGCACTAATACGGTTGGTTCAGCATAACTGCTAGAGTAACTTGCCATAGAGATATTAGTTAAACATGCCAAGAATAAAAAAGAAAATGCAAGTGTCAGACATGTTAATAACTTAAGTTTTGTATTTGACATAATAAAAACCCCCTTCGTTAGTCTTAGTCTCGTACAATATAATTGTAACACTATGAATAAGCGGATGTGAACCTGAAATATTTGCCATAAATAGGAATAGAAATCACTTGACATAATGCAAACGAGATAGTATAATTTTGTATGTTCGCAAATTAACAATGATATTTTTCAAACAATGGAGGAAATAATGACTGACGCTCTTTATGAAAGTGTTGTAAATGGCGGTGAATATGATTTGGAGGCGGCTTTAAAACATAATAGAAGTGTATATTTGGCAAAAACTACAGCAAGGCAAATGCTGGAAATCGAAGAACAATTTGTTGAAAAAGAGAAAAAAGGTTGTTCTATCAATTATGCTTTGGCACTTCTTTCAAAAATGAGAAAAGCGGGGCATGAAGAATCGTATCTTGCAATTACATTGAAACATAATAAAGAAAATGGTCTAAAAACGAAATGCTATGCTACGGTGTACTATCGTAAAAATGGCGCTTGGTATATCGCAGATCCTATGGCTGATATTGAGGAGAAAAATCAGCAATTTAAGTATAAAGCGATACCAATAAGATTGTATAGAAAAATCAATGAGGAGGTAAGGATTTTTGATCCTAATGGAATAAGTGGTGATTATGAATTCTATGGAGAGTTCATGAATAGACCAGCGCTTATTCTACTGGACCCTCATCATTACCACTGAAAGAAAAAAATAGACTCTAATAGCGTAAAAAACTATTGGAGTTTATTTTTATCTTTTTTAAGAATCGTTGAAAAAATATATTAAATATAATAAAATTAACGATGTAAATAAAAAGAAAAAAGGAGACTGCCTATGAAAAAAATCATATTTGCCACAGGCAATCCAACTAAAGCCAAAAGATTTTCAAATGGACTTGCAAAGCATACATAGAAGTTTATTAAAACTTGCAAGTAAGATGCGAAAAAATAGAATAAGCAAGATTGGCAAACACAATTTGATTAAAGAGAGGTAGTAAAAATGTTAAAAGCAATTGTATATGAAAGTAGTACAGGTCATACTAAGCAATATGCTGAAATGTTAAGCGAAAAAATCAAAGTTCCAGCATTAACCGCTAAAGAAGCGAGAAAACAGCTTAAAAGAAACGATGAAATTATATTTTTAGGATGGATAGCGGCCACTAAAATAAAAGGTCTGGCTAAAGTAAAAAAATACAATGTGAAATGCGTAGGAGCAGTCGGAATATATCCAAAAGAAGATGCATATGTAGCTAGTTTAGTCACAAGAAACAAATTAGATAAGCCATTATTTTATTTAAGAGGTGGATTGAACTATGACAAATTAGGATACTTTACAAAGAAGCTTTTTATATGGGTTGGAAAAATGATGGAGATAGACAATAAGCCGGAAAATCAAGAAATGATAAAATTATTTAAGTATGGCGAAAATTTTGTTTCTGAGTCAAACTTACAGCAAATCATTGATTACGTAAGAGCCTAAAACGAACAACCATTGGTTGATATCCCCACTCAACCAATGGTATGTAGAGTTTTTTATAGCAATACTTTACACTTAAGATAGAAGGAGGGAAATTCATTGGATCAAATTAAAATCGGAAAATTTATAGCAGAATGTAGAAAGAAAAACAATTTAACTCAAATGCAATTGGCAGAAAAATTAAACATTACAGACAGGGCAATATCAAAATGGGAAAACGGAAAATCGTTACCTGATTCATCTATAATGTTGGATTTGTGTAGTGAACTAAAAATAAGTGTAAATGAATTGTTAAGTGGGGAGATGATTGATATGAAAGAACATGACAAAAAGACAGAAGAATTGTTATTAGAGCTTGCAAGTCAAGATGAGCTAAAAAACAAAAAATTACTTACAGCAATGTGGATATTGCTAATAGCGAGTACGGTCTTTTACATAGGTCTAGTGCTTCTAGCAGTGCTATTACTAAAAGAGGAATTGTTAGGTGGAATAATAATAGCTGCTTCAACGATATTTTTTATAGCAGTGTGCTTTATGATGGTAAAAATCGAAGTAGATGCAGGCTATTATGAATGTAAGAAGTGCAAATATAGATTTGTTCCAAAATACAAAGAAGTATTATTTTCGCTTCATATGGGAACAACGAGATATTTAAAATGTCCAAAATGTCACGAAAAGACATGGGCAAAAAAGGTTATGACAAAATAAATTTTTATTGCAAATTATAAAGTAGGCTTGAGGCATGAAATCTTTATAGAGATACATATATGTAAATAAAAAATATGGTTATGAAGTGGGCAAAATATCAATGAAAGAAAAGAAGATAATATTTAATAAAGTATAAATGAAGAGCAAGCGAATTTATTGAAAATCGCTTGCTCTTATGTTAAAATGTGAATAGTTGAAAGGAGAAAAGAATGAAGAAATTAACATATGGACAATAAAAACATACAAATAACTAATCATGATATATATATAGGGATTCGAACAATGATGTGTAAGCTTAGTGTAATGCTAATAAATAACGATATATGGCTTACTCAAAACCAATTAGCGGAAATATATAAAACAATATGTTAGTATGACTAATATTAAAGGTGATTATATTACTATAGATGATGTAAAGATTGCTGAAAATTATCTAACTGAAATAGAGTTGCAAAGACTTAATTTATTAGTATCTCATTTCTTGGATTTTGCAGAATTGCAAGCGTTAGAACAAAAAAGTATGAAAATGAATGATTGGGTACAAGAATTGGATAATCAAATATTATTAAACAGAAGAAAAATATTAGAAGGTAAAGCAAAAATATCACACGAAGAAGCAATAGAAAAGGCGGAAAAAGAATTTAAAATATATCGCGAAAGAGAAATGAAAGGAATTACAAAGTGATTTTGATTTGTTAATGAAATCGTTGCTTAATAATAAAGAAGAATAGGGGTGTTAATAATAAAATGAAAAAATATAATTTAATTTTTAAATTATCTTTTATAATCTATATAATCTTTATGATAGCTATGCCATATATTACAGGACAAATTTGGGCAGATTTAATTATGCTATTGTTCATAGCTTCATTAATTTATCAATTCACATATCTTATTGCTTTGAGAAAAAAGGATAATAAAAAATTTGGAGAAATTTTAATACTATTTATCATATTAGGTATTACAACATTAAGCGTACGTATCTTGATAGATTATGTGGATGCTTTTATTAGTGGATATACACCTAAAGATATTGTTGGAAATAGTTATGGACATACATACTATGGTATGCAAGCAATATTGGAAAAGAAAAATGAATTAAAAAATATAATATATATTCCATATATAGTTGTTAATTTAATAATTTTAATTATTTATAAATTGAAAGTACGAAAGGTAGGTAATAGGAAAAATTGTTTCAGAAAATAAACGATATGGAAATAATTTTACGAAGCAAGTGTCAACAGAACTTAAATTAACTTTTCCTAATATGAAAGGTTTTTCTGAAAGAAATATAAGATCAATGAGATTATTCTATGAAGAATATGCTGATGATGAAAAATGGCAACAGCTTGTTGTCAAATTACCATAGGGACATAATTTATTACTAATTGAAAAAATTAAAGATAAGAATATTAGACAAATATATGCCGAAAATACTATTAAAAATGGCTGGAGTAGAAATGTACTGGCTATTCAAATTGAAACAGAATTTCATAAAAAAGAAAAATGTATTTATATTGATAAGAATAAAAATGTTAAAATTGATATTAAATAAAAAATTTAAAAGAAAGGAGAATAATAAATGGACAATAAAAACTTACAAATAACTAATCATGACTTTTTAATATATAGAGATTCAAACAATGATATTAAGGTTAGTGTAATGTTAATAAATAATGACATATGGCTTACTCAAAATTTAATTGCAGAATTGTTTGGTGTGGGAAGAAGTACAATAACAGAACATATTAATAATATATTAAATAGTGGTGAACTTGATGAAAATAACACCGTCGGAAAAACCGACGTTGATAATTCTAAAAAACCTGTAAAGATATATAACCTTGATATGATTATTGCAGTTGGATATAGAGTAAATTCAAAAAAAGCAACCAACTTTAGAATTTGGGCTACTAAAATATTAAAAGAATATATGATAAAAGGTGTAGTTATGGATGATGAAAGATTAAAAAATCCTAATTACATATTTGGCGAGGATTATTTTGAAGAAACACTTGAAAGAATTAGAAACATTCGTTCAAGCGAGAGAAGATTTTATCAAAAAATAACCGATATATATTCTTCTTGTAGTGTTGATTATGATAAAGATTCAGAAATAACAAAAGAATTTTTTAAAACAGTTCAAAATAAATTACATTATGCAATAACTGGTAATACTGCAGCTGAAATAATATATAACAGAGTTGATTCGGAAAAAGAAAATATGGGATTAACCAATTGGAAAAATTCTCCTGATGGACCAATCTATAAATATGATGTGGACATTGCAAAAAACTATTTAAATGAAAAGGAATTAAAAGATTTGAATAGAATAGTAACAATGTATTTAGACTATGCAGAATTACAAGCAGAAAATCATAATGCAATGACTATGAAAGATTGGGTAGAAAAATTGAATGCATTTTTGCAATTTAATGGTAAAGAAATATTACACAATGCGGGGAAAATATCGGCTAGTGTTGCACAAGAATTAGCTTATAAAGAGTATGACAAATTTAAAGTTAAACAAGATAAATTATATAAATCAGACTTTGATAATTTTTTAAATGAAGCAAAAGTGATAGAAAATGGAACTGATAAATAATGGATATGCACCAAAAAAGAGAAATGAGAAAGAATAAAAAAATTAACGAAGATCCAAAAAGTTTTCCATCAGTCGGAATCAACTGGTATAGTACGAATTATCTAAACACTAGCCGAAACTATTGAAAAATCAACATTCTTTCAAAATTTTATCTTTCGTAATTTGATAAACTGGAGGTGAATATATGTCAAATAAAATAATAGAAGTTCAAAATATTAAGGTAAATATTACAAACATAGATGATAATGATTATATTTGTATTTCTGATTTTTGTAAATACAAAGAGGGAAAATCGAAAGCTGATGACATTATAAGAAACTGGTTAAGAAATAGAATTACTTTGGAATTT
>CAKPEF010000004.1 GCA_934149305.1 uncultured Clostridia bacterium
AGAGCTAATGTATATAAAAAGGTATTTCAATTGCAGTTATTTCTAAATTGGTGTGACATATGTTTGACAAACCTACAATGGAATATTTGAGATATAACCGTAAGCATTGACTTTTTAACTTAAAGCGCATATAATATCAATATAATAAAAAAAGGAGATAAGTGATTATGAATAAGAATATACTTTTAATATGCTGTTGTACGAGATAAATGCTCTGTCTTAATTAGTAGACATGAGTATTAAAAGTCGTGCCTACATAAAAGTATATTTATTATCAAAACAGTTATAATAAATTATGAAGCTATGTAGGCAAGTAAAATTGCAAACATAGCTTTTTGTATTTTATACCGATTATAATTATTGTAAACATTGTATTTTTGTGGTAAATTATAAAGGTAAAGTCTAAAAATGGAATTTATATTATTTATATGCAAAACAATGTAGCTTAAGCTTAAGTGTGATCATAAAAGGCACTGGTTAATGTTATGCAAATTAACATGTAGCGGAGCACAGTGTGCTCCATAAAAAGATAAATTAGCATCTTGCTATTGGTATGCCAAAGACAATGTGCAAAATATAGCATAAACATTATTTGTATTGGAGGTTAGTTATGAAGATATATAATTCAATGACTGGAAAGAAAGAAGAATTTAAACCTATAAAAGATGGCGAGGTAAAAATGTATGCCTGCGGAATAACTGTGTATGATTTAAGTCACATAGGCCACGCAAGGCAAGCAATCGTATATTCAATGATTAAAAACTATCTTGAATATAGAGGATATAAAGTTACATATGTTAGAAATTATACAGATGTAGATGACAAAATAATAAATAAAGCAAATACCTTAGGAAAGAATGCGATAGAATTTTCAAGAGAGCAAATTGAAGAAACCGAAAAAGATATGGCAGGGATTCATGTTGCACCGGCGGATATACAAACTAAGGCATCTGAATATATCGATAAAATTATAGATTTTGTTCAAAAACTAATTGATAAAGGCTTTGCATATGTTGCACCAAATGGAGATGTTTATTATAGCGTTAGAAAATTTAAAGATTACGGAAAACTTTCGCATAGAAATGTTGATGACATGTTAAATGGTGTGCGTATAGAACTTGAAGAAGGCAAAGAAGATCCTATAGACTTTGCTCTTTGGAAATCAGCTAAACCTGGCGAGATTTCGTGGGATTCTCCTTGGGGTAAAGGTAGACCAGGTTGGCATATAGAATGCTCTGCAATGGCTTTAAATACTCTAGGAGAGACAATAGATATACATGGTGGTGGAAGAGATTTATTATTCCCACACCATGAAAATGAAATTGCACAAAGTGAAGCTTTAACAGGCAAAACTTTTGCAAATTATTGGTCTCATTGCGGACTTATAAAAATAAATGGTGAAAAAATGAGCAAGTCACTTGGCAATTCTTTAACTATTAGAGATGCTTTGAAGATGTATGATTACGAAGTTATAAAATACTTAATGTTTAGTAAGCATTATGGCTCAGATATGGATATTTTAGATAGCGATTTTCTAATGTCAGAAAAGCATATGTATTATTTCTACATGAGCATTAAACAAATGGAGGATTTTATTAACACGTATGGTGGAAATGTTAATGGTGAAACACTTCCAGACGACATATCTGAAAAAATAATCCCAGATTTCATCGAGGTTATGGATGATGATTTTAATACAGCTGCGGCACTTGCAAACTTGCATGGAATCTTTAAATATGCTAATGGAATTATAAAATCAGCTAAAAAGAATACAAGAGAACAAACAGCAAATACTCTTGCGAAAATTCTTAAAAACATAAAAGAAGTTTATGGAATTTTAGGTTTATTCACAGAGAAACCAGAAGATTTTATAAGCAAAATGAAAGAGAAATATTTAAGCAAATTAAATATTGATGTTTCATTTGTCGAGGGTGAAATTTCAAAAAGAGCAGAAGCTAAAAAGTCAAAAGACTTTGAAACAGCAGACGCTATAAGAAGTTCATTAGATGAAAAAGGTATCATATTAAATGATACAGCAGAAGGAACAGTATGGGACATAAAGGCTTTATACTAAAATAGTAGAAAGGTTGTAATATTTTTATAAAAAGTGAGGTGTGTTATGGAGATTGATGAAATCGTACTAAAAAACAGTGCTGAGATGGAAAAATATTTTTCGCCGTATGCTTGCAAAACAGAAGAAGCATACAGATTTAAAAAAGAAAGAAGAAAAAATGAATTTAATGTAAGACCTACATTCTTCAGAGATGCGGACCGTATATTGCACTCTGGCGCATACTCGTGCTACATGGATAAAACGCAAGTCTTTCCATTAATAAATAACGACTTGATTACGCATAGAGGATTGCATGTTCAATTTGTTTCTAAAATCGCAAGAACAATAGGTAGAAGCCTTAAACTAAATGAAGACTTAATAGAGGCCGTGGCATTAGGTCATGACTTGGGTCACGCACCATTTGGCCATATGGGCGAGAAATGTTTAAATATTATTAGTGAAAAACATGGCCTTGGATTATTTCTTCATAATGCACAAAGTGTTAGAGTTTTAAACGAAATAGAAAATGGCGGAAATGGTTTAAATATAACCGTTCAGGTATTAGATGGCATACTTTGTCATAACGGAGAATTCTTATGCAAAAAATATGAACCGAATTATGAGAAAACGCCAGAAGAATTCATGCAAGAATATAAAAGAACATGGCTTGAAAAAGGATTTGACAAAACTTTGAAACCAATGACGCTAGAAGGCTGTGTAGTGAGAATTTCAGATGTAATTGCATATATCGGAAGAGACATCGAAGACGCAATTACAGTAAAACTAATAAAAAGAGAAGACATACCAGAAGAGATAACAAAAGTACTTGGAAATAAAAATTCAAAAATAATCGACACATTAGTAGAAGACTTGATATATCATAGCTTCAATAAGCCATACTTAGAGTTTACAAAAGAAGTATTCGCAGCATTAAAGAAACTACTAGACTTTAATTATAAAAACATATATGCTAATCCTAAAAAAGAAGATAAAGAAGAAAAATACATATGCATGTTTGAAATGCTTTACGAAGCTTTGTTAGAAGATTTAAAAAATAAAACGGGCAGAATAAACGAAGTTTATCTTCAAACCAAATGTGCAAAATATAAAAGAGAAACATCGCCAGAAAGAATAGTGATAGACTACATTGCAGGAATGACAGATGACTATTTCTTGGCAGAATACAAACTACACTTCTTACCAAAGAGAAGAGATTTAACAGTAGAATAAAAATAAGGTCAAAAGCATTTTTGCTTTTGACCTTTTAAATATTCAAATTTTGTTATTTAAGGATTTACATATCATTAAGGTACATATGAATGAAACTCTAGGTCATCAAAATCTTTGCTTAAAAGAGTTGATTTAACCTCGCCATTTTCTATAGACAACTCGTAATCTCCTCTACAATAATTTTCAAAACGTTCGCTTAAATTGTGAGCAGCTTTTTCTTCATCTGAAAGATATTCAGGAGCAGAAAATAAAATTTTATTGTTTTCAAGCGAATAAACATATTTATCATCTCTAATAGATATTTTGTTGCTAAATACTTCTTTCATGTTTTTATCAAATAAAGAAAGAACATAGTAACCTTCAATGTTTATTTCATATATTGATACAAGATAGCTGTCGTTATAAATAGATAATTCACATCTATTTGGCTTCATCCAATAAGAAGAAATATCAGTTGCGACACCGTTTTCATCTACAACAAATAAGTTTGAACAGAAATCATTGAAATCACCTGAAACTTGTAGAGTAAAAACTTTATCATCTAATTTTATTTTTCCTATAGTGTTAACATCACCAGATTTCATATTAGCAAAATCGATATCTTTGCTTGCTAATAAATCATCTAAATGTGTTTCATACAAATTCAAATACTCTGAATTTTTAATATCTTTTGAAATATCTTCACCAGAAGAAGTGGCTTCTCCAGAGTTTGGTAATGTAGGATTGTCTTCAAAAGTCTTTGTTTCACCAGAAGAAATAATTTCGCCACTATTAGGGTTTTTAACATCTTTTATTTCGTTATTAGAATTGCAACCAGCTAATAAAATTATGCTTAAAATACAAACTGTAAAAATAATTTTCTTCATTAAATCAACTCCCTTTATAATTGAAAAAATATTGCCATATAAGCAATTGACTTCATAAGTATAGTACATCTGGAAAGAAAAGTCAACATAAAGTTAAGCAGGCTAACTGTCAGGCTTGCAATTTTATGTAAAACTTGCTATAATAAAATTCACTTTCGAAAATTTGGGAGGAATGGTATATGTCAAATGGCAAGAACCAAAAGAAAACAGGCATAGCGGTTTGGATAGTTATCGCTTCATTCATTGTTTTGTACTTTCTAGGAATCAATATCTATGATATAACCCTAGGTCCAAGTGATGAAAGCAATGAAACTATCGGGACCACCGAAACTACAACGCAAATGCCAGAAATGGCAAACCCCAGTGGAGAGCTAACCCTCACAATGATTGATGTGGGGCAGGCCGATAGCTTTTTGCTTGTTCAAAATGGCAAAACAATGCTTGTTGATTGTGGAACGCGGTCAACAGGCGAAGATGTTGTTAAATACCTAAATGAACAGGGCATAAAAAGACTTGACTATGTAATTGGTACGCACCCACACGATGACCACATGGGCGGAATGTATGATGTAATTACCAATTTTGAGATTGGCAAAATCATCATGCCAGAAGTTGAAGCAGGAAAGGTTACTACCAACTGGTATGTTAAGCTTATGCAAGAAATCAAGCAAGGCGCTTATGAACTTGAGTATGCTAAACTTGGGGCAGTGTACCACCTTGGTGATGCAAGCTTTAAAATTATTGGTCCAATAGAAACCGATGAAAGCAACTTAAACAATTATTCAATTGTTTTAAAAGTAACTTTTGGAGACATGGATGTAATAATGACTGGCGACGTAGAAACAAAGGTTGAAAAGGCCATCATAGAGTCAGGGGAAGCACTTGGCGCTGAAATCTTAAAGGTTGGACATCATGGAAGTGACACTTCATCGAGCGATGAATTTCTTGATGCAGTATCGCCTCTATACGCACTTATTTCTGCAAAGGTTGGCAACAAGTACGAGCACCCAATAAAATCGACAATGGAAAAATTAGAAGAGCGAAAAATAAAAGTTTATCGGACTGATGAAAATGGCACTGTCGTTGCTACGATAACGGCAAATGACGTGAAATTTAGCACGGATCCAGGCGATTATTTAAGTGGCACAGAATTAGAGGAGGCAAAAAACAAATGAAAAGCTACGCATCAATAGAAGAGTTTGATCGCAACTATGTTAGGCTTGAGGTTGAGATGATGGACGTTGAAGACAGCAATACAAGCGAATTCGGCGAACGTGAAACACGGATGCTTGATGTAGACTACGAGAAATTTCCTTGGGATGAAGACGAATTCTGTGAGGGAGATATAGTCGTAGTAGAACATGACGGAGAAATAATTTCGAAAATCTATGGCAAGGACGAAGAAGAAAGACAGAGAAGAATTGATAAAATAAATTCGATTCTTGGAATGTGAGTCTAAAATCGAAAAACGGACGAGTTTTTTGATGTGAACTCAAATTGTTAGACAAAAGTTTAACAGTTTGGGTTCTTTTTTGTTTTAAGCCATTTTAAAGAATATCAGAAAAATAAAACGATGAATTTCAAAAAATAACATATAATAAGATTGACTTATTTGAATAGTAAGTATATACTATGTATATACAAATGGGGGGATATAAATGACTACATCAATTCAAAAATGGGGAAATAGTCAAGGGGTGAGAATACCTAAAATGTTATTAGATGCCGTAAAATGGTCGGAAAATGAAAAAGTTACAATCACAGTATATGACGGAAAACTAATAATCGAAAAAGCCAAAAAAGAAAAGGAGAGTATAATGGAACTATTTGAAAATTACGAAGAAGAATATACACCAGAAGAAATAGATTGGGGAAAGCCGGAGGGAAAAGAAGTATGGTAAAGCAAGGAACAATTATAAAAATAAATTTCAATCCACAATCAGGGCACGAACAAGCAGGATATAGGCCGGCGGTCGTAATAAGCAATGATATATTCAATGAAAAAACGAAATTATCTATAGTTTGCCCAATAACAAATACGGATAAACATTTTCCATTACATATATCATTAGATGAGAGAACTAAAACAACAGGCGTAATCCTTTGTGAACATATAAAATCTCTAGATTTAAATAGCAGGACATTTCAAGAAGTGGAAGAGTTACCGAGAGATTTATTAGAAAAGGTAATAAATATTGTCTTTGCAGAAATAGAGGAGATAAAGTAGGTTATTTATTTGAGGAGTTTTGTAGTTTTAGCCAAAACCTTGACCAAATAGGATAAATTTGTTAAAATGTACCTAGTTTGATTAAAAGAATAGGAGAGATTATATAAATGATTAGTGCTAATGGAGTTACGCTTCGCTTTGGTAAGCGTACACTTTTTGAGAATGTTAATATAGCTTTTACACCAGGAAATTGTTATGGTTTGATTGGTGCAAATGGAGCAGGTAAAACTACATTTTTAAGAATTTTGTCTGGTGAGCTTGAGCCATCACAAGGTGATATTTCTATGAATCCAGGTGAAAGACTTTCTGTTTTAAAACAAAATCACCACGAGTTTGAAGAAGAACAAGTCTTAAAGACTGTTATAATGGGAAACACAGAGCTTTTTAAGATAATGCAAGAAAAAGATGCGTTATATGCAAAACCTGATTTCTCAGAGGCTGATGGTGTTAAAGCCGGTGAATTAGAGGCAAAGTTTGCTGAGATGGATGGCTGGAATGCTGAATCAGATGCCGCAATGCTTTTAAATGGTCTTGGACTTGAAACAGAGTTCCACGATAAATATATGAAAGAGCTTACAGAAGCTCAAAAGGTTAAAGTGCTTCTTGCACAAGCTTTATTCGGAAATCCAGATGTTTTGCTTTTAGACGAGCCTACAAACTATTTAGATATCGAAGCAATAGAATGGCTTGAAGAATTTTTGATAAATTTTGAAAACACAGTTATCGTTGTATCACACGATAGACACTTTTTAAATACAGTTTGTACTCACATTGCCGATATAGACTTTGGTAAGATTAAAGTGTACACAGGTAATTATGACTTCTGGTATGAATCTAGCCAACTTGCTTTAAAGCAAATGAAAGATGCTAATAAAAAGAAAGAAGAGAAGATTGCCGAATTACAAGAATTCATTAGAAGATTTAGTGCAAATGCTTCAAAATCTAAACAAGCAACATCTCGTAAGAAATTACTTGAAAAAATCGAATTAGATGAGATTAAGCCATCTAATAGAAAGTACCCATATATCAATTTTGAAATGGACAGAGAACCAGGAAAAGAAATTTTATTTGTTGAGAATTTAACAAAATCATTAAATGGAAAGAAACTTTTAAACAATATTTCAATAAATGTGCAAAACGGAGATAAGATTGCTTTTGTTGGTCCTATGGGACTTGCTAAAACAGAGTTGTTTGAAATATTAACTGACAACAGCATTCAAGAAAGCGGAGAGTTTAAATTTGGCATAACTACTTCAGTTGCATATTTTCCTAAAGATAATACATCAGAGTTTAACAAAGACATGACAATTGTTGAATGGCTTATGCAATATTCAAAAATCAAAGAAGAAACTTTTGTTAGAGGATTTTTAGGAAGAATGTTATTCTCGGGAGAAGAAGCGCTTAAAAAAGTTAATGTGCTTTCTGGTGGAGAAAAAGTTCGTTGCATGCTTGCAAAAATGATGCTTTCAGGAGCTAACATTTTGATATTTGATGAGCCAACAAACCATTTAGACCTAGAGTCAATTACAGCATTAAATAATGGTCTTATAAATTACAAAGGCGTAATTTTATTTACATCGCATGACCATCAATTTGTTCAAACAATTGCTAACAGAATAATTGAAATAACACCAAATGGCCTAATAGATAGAAGAATGACTTATGATGAGTATCTTGAAACAGACGCAGGAGCTAAAAAAAGAGAAATCGAAATAGACTAAATAAATTAAATGGACAGTGAATATTATACATGTTTCACTGTTCTTTTTTTATAAGATATATGGTATACTAATTGCAAGGAGAGATGAAGATGAGTGAAAAAATATATACTATCGAAGAGATAAAAGAGATGTTAGGCGAAATATTACATGAAGAACCAGTGTATAGAGTGATACTTTTTGGTTCTTATGCTAAGTCACAAGCAACCAAACATAGTGATATTGATTTGGTTATTGATACTGATTCTAAATTGAAAGGATTTGCACTTCTAAAGCTAATATGCAGAATTCAAGAAAAATTGCAAAAAGATGTGGATGCATTTGAAAAAAATGAGATAATTGAAAAATCAAAAATAGATGAAGAGATAAAAAGAACAGGAGTTGTGGTTTATGAAAAATAAAGAATATATGTCAATAAAGAAAATGCTTGAATATATTGACAAAGCAATAAGACATACTAATGGGTGTGATTTTAACTCGTTTTCAAATAATGAAAAAAATTGATGCAACAATTTTTGCAATTAGTCAAATAGGAGAGCTAGTAAAAAACATAAGTACAGAAACAATGAAGGAATATAATAATGTTGAATGGGTTGTTATAAAAAATTTGAGAAATAAAATAGTTCATGATTATGAGGGAATAAAGTTGAATTTTATATGGGACATAATTACTTATGATATAAAAGAATTAAAAAAGAATTTAGAAGAAATAATTGAACAAAACAAATTTAAAATAGATGATGAAAATTCATAAGTGACAATCACCACACATACTTATAGTAACATGGAGGTAATATGATTATAAATATAGATGGCACAAATATAAATTACGAAATTTTTGGAGATGGAAAGCCGTTACTACTTCTTCATGGTTGGGGTGCGTGCATCAATTCCATGGCGCCGATATGGCAATTTTTTAAAAACAATTTTAAAGTTTATGTTTTAGATTTTCCTATGCAAGGCAACGGCAGTGACGAGCCAAAAGTTCCTTGGGGAGTGCCAGAATATTCTGAGATGGTAAAAAGCTTTATGCAAAAATTAAGCATTTCAAAACCTCATGTTATTGCTCATTCATTTGGTGGTAGAGTTACAATATATTTGGCATCAAAATATAAAGATTTATTTGATAAAATTGTTTTAGTTGATGCGGCAGGTGTAAAACCTAAACAAACCTTGAAAAAGAGATTTAAAAAGATAGTGTTTAAATGTGGAAAGGCATGTTTAAAAATCTTTGCTCCAAAGGATAAGTTAGAAGATAAATTAAATGAGTATAGAAAAAAACATTCTTCAAGCGATTATCTAGCATTAAAATCTGATGTTATGCGAAAAACATTTGTTAATGTAATAAATTTAGATTTGACTAAAAACTTAAAAGATATAGAAAATCCAGTGCTTTTAATGTGGGGCGAAAATGATACAGATACTCCGCTTTATATGGCGCGCATAATGGAGAAAGAAATAAAAGATGCTGGATTAGTGGTATTAAAAAACGCGGGTCATTTTTCTTATATAGACAATGCAAAAGAATTTAACATTATCGTGAATAATTTTTTGAGTTAACAGGAGGTATAAATATTGGAAAATATAATAAGCATATTAAAGAGCTTGGTTGCTATAGTTTTATATTGGGGACCAATGGTTGTATACATGATGAATGTTCCAAGAACACTGCATTACATGCAACTTGAGGGATATAGAAATAGCGATTATATGAGATGGCTTTCAAAAAATCCAAAACTTGCTTTTAAATGTGGAATTAGGCAGGTCTTAGGTGTCTTAGGATACTATGTTGTAGTAACTATCATAAATGCAGTATTTCTTTCGAAAATGGGCAGAATGGGAATTGCATATACACTTATCACAGAATGGATAATGCTATTTATAGTTTTTGCAGTTTGCAATATAGTAAAATCAAAAAGAGAAAAACAAGAAATTAAAAACGCTAAAAAACCGTTAGTTTATACAGGAAGAGCCAAGAGACTTATGTTTTGGAGCTTTATTACGATAATAATATTAGAAGTATGTATTATATCTACAATAGAAGCGCAAAGCATGGTGTTATACTATATGCTAAGGATAGTTTGGTATAGCATATTTATATTTTTAGCACCAGTGAATATGATTATATCTAACTTTTTGGCATACACAACAGAAAAAATAATAGATGATTCTTACATAAATAGTGCGAGATTTAAACTAATGAAAAAATCATATAGAAAGCTAATAAAAATAGGCATAACAGGAAGTTACGGAAAAACAAGTACAAAGTTTATTTTACAAACAATTTTAAGCGAAAAGTATAATGTGCTTGCGAGCCCAGAAAGTTATAACACAACAATGGGAAATGTAAAAGTTATTAGAAAAATGCTAAAACCAGAACATCAAGTTTTAATATCAGAAATGGGTGCAAGACATAGATATGACATTAGAGAAATATGCGATTTTGTAAGACCACAAATAGGTTTAATAACATCAATAGGACCGCAACATCTAGAGACTTTTAAAAATATAGATAACATAGTAAAAGCAAAGGTAGAGTTATTAGATTCCTTGCCAACAGATGGTGTTGTATTTTTACCAAATGATGATTCACATTGCCTAAAACTATATAATAAGGAAAAAAGAGAAAAATATATTTATGGAATAAATGATAAGCATGCAGATGTTTATGCAAAAAATATAAAAACAACTAAAAATGGAACAGAGTTTATAGCTGTCACAAAGCAGGGCGAAATACATTGCGTATCTAAGCTTTTAGGAGAACATAATGTACAAAATATACTTGGAGCGATAGCAATTGCAGTGAGACTTGGACTTACAAATGAACAAATTGCAAATGGAGTGAAAAAAATAAAACCAATAGAGCACAGACTTCAAATGATAGATGGTGCTAATGGAATTACAGTTATAGATGATGCATTTAATTCAAATCCCGTAGGAAGCAAAATGGCTCTCGATGTTATAAAAAGTTTTGATGGAAGAAAAATAATTATCACACCGGGCATGGTTGAACTTCGGAAAAGATGAATACAAATATAACAAAGAATTTGGAAAACAAATGGCTAAGAGTGTTGATATTGCAATATTAGAGGGATACAAGAGAAGTAAAGCAATAAAAGAAGGCTTGGCAGAGAACGGCTTTAAAGATACTAATATTTTTGTTGTAAAAGATTTAAATGAGGCAACTAAAAAGCTACAAGAAATATCAAAAAGTGGAGATGTAGTATTATTTGAAAACGACTTGCCAGATAACTATAATGAAGATTGAGGAGGAATAGTATGAAAAAAATAGGCGTTATTTTTGGAGGGGTAACATGCGAACATGATGTTTCAATTGTTACAGGTTTGCAGTTAATCGAAAATATGGATAGATCAAAATATGAAATATATCCTATCTACATACACACAGATGGCGAATGGTATGTAGATAGCAAATTATTAGATGCAAAAATATACAAAGAGTTTGAAAGCTATAAAGCAGGTATATGCAAAGGTTACATTCCACCAAACAAAAAAGGAATAGTAATGAATACTAAATTGTTATTCGTAAAAGAAAACTTTATTGAGTTGGATTGCGTTATTCCAGCAATGCATGGAATGAATGGCGAAGATGGAAGTATTCAAGGATTATTAGAACTTGCAAATATTCCATATACATCATCAGGTATATTAGGCGCAAGCGTCGGAATGGATAAAATACTTATGAAAAAAGTATTTGAAGCGCACGGCTTACCAGTACTTCCATATGTATATTTCTTGAGAGAAGAATGGGAAAAAGATAGTGAAAAAATGCTAGATAGAATAGAAGAAAAACTATCATATCCAATGTTTATAAAGCCATCAAATCTAGGCTCTAGTATAGGAATAAACAAGGCAAGAAATAGAGAAGAACTAAAAAATGGAATAGATGTAGCAGTTAGCTTTGATGAAAGAGTAATAGTAGAAAAAGGTTTAGAAGACTTAAAAGAAGTGAATTGCTCGGCTCTTGGAAGAGCAGATGATGTAATGGCTTCAACAACAGAACAGCCAGTTTCTTGGAAAGACTTTTTAACATTTGATGAAAAATATATGTCAGGCTCAAAAAATGGCAAAACTGGCGAAGAAACAAAAAATAGCATGGCATCAATGTCTAGAAAAGTTCCAGCTGAAATTACTCCACAGCAAAATAATGAGGTAAAAGATCTAACAATAAAAGCCTTTAAAAGCTTGAATTCTAAAGGCGTAGCAAGGGTTGACTTTTTAATAGACAATAGTGATGGCAAAGTATATATAAACGAAATAAATACAATACCAGGTTCATTTGCATTTTATTTGTGGGCTCATGATGGAATGAAATATAGTGAACTAATAGATAAACTAATAAAAATAGCAGAAGAAGAAAATGAAGAAAAGAACAAAAACAATTACACATATAATTCAGAAATAGTCTCTAACTTTGGGGGAGGATTGAAAAATCCAAATTAGCCATACTGGTTACTATTCAACCTTCAAAAATAGAAAGTATCTATATAATAAAAATATTACTGTTTATTGTTTGCTCGGTTTAAGGCTGAACAGCAATGACTAGGCAACCAATATCAAAAAATAATAAAAAATAATAAAAAGTATTGCAATCTTACGTAAAGTGTGCTAAAATATATATTTTGAACAATATTTTATATATAAATAAAGAGGATATAACATGAAAGAAAACATGACAGCGCTTTTAAACGCAGTTACCAGAGGAGCTACAACGAGCACTATGACAGAAAAACACCTTGTCACTTTTGTTGAAAAGCTCACACCGCGTGAAAGACAGGGACTCAGCATTAGATATGGCATCTATGACGGAAAGCCAAAGAGCCTTGCAGAAACGGCAAAAATTATGAAAGTTTCTGAAGAGTATGTAGAAATGCTAAACGCACTTGCTGTAAACGAGATTCGCCAAATGTACACAAAGAGCAACAGAAAAAATGCTCTTGCTTCGCAGAAGTTAACCAAAGATAGCGATATAGCAATGCTCAACATAGGCGTATACGAATATCGCAAACTTCAGCAAAAAGGTGTAAACACAATCTCGCAATTTATAAATCTTTCGACAAGTGATGTTGAACGCATTTTTGACAACAGTCACGACATTGCAGCAATTGCTACACTTCGTGATGACCTCGGATATCCATTAAGATAAATCTTTTTGGAGATAAAAAAGTGATGAATTACAACAAATTCATCACTTTTTATTTTAAATAAATTTGGCTTATGGTAAAATATTGTTGAAAAAACAAAAGGCGGTTTAAATTGATTTGTGAAAAAATATAAAATAGCTACAAAAATGTAGCTTAAGCACAGTGTGCTCCATAAAAACAAATTATAGTAGTATACTAAAATAAAATTGGAAAGAGACTATAATTAGTGAACACAGCCAAGTAAAAAAGAGGAAAAATATATGAATGTAAAACTAAAAACAAAACAAATATATGATGAACACGAAGAAATTCAAGAGGCACTTCATGAAAATATAGAAGTAAATAGACTAGAAGAAAAAATCATCATTGAACTAAACAATCAAAAAATAGTCATAGATAAAAAAGAATGCACATTAGAAATCTTGAGAGAAAAAAATGATATTTTAATAAAGCAAAATGAAGAAAAAAACTTAAATTATGAAACGCCGTATGGTAAAATAAAAATGACAACAATTGGTGAAGAAATACAAATAGAAGAAAATCCTTTGAAAATAATAGTTACATATAAGATAACTATGAACGATCAAATAAAATATAAAAATCAAATAGAGATTGTAGAAATTAACAGTGAAAAATAACTTGAGTATGGCATTCTATAGATAAAATTGTTTCAAATAAATTTTGTAATCAACAATGAAACGCAAGAAATGTAGCGGAGCACAGTGTGCTCCATAGAAAACAAAAAACACAACCAGAAATTTAAGGAGGAGTACAAATGAAAAAGTTTTTATATATTTGTTTAATAACAATTATGTGTTTATTTGCATCAAATGTTTATGCGGCTAACACATTTTACGACACAAGAGGTACAAAATACGAGGGCGTTGTTGAAAGAATGGCGGCACTTGAGATTGTAAATGGAATGACTAATACCACATATGCGCCAAACAAAAAGGTGACAAGAGCTGAACTTGCCAAAATAGTTGTAAAAATGAAAGGTATAGAAAATTATGCCTCTTCTGTTGAATATAAAAATGTATTTTCAGATGTTAAAAAAGATGATTGGTTTGCTCCATATGTAATGATCGCAAGAGATTTAGAATTAGTAAATGGATACGAAGATGGGACTTTTAGGCCAAATCAAGATGTGACATATGCAGAACTAATTGTAATACTACTTAGAAATCTAGGTTATACAAACATCAAACAAGAAACAAATGGTGAGTGGTATAAAAATTATATAATCAAAATGAGAAACATTGAATTAAATGATACTGTAGGTGAGTTTGATTATAGCAAACCAGCTATTCGTGGTGATGTTGCAATGTTCGTTTGGAATGCACTAGTTACAAATAGATGGTCTGAAATTAAAGAAAATGAGACTTCTGGTATTACATATACATATTCAGAGAAAACACCATTAGAAACATATTTCACAGAATACAATTTTTTAAATAAAGAAACAGTAACAGGACTTGGCGGAAAAGATGGAAAGATTGCAATTTATACATCAAAAGGAGTGTTCACAACAGAAGAAAAAGTTCCGCTATATGTGCTAGGCGGAAGCGTTACAGGATTATATGAAGATGGCACAGATGAGCTTATAGGTGTTTCGTTTGATGAAAAATATCAAAACACAAAAGTGGTTAGTGGACCAACATTTTATTTAAAAGAAAAAGGTTACAATTTATCAAGAAGCAAAAAAACAGTATCATATGGTAGTTCAAGTAATTCAAATTATGCGTATCTTGTATTGAACGAAAATGGAGAAATACTTAGAACTGTATATGTAGATGCATCTAATTCATCAATCGTAAACTCTATTTCAGTAACAGAAGAAAGCGGAGATAGCGATGAAAAAATTCAAAAAATAAAATTAAACGATGATGAATTTGATTCTACAAGTAGTGTGTTAGTAAGAAATAGCCAAAGCACATCTTGGAAAAACTTAAGCAAAGATGAAGTTGTAACAAACCTTGGAAGAGGATTATATATAAAAGAGGCTAAATCATTTACAGGCACAATAACAGCAGTAGATGATAAAAACGAAATCTGGGTAGATGAAGAAAAATATATAGTAGCAAATAGTGGTGTATATTATAGATATAATGAAAAAGATGCGAGTGGCTTTGGAACAATATCACTAAAAGGACTTAGAGAATATGAGGGAGTACAAGCAACTATATACTTAAATGTTGCGGAGGAAATTTGCAAAATAGAATTTAGAAAAACACAAAGAGAAAATGATAGATATCAAATTGGATATGTTACAAAAATAAAAGAAAATAGTGATGAAAGCAAGAAGACTATAGAAGTCTTAGTTGGCGATGGTAATATAAAAAAGGTTAAAATTACAGAAAGCGGTAGAGAAAACTTAATGATAGGCGACTTAGTAGGAGTTGGATATGATGATGATGACAATATGAAATGTGTAATCATAACAAGAGATACAACTTTTGATAATGACATAGCAGTTAAATATGATTATAAGCTTAAAAAAATAGAAGAGCCACTAATAGGTGAATACTTATTAAATAGCGATACCGAGATTTATAAAGTTATATTAAGATATAAAAACAATTCAAAAACACAAATAGAAAAATGCGAGATAAAAAGATTACAATTAGATGATATGAATGATTTGCTTTCATACCAAATAAATTTAATATACGATGAAGACATGATAATTAGAAAAATTTATGTAGTAAGCGAAACAAATAAATATGAAAATCAAATCGCATTAGTAAAAGAAAAAAGAATAATAAGAGAAAGTGAAGATAAACACACATATAGAGTAACATTAAGTGTTACAGGAAATGCAGTTTCAGCATTTGATGTAGGAAAAGAAGAATATTCAAACTTTGTAAGTGGAGATATAGTTACATATGTAGTAGATGAAAAGGACAGCAAAAAAATAACATTAGATGAAGTATTTAAAAAAGAATCAATAGGCTATAAAAGAGATTTAATAGTCGAAAGCTTTGATAAAACAAATAAGAAAATAGAGTTAAGTGATGGAACAACATTAGATTTAAACCAAGACTTATACATGTGGAACAACAAAAAGATAAATCTTGATACATACAGATTTATAAAAGCAAAAGTAGCAAAAACAGATGATGGTTGGAGATTTCATTCTCTTGCAATATCAAATAAAGAAGATGTTACAGTTGAAAAAGGAGATAGACTTGCAATCGGAGAATTAAATAAAACTATAATAATATATAGTGGATACGAAGAATAGTTATTGATTAAGAGCAAAAAACATTTTGAATAAATAGTTACTATTTAGTCTTCAAAAATAAAAGCAGGTATCAAGTCTAAATGTGTTTTATAAAAATGTAGCGGAGCACAGTGTGCTCCATAAAAATACTATTGGCTAGTACTTGTCATAAATTAAGCCTGAATAGTAACAATAAATATTGTAATCAGCAATGAAATGCAAAAAATTAACTTTACATGAAAAAACATTATGATATAATCTAGTTGAAAGTGTTTTATGTAAGGAATGAAGAAAGTTGAAGTACAAGAATTATTATAAAATTTTAGGCTTAAAAAATGAAAAGGTATCAGATGAAGAAATTAAACTTGCCTATAGGCATCTTGCAAAAATGTATCATCCTGATATAAATGGCGGAAATGAAAGTATAACAGAAAAATTTAAAGAAGTAAATGAGGCGTATCACGTATTAGGTGATAGCGCATCAAGAAAGAGATATGACAGAACATATTTTGCATACAAATTTAGAGAGGGCTTCTCTAGTGATAATACCAAAAACAAAATAAATTCAGAAAATGGATTTTCTGAAATGTTCAATATGGTATTTGGCAAAAAAGAAGAAAAAAGTGTAAAAACAAACTTAGACAAAAAAGATTATCCAATAATAGGAGAAGATTTAGAATCTGAAATAGATATAAGCTTAGAAGAAGCATTTTTTGGTGCCGAGAAAAAGTTGGCCTTTAAAACAATAAATAATGGTTTAAAAACAATATCTGTAAAGGTGCCTAGAGGCATTAGAGCAGGAGAAAAAATCAGACTTCAAAACCAAGGAAAGCCAGGAAAAAATGGTGGAGAAAATGGTGATCTCTATATAAAAGTAAACATGTTGCCACATGAAAAATTTAGATTAGAGGGCTCAGACATTGTTGAAGATTTGCTACTAACTCCTTGGGAGGCTGCACTTGGAGCAAAAGTTGAAGTGCAAAATATTGATGCAAATATATTAGTAACAGTGCCAGAAAGAGTAACATCTGGTGAAAGACTCAGAATAGCCAATAGTGGCTACCTAGATGGACAAGGTGGTAGAGGGGATTTATTGTTAGAAGTAAAAATAATGATACCAAAGATACTAACCGAAGAAGAAGAAAAGCTTTTTAAAGAGCTGAAAAACGTATCAAAGTATAGCCCACGTGGCGTATAGATATTGCATTTTACATAATTTAATGATATAATATCTGTAGACTTGGAATAGGTTTACACAAATGAGGAGGAATAATTATGGAATTAGCCGATGAAAGAAGATTTACAATTGTTGATTCTAGTGAAATGAGTACAATGGCATTTTTAATAAATGAACCTGAGGATAACACGACATGTTCTACAATTCAAAAGCTAGATTATGTATTGCAAGATGATAACAACAATTTTAAAAAGACATTTTACATAAGCAATACTAATAGTAGTAACGATGAAAATTATCATGTACTACTATTGACACTCGGAAAAGAAAAAGCATTTATGAATATGGCAGTTCTAAAAAAGGACGAATTACTTATATCAAAAGAACCTGCAAATGTTACATACAAGACATTAAGAACAGAACATAATGTGGAATACCAAAATGTTAATTATACCCCTAATTTTAAAAGACCTATTTCGATTGTTGATCCTGAAATAGCAGATGAAGTTAAGCCTGTTTTGTATTTCGATGAAGAGGCAAATATGGTAAAAGCTAGAGTTAAACTTATGCCGGATAAATCATATATTGCTTTAGAAGTTCAAAAGAAAGGCACAGATGAATTTCAGACTAACTACACAATTTGTACATTTGAGTAGTTTGGGGTAGGAGGGGTGTATATGAAATATGGAAATTATGGTTTCACCGAAACACCATCTGTAGGTGGAACTGTAAAAATAAGATCTAATGATAAAGAAAATGGACCTACTGTGGAGGCTAGATATTTAGCTCACCCAACAGAGCTTATGCAAGAAAATGGAATAGGAGAGTAAAACGTACACACAAAGGAGGAAACCACGAATGAGCAATTGGTGGAAGAAAAATAAACCACTTATAATAATAATGGGAGTAATAGGGCTTATAATAGCCCTTTTTGTCGTTCCAGCTTTTATAAGAGCGGGCTTCGAAAGAGCCTTAGAAGGTGGGGCGTATTTTGGAAAAGGAATTTTAGATATAATTCCAGAAACATTTCCAGATGTATTTCGGTAACTGGAAAATAACATTTGGAGAAAAGGCGGCAAGCTATTTTGAAACTATGAAAGTATTAGTTGTTATTTGGATAGTGGTCACAATTATTATGATATTAAAATTCTCGGGCAAAGGAGAATACGATAAAATAGAGCATGGTAGTGCAGATTGGTGTACAGACCAAGAGAAATATTCTGTTTTAAGCTCAAAAGCGGGTATGATATTGGCACAGAAAACATATTTGCCAGTTATACCAAAGCCACCAGAAGGAAAAAATGGTAACATACTAGTAATAGGTGGTTCTGGTGCCGGTAAATCTGCATCATTCGTTATTCCAAATGCTCTTCAAATGCTTGGTTCATATGTATTTACAGATCCAAAGGGAGAGCTTTATGATAGAACGGCAGGCTTTTTTAAGAAAAATGGATATGATGTGCACGTAATAAATCTTCAAGATCCAAGATATAGTGATGGATACAATCCATTATCCCATATAAGAGGAACGCTAGATGTAGATACAATTGTAAAGATAGTATCGAATAAAGAGGGCGGAGAAAAAAAGAGTAGTGATCCATTCTGGGATCAAACATCAGAGGCATTACTAAAAGCTGTTATATATTACATATTATTAAATAGACCACCAGAAGAGCATTCTTTTGCGAGCTGTTTGGCACTTTTAAGACTTGGTGGAGAAAATGATGGAGAAGAATTAAAAAATCTTTTCATGGATTTACCGTTTGAAAATCCAGCTCGTAGAGCATTTGAAACAATTAGACTTGGTAGTGACAAAACATTTGCAAACATCTTAGTTTCACTTGCTGCAAAATTAGATGCATTCGATTCAGAAGAAATAACAGCTATGACAAGTACAAACACAATAGAATTCAAAGACTTAGTTGAAAAAAAATCAGTATTGTACTTTATAACACCAGCAACAAACGATACATATAACTTTTTAATGAACATATTCTTTTCACAAATGTTAGATAGATTGTATGAATATGCAGATTCAAAAGGCGGAAGCTTACCAACACCACTATTTTTAATACTAGATGAGTTCGCCAATATTGGTAGAATACCGAGATTTGAACAAATATTAAGTACATGTCGTTCATATAGAATAAACATAAGCATAATTTTACAAAGTATAGATCAGTTAATTGCGATATATGATGAAAAAGTAACAGAAAACATCATGGCTAACTGTAGTACACACCTATTCTTAGGAAGCAATGCACAAAAAACACTTGAAACATTCTCAAAGCAATTAGGAGAAAAAACAATAACAAGAGACAATGTTTCAAGGAGCACAGACAAAGATGCACACTTTAGTGGAAGAAGTTATTCAGACCAAATTATGGCAAGAGCTCTTATGACACCAGATGAACTTAGAAGAATGGACACAAATGAATGTATAATATTCGTACAAGCGATGAAACCAATAAAAGCACAAAAATATTGGTATTATAAAATGCATCCGATGAGAGAAATGGCAAGAACATCGGAGGAGAGCCATAAAGGAATTGCAGAGCCAAAGCGTGGAAAATATAGAATAACAAATCCATATGAAATAAATAATTCAAGCGACTTAAGCGACCTATTTGGCCCATCGAAAAAAGAAGATATAGACATAGCCATAGACAAGGACATATCAATGTCAAATAACAAAAAAGAAAATATTGAAGTTGTAAATGAAACCAAAAAACAAACCAAAGAAGATATAGACTTGCAAGCAGAGTTAGAAAAAAAATTTGATGAATTGTTTGGAGCACCAACTAAAAAATATTAAGCAAAATAAAAAGACTAACTAAAATACTTTTAAAGTATCAATAGTTAGTCTTTTATTATTTATACTAATACTCATCCTCTTGAGAATTATAAGGAAATTTATTATTGTCTTTTTAATCTGGCTGTATCAGTATCAATTTGTGATATTTTGGATTTTCAACCCGTGATATTTTGAGTTTTTATTCCGTGATATTTCGACATTTTATTCCATTATTTTAAACAACACTATAAATAAACCCCATTTTGATATTCATGCTTGCGATATATAAATATTTGTATTATCATTTTATTATAAATAAAATACAAAAGAATAAATGGAGGTACTATGAAATTTATACATATGGCGGATTTGCATTTAGACACACCGCTTGTTTCATTAAAAAACAACAGAGATTTGATAAAAAAAAGAAGAACAGAGCAAAAACAGGTTTTTAGAGATGTCATAAACATAGCTAAAAACGAAAATATAGATTTTTTATTTATATCAGGAGACTTATTCGAGCAAAAATTCGTAGAAAAAAACACAATAGAATTTTTAATCTCGAGTTTTGAGCTGATACCTAATACAAAAATATTTATAGCGCCGGGGAATCACGATCCATACATTAAAAGCTCGCCATATCAAACATTTGAATGGCCACAAAATGTAACAATATTTAACGGTGAAGTAGGCATGTTTTCATACGATAACATAAATATTTATGGAATAGGTTTTACCAATTATGAATTTGAAACAGATGAAATTGAAAAAATAGAAATAGAAGATGAAAGCAAATTAAACGTACTTGTAGTGCATGGAACTTTAAATGGTGCAAGTAAAAAGTATTTAGATATAAAAGAAAAAACTTTGAAGAAATTTGACTATGTTGCAATGCGGACATATCCACGAAAAAAAGGTGGATGAAAGCTCAATAATATATCCAGGAAGTCTTACATCAATAGGCTTTGATGAGCTTGGAGAGCATGGAATCGTAATACGGAAACTTAGAAAAAAACAACATAACATATGAATTTAAAAACATGGAATATAGGCATTTTGAAATACTAGAAGTTGACATATCAAACTTTAAATCACCAGAAGAAATATTAAATCATGTAGAGCTAAACGATAACATATATAGAATAAAACTTGTTGGTGAAAGAAATGTAGACACCGACAAAATAAAAGAAATCCTGTTAGGAACAGAAAAAAATATATGTGAAATAAGAGACATGACACATGTGTCATACGATTTAGAAAGCATTGCAAAAGAAAAGAACCTAAAAGGCTTCTTTACCAAAAAGATGTTAGAAGAAATAAACGAAAACCCTAGCAGAAAAGAAGAAATACTAAAAGCAATAGAAATGACGTATAAAGTTTTATAAAGAGGCGAAATTAACTAATATAAAATCAGCACTAAAATAAACATTGGCACAAAAAATGTAGCGGAGCACAGTGTGCTCCATAACCAAATAAAAATCAGCACTCAAATAAACATTGGTACAAAAAATGTAGCTTAAGCACAGTGTGCTCCATAACCAAATAAAAATCAGCACTAAAATAAACATTGGCACAAAAAATGTAGCTTAAGCACAGTGTGCTCCATAAGCAAATAAAAATCAGCACTAAAATAAACATTGGCACAAAAAATGTAGCGGAGCACAGCGTGCTCCATAACCAAATAAAAATCAGCACTAAAATAAACATTGGCACAAAAAATGTAGTTTAAGCACAGCGTGCTCCATAAAGAAAGAGGAATATATTGAATAATAAATATTTTGAAAGAAAAAATCCAAGATTGAAAAATTATGATTATACGCAAAATGGATATTACTTTATTACAATATGCACAAAAGAAAAAGTTCACTATTTTGGCAAAATTGCAGATGAAATAATGCAATATAGTGACATTGGTAAAATTGCAATTGATTGTATAGAGAAAATAAATGATATTTATAAATCAATAAAATTAGAAAAATATGTAGTTATGCCAAATCATATACACATGATATTGGTAACTCAAAAAGAGACACCAATATCAGTTTCAAGAGTAATTAAACAATATAAGGAACGAATTACAAAACAAATAAATGAGTCTATATGGCAAAAATCATATTATGATCACATAATACGAAGTGAAGAAGATTATTTGAAAATATGGAAATACATAGATGAAAATATGCTAAAATGGGATTTAGACAAATATTATGATTAGTAATGGAGCACACTGTGCTCCGCTACGAAAAAACTGCAAATAAAAAATTAGAAACTACGTTTTAATATATTGTACAAAATTTAAAATGAGATAAAGTTTTATAAAAGGAGGAACAAATGAAGATAAACCATATTAAAATCAATGGTTTTGGAAAACTAAAGGATAAAGAAATAAACTTAGAAAATGGTATAAATCTAATATGTGGAAATAATGAATCAGGTAAATCAACGCTAGCTAATTTTATAAAAGCGATGTTTTACGGCGTTAATAGAAACAAAAATGGAAATGCGTTTTCAGAGCTAGAAAGATTTAAACCGTGGGGTGAAACCGAATTTAGTGGAAAAATAGACTATGAAATAGATGGACAAACATACACAGCAATAAGAGAGTTTAATAAAAATAATTGCAAAGTTTTTAATAAAGAGGGCAGTGAAATAACTGCGTTATTTAATAAAGATAAAATGCGTGGAGTGGAAATTGGTTTAGAGCAACTTAAGATAGATGAAGATACATTTTTGAATTCAATATTTGTTTCACAAACTGGTGTTACGGTAGATGAAGATGGCAGAAAAAGTGTTATGCAGAAGCTAACAAACATGATACAAAGTGGTGATGAATCAATATCTTATGATAAAGCAAAGCAAAAATTACAAAAAAGATTATTAGATGAAGTCGGAACCGAAAGAACGCAAAATAAACCATTAAATGTAACAATGCGAGAGATAAATTTGTTAGAAGATAAAAAGCAAGAACTAATAAAAAATAGAGAAAAGCAGATAAATATATCTGAAGAGGATACAAAACTAAGCACAAAATTAGAAAATGTAGAAAGTGATTTAGAAAAAATAACTAAAGTTTTAGAGATAAAAAGCAGATATCAAACGCTATTAAAAGAAAGAGAAAATGATTATGAGATAGCGGTAAAAATTGCAGAAAAAGAATATCAAAAAAGAATAGAAATAAAAAAGAAGACTAAAAGAGATCTTATAACTTTAATAGTTGTACTTGTTGGAATAATAATGGTTGTGCTTGCGTTATTAGGATTGTATATCCCACTTGCAATTACTTTTGTGCTTGGAGTAATAGCTACGATTATTGCATCAAAAGTATTATCAATGGATGTAAAAATGGGGACAGTACCTAATTTTGATGCAATTAGAGAAGACTTTAAAAAGAAAGAAGACAGAGAACTTGAACTATCAAAAAAAGATGGCGTAAAAGAAAGCTTAATAACAAGAAGAATAAATGAGCTAAGCCAGTTGGCAGATGGCTTAAAAAAGAAAAAGGATGATTTAATATTAGAAAAACATAAATTAAAAATTGAATCAGATAATTTAAAAGAAAATTTAGATAGGTTAAATGAACTAGAAGAGAGACTAGAAGAACTATACGAAAGAGAAGAAGAAATCAGAAAACTAGAATATAGCATAAAACTTGCAACATCAAAGCTAGATGAGGCATATGAAGAATTAAAAGAAGAAGTTACTCCAAAATTGGAAAACGAAATAAAAGAAAGCATAAAAAAATCTACAAATAACAAATATCAAAATGTAATTTATAACGAAAACGATGGAATATTAGTTCAAAATTATTTAGGGGATATTGTTACATTAGACAAATTAAGCATAGGAACAATAGATCAAGCGTACTTAGGTTTTAGAATGGCAATTGCAAAAGAAGTTGCAGACTTGCCAATTATACTAGATGAATCTTTTGCTTTTTATGATGATGAAAGATTAGACAATATATTAAAAGAATTACAAAAAGAAAGTAAAGATAGACAAATAATAATATTAAGTTGTAGTGAAAGAGAGAAAAAAGCCTTAGAAAGTTGCGGCATAGAGTACAATTTAGTTAAAATGTAAGACCATAATATATTGGGAGTGTATACTAATTTATGAAAAAGGCATAAAATGCACCACATAAAATGTCGAGGAGCTTAGGCGTGCTCCATAAAAAATAAAAATCAACATCAAAATAAACATTGGCACAAAAAATGTAGCGGAGCACAGTGTGCTCCATAAAAAATAGTAAACACAACCATATCCTAAAAGGGGGATTTAACAGCTATGAAAAAGAAAGTAGTAATAATAGGAGCAGGCCCTGCGGGTCTTACAGCAGCCTATGAGCTTTTAAAAGATAGTGCTGAAGAGTATGATGTAACAATTCTAGAAGAAACAAATGATATAGGTGGAATCTCTAAAACTGTGACATATAAAAATAATAAAATGGATATAGGAGGACACAGATTCTTTTCAAAAAATGATGAAATAATGAACTTTTGGAAGGAGCTTATGCCACTTCAAGGCGCAATGTCTAAAGATGATAAAATCTTAAACAGAGAAAAGAAGCTAGAATTAGGTGGACCTGACCCAGAAAAAGAAGATAATGTTATGCTAATAAGAAATAGAGTCTCAAGAATATATTATTTAAAAAACTTTTTTGATTATCCTATCTCTTTAAAAGCGCAAACCTTTAAAAATATGGGCTTAAAAAGAACATTGAAATCAGGTTTTAGCTATATGAAAACAATATTTTATAAAAGAAAAGAAAATTCACTTGAGGATTTTTACATAAATAGATTTGGCAAATATCTATATCAAATGTTTTTTGAAAAGTATACCGAAAAACTATGGGGCAGAAATCCAAAAGAAATATCACCAGATTGGGGAGCACAAAGAGTAAAAGGTGTTTCTATAATGGCAGTTGTAAAAAATTCATTAAAGCCAAAGAACCAAAAAGCAGTAGAAACATCGCTAATAGAAGAATTTTGGTATCCTAAGTATGGACCACGGTGAACTTTGGGAGAAGCTCGCCTATAGAGATTGTGAACTAGGCGCAGTGCTATTAAAAAATTGCAAAGTAACAAAATTTACTACAGAAGATTCTAAAATAACTAAAGTAAAATACTTAGAAGCAGACACAGAAAAAGAATTAGATGCGGATATAGTAATCTCAACAATGCCATTAAAAGATTTAGTAAACGGCATAGAAGAAAATGTGCCAAAAGAAATATGCGAAATTGCAAATGGATTGCCATATAGAGATTTTATAACAATAGGATTACTTTTAAAGAAAATGAATTTAAAAAACACAACCAACATAAAAACACTTGGAGACATAGTGCCTGATTGCTGGATATATATGCAAGAGCCAGAAGTCAGAATGTGTAGAATACAAATATTTAATAATTGGTCTCCATATTTAGTACAAGATCCCGAAAAAAATATATGGATAGGACTAGAGTATGTTTGCAAAGAAGCAGATGATATATGGCAAATGACAGAAGAAGAATTTAAAAATTTTACAGTAAATGAATTATTAAAAATAAACTTAATAGACAAAGAAGATGTAGAAGATTATCATGTAGAAAAAGTGAAGAAGGCATATCCTGCTTATTTTGACACATACGGCCAAATAGATAAACTAAGAGAATACCTTGATGGCTATAGTAACTTATATTGCATAGGCAGAAATGGACAACATAGATATAACAACATGGACCATTCAATGCAAACAGCAAAAGAGGCTGTGAAAAACATAAAAAGTGGAATAAGCGATAAGTCGAACATATGGAATGTAAATATCGAAAAAGAATATCACGAAAGTAAAAAAGTATAAAATTGGCAAAAACACATAATTATCATTTTTGGTGCACCACAATATGCCAAATCTAGACATTATAATTCGCCAATTGTCATAAATTGGGATCAAATAGCAACTTTTTGATGCATAAGTCGCTATAATTTGTGAAAATTTATTGAAAAATTTAAAAAATTATATTATAATTGTGATAGTAGAATGTTAGAAAGTGAGGCGATTAAATATGAAAAAAGTCGAAAAGTTAATAAATATAATATTTAATGCGCTTCTTATCTTATCTTTTACTAGTAGTATTGTTTTTGCAGATGATGTAATGGTGCCCGAAGAGGTAGAAACTACACTTCAAAACATAACCAAAATACTATTGCTAATAGGTACAGCAGTCTGCATAGGCAAGGTAATACATATAGGTATACTTTATCTTACATCTACAGCAATGGAAAAAAGCATGGCAAAACAAGCAGTGCTACCATGGATAATTGGCACAATAGTTTGTTTTGGTGCCGCAACAATTGGTGGAGCTATAATAGAGCTATTTGTAAATCAGGTGCCTAGTGGCCCACTAGATTATTAAAGATTTCAATATTATTTGTATATAATCTGAAAAATGAAGAGAGGTGAAAATAGATGAAAAGATTCATAAGTATAATGTTAACGTTAGCAATGATGGCAACAATGGCAAGTGGAGTTTTTGCAAATGATATTTCGATTGGTTCTGCAAGCGGACTTCCAACAGAAACTGTAGGAAAAATTCTAGGTCTAGTCCAATGGATTGGTTATGCTATGGCAATTGGTATGCTTATATACATAGGTATTAAATACGTTATGTCAGCTGCAAATGAAAAAGCAGACTTGAAGAAAGGCTTAATTAACTACCTAATTGGTGCTATTATAATATTTGCTGCATCAACAATAGTAGGTTGGGTTAAGACTTTTGTAAGCCAAAACGTTACTTCATAGTTTTTACTATATTTTGATAAAACTCCTATACATTGTGTAGGAGTTTTATTTTTAAACGGCGATAATATTAGAACCTAAATTAACTTATATAAAATATAACAAATAGCAAAAATCACTGTAAGTGGAGTAACTGAACTTAAGCTTAGTTCAATAAAGGAGGAGGATTTTATGAAAAAGATAATTTCTTTGCTAATGACACTTTCTCTTGTATGTAGTAGCATTGCATATGCATTGCCACCAGATTTAAACCCATCTATGAGTATGCCTGATCCAAAGATTGAAAGCATTGTACCAGATATTTTGGGCATGGTGCAATGGATTGGTTATGCGGTCGCAATAGGTATGCTTATTTATATTGGTATCAAGTATGTTATGTCAGCAGCAGATGAAAAAGCAAATTTAAAAAGAGCTTCAATTAACTATCTAATTGGTGCGATTGTTGTGTTTGCGGCATCTACTGTTATGGGCTGGATAAAAACATTTGTAGAGAAAAATATATCATAGTAAATTATGTAATCTTGTAGTATAATATATTTAAGATTATGTGAGGTGATGGTTATGAGTAAAAAATCTATTAAAATTTGCTTGCTTGTGTCAATTTTAACATTAACAAGCTACAGTTTAGTGTATGCTACTGAACAAGATGCGATTGGAAATATATTAAACTCAATACTAAGTGTGCTAACATGGTTTGCATATGCCCTAGCCATTGGCTTTGCAATATACATAGGTATTAAGTATGTTATAGCACCAGCAGATGAAAAAGCAAGATTAAAAGGCATGGCGCCCAAATATCTGCTTGGCATTGGTCTAGTTGTTTTTTGTTTTACTATAGCTTCAACGGTTGCCAAAATTTCTGGCAATAACTCGGCAGATGAAGTAATAGATGTAGGCAAAGAAGCTGGTGAACATTTTCCTATAGATTCTGGAGGTACTCCTATTACATCAGAAGATGTAGAAGATATTACTGGCACTTGTCCATCTAATGGCGGTGGCAAACATGTAACAAGAGGAGGCATAAGAGGCGAAGATAATGGTAGAAAGTGGGTCGATGTCTCTTGCCAAAATTGTGGTCAACATTGGAAAATTTATGAAGATGAAATAAAAAAATAAAGTAAAAAAACAGAGTCAAAATTGTTCACTTTTAAGAACATCTTTGACTCTGTTTTTTTACTGTTACAGTTATGTTACGAAATTATTATTTTTTTGTTAAAAAAGCTACTTTTTTTCGCATTTTCCTACAAAAAATTTGCACTATATGTTATAATATCATTGGATGTACTATAACTACAAATGAGTGGGGGTGTTATCATGGGAACACATTTAATTCCTAGAGAGGTTGATGGCGAGGCTAGAATATTACTAATATTTACTCCTAAGGGCTTTTTCGGCATTTTAATAGGAGCAGTGCCAGGAATATTATTTGAAGAATTATTTAAAATGGCTGGAGCACCAGTTGTTGGCTACATATTACTTGCTGTATGCATGATTTGTGGCTGGGTTATTGGTCAAATGAAAATGCCACAATCTAGAGCTTTTGATTTACTTAGAAAGACAGGTGGCGAGTATATAAAAGATATAATAAAAAATTACATTAAATTTAGAAAAACAAGAAAATATTATGTCTATGATGCAGACATGATTAAAAACAAAAAATAAATTATAACTAAAGAAAAGGAGGAGATATAGTGAATAATTTGGACATGTTTATTAATGTTGCCATAGCGTTACTTGGTCTTATTGTTGGTGCTATTGCAATGTTAATATATAAAAGTGGCAAGGGCGTATCTAAAAAACTTGAAGATAATAGTGAAAAAGAAGGAGCACAAAAGGCGGCAAATGCCTTTCCAAAAGAAGATTTAAACAAATTTATGGAATTTGATAAAATCGAAGATGACATGATAGTTCAAGACAATGGCGACAAATATGTAATGGTTATTAAATGCCAAGGTATTAACTACGACCTAATGTCAGAAACAGAAATGCTTGCTGTAGAAGAAGGTTTCTCAAACTTTTTAAATACGCTTAAATATCCAATACAATTGTATGTTCAATCAAGATCACTAAATCTTGAGGAAGAAATCAAAAAGTATAAAGAAAGACTTATAACAATCAAAGAAGATTATGATAAAGCCGAACTACAAGCGTATACAAGAAAAAAGAATGAAAAACTTACACAAAAAGAAAGAGATGCAATTGACTACGAAGTTAGAAAGAAAAGAGTAATGGTTGACTATGGCGCAGACATAATTAGCTATGTTGAAAAAATGAGCTTGAATAAAAATATTCTTCAAAGAAGATATTACATTGTTGTTTCTTATTACACATCAGAGCTTGGCCTAGCAACAAACTTTACGAAAGAAGATGCACATTCACTTGCTTATGCTGAATTATATAACAGATGTAGAAGTATAGCTGGTGCGCTTGTTCCATGTGGAATAGAGACAAAAATATTAAATTCTGAAGAATTAGCCGAGCTATTATATATCGCATATAACAAAGATGATGCAGATATTTATAACATTAGAAAAGCATTAAACAGCGGTTTCTACAGACTATATTCTACAGCTCAAGATGTTATCGAGAAGAAGAGAATTGCAATTGACAACGCTGTTAAAGAAAAGGCTATAGCAGAAGCAGAGCTTGCGCTTAAGAAATCAATGGATAGATTAAAAGAAAATTCACAATTAACATATGAACAAGAATTAAGCGACGCAGCTAAGCGTCAAGCAATGCAACTTATATTAGATAATAGTGAGCAATTTGAAGGCGATGTTGTAGATGGAGCGTTAAATGATTTGAATTCTCAAATGTATGATCCACTTATACCAGAATACGAAATGCAAGAAATGATGGCGCAAAATGGTGGAGGTCAAGGATTTGAAAGTTCGTATGCTTCAAACTTAGAAGAAAAGGCAAAAGAATTAGAGACTGCTAAAAAAGAAGCTGAAGAAAAAGCCAAAGAAGAGGCTATGAAGAATAACGCTAATTCAAATGATAACATAGGATAAGGGGGTAAAGATAAGATGGCTCTTGGAAGAAAGAAAAAAACGCAAGAAGTTGATAACAATGAACAAGAAATAGAACTTGTGAAACAAGAAGATAACCGTAATATTCTTGTTAAAAACAAAAAGACATTAAAAGATTTGATTGCACCATCTGGTATTGATGCCTCAAACATCAATCACTTGGCAATTATATCGAGCATTACAAGGTATGCACGAAGCCATTATGTATCAGGGCTTCCTAGAATGGCTACTTTTCCATATTTCTTAAGGGATATGTACAATTTTGGAGATGTGAATACATCAGTTTTTATTTCGCCAATAAATGAGGCAACTTCACAAACAAGCTTAAACAAAATAATAGTTTCTCTTGAATCTGAAAGAATCGTTGCTGCCAAAAGAGGCGATATAAACAGAGAAAGATTGATAGAAGATAAAAGAATAGAAGCTGAAAGAATAAGAGATGAGATAGCCGCAGGCTTTAACAAACTTTTTGAAGCTTCGATAGTATGTACATTATTTTCATACGATTTGGCTGAACTTGACAAAATGTCTGAACTACTTACTATGGAAATGTCAAAAGGATTAGTAAATATAAAGACAGCATGGGCAATTCAAGAAGAGGCATTTAAAAGTAATTTACCTTTTAACAGAAATTATCTAGAGAAGAGACATACATTCGATAGAAGTTCAATGGGAACTGTTTTCCCATTTATCACTTCTGAAATTGGTCACTCAACTGGTATACCCCTAGGATTTGACAAACAAACGGGACTTCCAATTTTGTATGATAACTTTAGTCCAAACTTAAACAACTATAACATGGTTATATTTGGTAAGTCTGGTGCTGGTAAAGGTGTTACAATAAAAACAATTACGGCTCGTTCATCTGTCCTTATGGGAATAGAGAGCTTGGCGCTAGATGCTGAAGGTGAGTATGGCGTAGTTGCTGAAAGCTTAGGCGGAATAAATGTTGTAATAAGTCCAAGTTCAAATACAATCATAAACATATTTGATATTGAACCAGAAATAGTTAGAGATGAAATAACAGGTAAAGAAAGAACAGTATTAAATGTCGAAAATAAAGTTGAGGACGTAACAAACGTATTAGTTACAATGGCTAGAGGTAGTACACGTTCTGAAGAAGTTAACGAGATAACAAAACAGATCATAGCTGAGATAGTTGGCGAGGAATACCAAGCATATGGTATTAACAATAATCCAAATAGCTTGTATGATGATGACTCAATAGAACTTGGTGCTAGACTTACAAGACAAAAGAAAGAAATGCCTACAATTGGCACTTGGTATAAGCGTCTTATAAGAAAGGCAGAGGAAAACGATAACATTGACTATCAATTCCATTTCAGTTATCTAATAAAAGTTATGAAGCAATATGTTCGTGAATACGACGGACAAATGGCATATTTTGATGGTCAATCAACATTTGAATTATTAGACGGATGTACATTTATTAACCTAGATATATCACAATTAGAAGAAAGATTCGCAAGACCACTTGCGCAACAAATATTGCTTTCGTGGATTTGGGAAAAATATGTTAAAAAGAATAGTGAAGATAAAACAAGAGCTAAAAAGAAGAGAGTACTTGTCGATGAGGCATGGATGTTGCTTCCGTACCCAGAAGCGGTTGACTTCTTAAACACAATGGCAAGACGTGCCAGAAAGAGAAATGTTTCGCTTGCGGTTATATCACAAAAGTTCCAAGACTTCTACGAATGTAAAGAGGCACAAGCGGTTCTTACATCATCAGATACAAAGCTATTTTTAGCACAAGATAAATCAGAGATAGAATACTTAAGAGAAGTATTCAAACTAACAGAAGGCGAATCGACATATTTGCTTACGGCTAGTAGAGGTGAAGGCCTTCTTAAAGTTGGAAACGATACAGCAATATTAGAGATAAGACCAACACAAAGAGAATTTGCATTTATTGAGACAAATGTTAATAAACTTGTTGAGCAACAAAATCAAACAACAAATTAATAAAAATAATGCGGGCAGAGCAAAAACCTCTGCCCGCAAGGAAAGTATAAAAAGAAAGGAGTGTAAAAAATGCAAAAAAATAAAAGTATGCCAATTATATTTCTACTAATGACTATGCTATTTACACTGTTTCCTTTTTCTACTTTATATGCAGAAGATGTAACAATAACATATGACACAGGAACATTTTCGAATCAAGAAGTAATTGATAGATTGACAGCACTTCAAACAGACAACCCACTAGAGTATACGCTTTCTGGTTTTGCATTAGATATCGGTGACATGATACTAGACTACGTTACATTCTTCTTTAATGATGAAATAACAATTGATAGACTTGTGTTTAACCGAATTACTTCACTTGATGCAAACTTTTTTAAGTACAATAAAATGTCCTTTGCTCCGAGAATGACAAAAATTTTATGCACAGCTATAAACAATTGGTACTTTGCTTTTAGAGGAATTGCAATAATAACATACTTAATAGTGCTAACCATTATAGGCATGAGGATAATGCTTGCAACGCCAGGTGCAAAGGCAAATGCTAGAGAACTACTCTCTAAATGGACAATAGGTGTAGCGATTCTATTACTATTTCCGTATGTAATGAAATACGCTTTTAACATAAATGATTCAATACTTAAAGAAATTAGAAAAACCTTTACACACAATAATCCGTACGAAGAAATAATAGGAAGTTATATAGGTGGCGTAAGTTCGGTTCAATATGATAAAGTATTTGAATTAAGAAGCCCAGAATATGTTTCTAGAACAGATTACTTTTATACAATAGGTTCAGAAGAAGCAACAATGGCATATTTCAAACAATTACAAAAATATAAGCAACGCGGTGACCTAATGAGAATAATGAGATCCTTTGCGGGAATCACTGGAAAATTTATATATGTAATACTTTGGTTTATTATGTTATTCCAAATGCTAGTTTTATTATATATGTACATAAAAAGATATTTAATGATTGCGTTTTTAATGATGATTTTTCCATTAGCAGTTGCAGAATATTTGCTAGGAACGGTTAGACCTCGGCAAAGGTGGAGCTTTTAATGCTTGGTGTGTAGAGTTCTTTGTAAATGTATTTTTACAAACGATACATGCAATGATATATGGAATGATAGGTGGCGTTGTTATGGCACAAGTGCAAAATGGTATAGCAACAGGCGCTGTAGAAAAGATGAATTGGGTAATAATGATAGTATCGGTCAACTTCTTGTTTGAAGGTGAAAAAATAGTTAAAAAGATAATGAAAGCGAATGCAGCAGTATCTGTTATCGGAAGTGATGATGTCGCTAAAGGAATGAGAGGCGCCGGAGGCAAAGTATGGGGTGCCGGAGGTAGGATAAAAGGACTTTTCGGAAAAAAGAAAGACTAAAATAAATTAACTTTTTACACAAAAAAATATACACAATTATAAATTAAACGAAGGGAGGAATATGATATATGTTTTATAATAAAAATTTGATAAGAATAATTAGTATAGTATTATGCTTTTGCATATTCCTTTCGATAAGTACAACTGTTAAAGCTGAAAGTAAAAATTTAGTCGATACCGATTCTTCAAAATTGTATGGAAAATTGGTTTCTGCACTAACCAAGGTGTTACTTTCACTAGGTGATGGTGTTTTTCATATAATGTCTAAAGCTGTTGGAGAACCCGTTACAATAGATAAATTGGTATTTAATGAGGTTAAAAAGGTTAGCATAGACTATTGGGACGATACAGATAACGGTGGTGGCGAAAAACAAATAAAAGCTTTTATGAAACCAGTAGTTTTAAAATGGTATAAAGTTTTTTATCAAATAGCAATAGCGGTATATATGATTATATTGGTATATATAGGAGTTAGAATTTTGCTTACAGTTGCATCACCAGAGAAAAAAGCGGGATACAAAGAAATGTTTACATCTTGGGTGATAGGTGTAACAATATTATTTATGTTTCCATATGTTATGAAATATATTGTTACCATAAATAATGCTGTTGTAAAAATGTTAGATGAAAAAGCAGGTGGAACAAGTTCTACAACAAGTCAAATTGCTAAAATGAGCTTTTTGGACGTTGCTAAAAAATATGGAACATCTGAATTTATAGAATATATTGGAAATCCTGATACAGAGATTATCGCTCTTACAAGAAAAGCAGCTGATTGCGGGGATGAAGAGACGGAGATTGATCCGACAGGAAGTAAGGTAAAAACTAAAGAAGGTGATATTGCACTTGCTCTTGTATATTTAGTACTTTTAGGTCAGACACTTGCTATTTTAGTAATGTATTATAATAGGGCATTTATGATAGCATTTTTAATAACAATATTTCCGCTTGTGGCAATGACATATGCAATAGACAAAATAGGTGATGGAAAAAATCAGTCATTTAATACATGGTTTAAAGAATTTATAGTAAATGTTGTTATACAAATGTTTCACGCTGTGATTTATGTATTAGTAACAGGAACTGGAATAAAAAGTTATTTAAATGATGGAGGACAAAGCTTTTTATTTATGTTCTTATCAGTTTTATTCTTGTTTGAAGGAGAAAAAATATTAAGGGCAATATTTGATATTAACTCAAAGGCAGGCACAATGGCAGATTTAGCACAGTCTGGCGCACTTGTATTTGCAACGGCAAAGAGTTTTGGAGGCTTAAAAAAGGATAGTAACGATGTAGGAAACGCAGATGACAAAAAAGATGCTGCGGCTGCCGACAAGAGAATAAAAGCTAAAAAGAATCTTGCTAAAGAGACAAATGATGCTGCAATTGCTGCACTTGATGAAAAAGCAAAAAATGGAGAGTCGCTAGAATCTCATGGAGAATACCAAGGAAAAGATAGAGAGCCAGAAGGCGTTTCAACCCCTAAGTACGACGAACAAAATGCAAAAGACACGGCATTAGCCAAAGCGATGAAGCGTAGGCTAAAAAGTGGACTTCTTGTTGGTACTGCAAATAAGGTTGTAAGTTTTGGAGGCGGTACACTAGAAATGACAAGAAATATGGCGGCAGGAAAAACATCAGCTGGTGATATGGTATCATCATATTTAGCGGGTAGAAAAATGGGACAAACTCTTGCAGCACCAGTTACATTCGCTTTAGGAAAGGGCGAACAAGCATTTCAAGGTGCGCGTATGAGTAGTGCAATAAGAAAAAGAAAGATGGATAAAGCTCTTGGAATTCCTAATTTGCCTGGGGATGCTTCAATATCTCCAAGCGATACAAATTTATCAGAAATAGAAAACAAATTAGATTCACAGCAACAAATATATAGAGAGGCGTTGGCAGCGTACGCTAGGTCGGCAGCTATAGGCGGTAAAAATGCAGGCGAAATTGCTTATTACAATTATTTAGAAAATAACTTAAAGAAATAATTAACAAAATAAAGGTAGTGTAAACTAATTTATGAAAAGCAAATATGTTGCAAAAAATGTACCAGAGCTTAGGTGTGCTCCATAAAATTAGTGAAACAACCAAATAATAAAGGAGGTGAGATAACATGAAAAATAAATATTTGATGAGAACCATTTGCATAATACTTACGATTTTGTGTGTTATCTCACCGATTGTAAGCGCATATGATCCAATTCCTGATGAAATAGCGCAAACCCCAAAAAGACAACATGTTGGCGTAAAAGGTGGAAATGGCTCAGAAGAATTACCTTATATATTAAACATGGGTACACCGGTAATAAAGATTTATTATAAACAAGATTTTGCTAACAGGAGTAGTGCGGGAGAAAAAATAAAAGGTTCTTCAATATATTTTAAATTTACAACAGGTAGTAATGCAGGAAACTACATGGTAGAACATAATGAAGATAAGGGAATGCTAAAGTTCACGCTTATAGGAACTACAGATCAAGACTTAAAGGTTACATCAAGCAAAGGTATAAATTATTTTCAGGCTGGTGGAGTATGTTATCTGCCAATGGCAACTACTAGCAACACAAATAATGGTACAAATGAAAACGAAAACAACGATGAAAACACGAAAAAGAGTAGTGGTGACAATAATGGTAATGTTCAAATGCCTGTATATAAGATAATGGCAAAAGAAACATTCAATAACATATCATCTAGGATGAGAGACAAGGGAGACAATCGTGATATTAGTGAAATTCCTATTAAAGAAGAAAATCTGCCAGGACATATTATTCACGAGACCGAACTAGGGAACGGCTATTTATCTATTAATGACCAAATGCTTGCTGCGAATATTTCAAACTATTCGCAATCGTATGTCTTTGCTAGATCCGGTGCCGATTTTTCTGAAATATATCATGTTACAGATGCACAGATAAGGAACAAAGGGAAATTCGATTATACTATAATAAGTGATATAAATGATACTGACATTGACAAAGGTAGTTTTGAATCTTCTAATACAGTTGGTGGCCCATATAATGGCGGAGACTACAGTATATACTATACTCTTTCAGGTCCAGTCGATGTCGTATACCAATATGTCTCAACTAATTCAAGAATAAATGATAATACAACTGGTGAAGCGAGTCTTATTGAGAGAACTTTATCAAAATTACTTGTTTCATTAGGTGATAAGTTTGTAAAGATATGCAAACTAGGTGGAAACAATGGTGAGCTTTATATAACTATAGATGCGTTAGTCTTTAATGAATATAAAAATACAGTAATAGACTTTTGGGGAGATACAACTGGTACAAACCAAGTTGTTAAAGTTGTAATAAACTTTTGGTACAAGGTATTTAAAGCTTGGGCAATAGTTATTTACATACTTATACTTATATATATTGGAATAAAAGTGGTACTATCTTCGGGCACCCCAGAAGATAAAAAGGCAAGACCAATGCTTGAAGGTGCAATTATCGGTATATTATTACTTGCACTACTACCATTTTTATTTAAATACTTAGTCGTAATAAACGATGCAATAGTAGATGTTTTAAGAGTGAATAGTAAATATTCAGTATATGCATATTATACATTTGAAGATTCATATAGAAATGATGAAGAAGATGGCGAAGACTCAATGACAAATGTACTAGACAGCTTAAAACGAGAGCAACGCGTGATAAAAGAAAAACAAGAAGATGTAGAAAAAGAAAAAGAAGAATTAGAGACAAAATATGGCGAATTTATTAAAATGGCAGAAGAAAAAGAAGAGGAAAAAGCAAAGGCTCAAGAAAAAGTAAATGAAAGTTTAGATAGTGTTGATAAAATATATACAGATAACTTTGGCTTTGAATTTAGAAGAGGAGATGCTACAATATCAGCTTCTCAACTAAAGAGCGAAATGTGGAGATTAATAGATGATTATATTAAAAGCAATAATATAAAATATGATGGTGAGAATTTGGTGCCTGACTATCATGATTCAATAAGAGATGTAATAAAAAATTATGCGAGTCAACTTAAAGTTTATGATCCTAATACAGGTGAAGAGGCAAAGCATCCTAGTGGAATGCAATATAATGGTCAAGAGTGGTACACAGGAATATTACAAAAGGCTGCTAAAGATGCTCTGATAGAAATAGAATATTATTATGTTCCTATTATGGAAGCTGACTATGCAAACGAAGAAATAAGAAAAGCAGAAGAGCAGTTAGCTTATTTAGAACAAAAGCTACAAGATGTAGAAGATGCAATTATAAAAGCAACTAGCAATGATGCTGATATAATGGGCGAACTTAGAATGAGAGCAGGAAAAGAATATAGAATAATATATGTAATACTTTGGTTTGTAATGCTTTTTGAAACAATACTACTTTTAATAATATATTACAAAAGACTTTTCATGCTAGCTATGCTTATTACAGTATTTCCACTAGTAACAGTTGCATATGTATATGAAAAAGCAAAAGGTGAAAAGCCAAAAATTCTTAACAACTGGATGTTAGAATTTTCAGCGAATGTATTTATTCAAACGATACATGCAATACTTTATGTTACTCTTGTAGAGGTTGGATACTCAATATACATAGATAATAATGATAATGTTGTATTTTGTTTAATTGCTATTGTTTCGCTTATAACATCAGAGCCAATCTTAAAAGCTATGCTTGGAATTAAATCATCAACAGTAAGTGATTTGGCAAAATATAGTGCTTCTGCCGGAAAGGCAGCACTTGCAGCAGGTGCACTTGCTGGCACAATTATGAGCACAGGAAAAGATCTAAAGTCAATTGACAATAAGAGCAAAAACGAAGAAGCGAAAATTGCTAAAAATCAAGCGAGAGATGATAAGAGATTAGGTACGCTAAGAAAAGCAAATGAAAATAGAATAAATAAAAATGGTAGATTAACAGAAGAGCAAAAAGAACAAAAATTAAAACATTGGGAAAATGTTCATAATACAACAGATAGAATAAAAGAAAATGCACGAGATAAGATGAGAGCAGCAAGAAGAATGAAAAAGCGTATGGACAAAATATCAAGAGTTACAGCAAATGTAACATCAGGATTTGGAGCTGTTGCAGGCGGTATAGCAGCAGGAGGAAGCGCAGAAAACTTTAATACTGCAGCAGGAGTTGCAAAAACGCTAACAGGAACTGGCAACAATGTGAAATTGAGTGAGGATGCAGAAAAGAATGAGGTAAAAGTACAAAACCAAGTTGGAAATGTATCATCAGAAAATCCTTCTGATGGAGGGGCAGGAGCACAAACTCCATCATATCAAACACCAAACTATCAAGGTAAAGGATATGATTATGCTTATGAGAATGCATCAAATAATGCAGCAGAAAGCGCTGCACAAGATATAGGTCCAAAGATAAAACCAAGACTTGCAGCAAAGTATGCAAGTAGACTGGATGAACAAAAAACATTTATAGAAAAGCAATATAATATAAGGCATGAAGATGAAAAATAAAGGGTTGTCAAAGCTAATTTGCAAAAAATATAAAACCCATGCTATGCAAGAGGTAGCGGAGCACAGTGTGCTCCATAAAAGCTAATTGATAGTGGTACAATAAAGTAAAGTTAAAAAATAGTACAATTAGCAAATGTAACCCAATAAAGATAGGAGGTGGGCAATATGAAAAGGCCATTGTGGATGAAGTTCATAATTTTTGTAGTAGTTTTTATGGTTACGATAAGTAGCATATTGCCTACAAAAGTAGTAAGGGCAGAGCCAACTTCACCTGAAGATGAGGCAAGTGATAAGTATTTATCTGATTACCAAACAAAAGAAGTGAGTGAAAGCGGGTGGTATGCACCATGTTACTCAGAGGGTGGAGACTTTATAGGAGTAATAACAAATTTTACAGGCAAAGAGAACAACATATTTTATTTTGATGAAAATGGCGAGAAAGTTGCTCCAAAAATTAGAGAGAATGGAGATATTTATTTAGAGAGTGGAAAAAAATATTATTATATAAAAAGATTTAATTATGTTCCAGTGGTACTGCATGAACAAGGAAGTGCTTCATATGACTTAGCTCGAAATAGTGAATCTATGGACAGTAGTAAGCAAAAAGACAAAGACGATGCTTCTCTTGTTGAATCTATAATTACACGTATGTTACTTATACTAGGTGCTGGTGTGTATGCCATAGCATGTTTAGTAATAGGTGAACAATTTTCTATAGAGAAGGTGCTATTTAACGATTATACAAATACGCAGTTGGACTTTTTCCAAGGTGCAAAAGCTAATACTTTTATGCGAAACGCACATATAAAAATTTATTTAACAGACTTTTATAACTTTTTTAGTAAACTTGCATTTGTTACATATTTAATTATATTAGTGTATATGGGTATAAGAATAATGCTTGGTGCAACTGCAGAAAAAGGAGCAAGATATAAAGAGTTAGTAAAATACTGGTTAGAAGGAATTATAATACTATTTATCTTTCCAGCAGTTATGAAGTATTCAATAGAAATGAATAATGCCTTTGTATCGTTTTTAGGTGAAAATAAGGTTGTATACATGCAAAAGTTTGAAGAAAGTATGCCTAAGGCAGAGCCAGAAGAGGGCGCACTGGCAGATGTAAAAGATTTAATAAATAATATAATTGACAAATTCATGGGTGGCAAGGACTACATGGCAAAAATGTTTAAATTAGGTTGGGATAATGGATGGCTTGTTTATGCAATATGTTGGTATGTAATGTTTATACAAATGATAGGATTCTTAGTGGTTTATTTCAGAAGAGTTCTAATAATTATGTTTTTAATAGCAATCTTTCCGCTTGTAATGATTTCATATGCTATCGACAAAATACGGAGATGCAAAATCACAAGCATTTGATAATTGGACAAAAGAATTTTTTGTAAATGTATTTATGCAATCATTCCATGCAATGGCATATGTCTTAATAATGTCAATAATTGCAGCACTTTCACAAGATCCATCTGAAAATTGGTTACTTATACTAATTGCACTTTCATTTGTATCTAAGGGTGATGATATACTTAAAAACATTTTTGCACTATCAGGAAGGGCTGACACGGTAAAAGGATTAGCATCAACACTTGGTCAAGTGACAGCAATAAGTGCTGTTACTGGTGGGATAAATGCTGCAAAGAAGAAGCTTGGAGGTAAAGACAGTAGACTAGCTAAGCTTTCAAGCACATTATCTCAAAAAACACAAAAAGCTTGGGATAAGGCTGACAACAGAGTAAATGCAGCTGCGGCAGATATTAGAATGAAAGAGTTAGAAGCAATCATGGGCAAAAATGCTTTAGATGGAAGTGCAAAAAACGAGCTTACAGAAGATGAAATGAAAAAAGATATTCAAAACTCATTAAATACTTTGCTTGGAAAAAATGGCGCAGTTTCAGATGAAGAGTTTAGAAAAGCAGCAGACAAATTAACTGGCTATATGAATCAAGAAAATAATGAACAAGTTCAAAAAATGATAGATGATATGGCGGCTAGTTTAAGCGATGAAGAGAGACAAGCATTAGATAATATATTAGCTGCCAATGCAAGTATAAATGCAATGATGGTTGGTGGAAGGGATGTAAATATTAAACAAAATATAGATATAATAATATCTTGTTTAAAAAGAGATGCAAATGGCAAACTTACTCCACAAAGCCTTGCACTATTAAATAAGATTGCGGCATCAGAAGCAGACCTAGAAGCAATGAAAGTAATAGGCAATGTTAAATTTAAAAAGAAGAACATAATGGAGATGCAAGATCGACAAAGAAATGCTCAAAACAGAGTATATAACAATGCATATTTTAAAGATAGAGACGCAAGAAATAGAAGTGCAAAAGGTAGAGGTGCAGCAAGCGAGAATAAAGCAAATAATAAAGATGCAAAGAGCCAATTAGAAGTTATGATGAACGGTGCTGGATCTAATTTAACAAAGTATTCATCTAAAAATACTAGAGCGGCTAGAAATGCTAAAAGAACGAGTAGTAGAGCTAATATGCCTGGTAGGGAAAGAGCCAAAAGCTCTAATCAAGTTCGTTCCGCTATGAAAGGAAATTCAACAAATAACCCATATGTAAGGTCAAGATATCCAAAATTTAAAGGACTTAAGAAGCCACAAAAACCATGGCAAAATGTAGATAGTGTAACAGGTAGCCAGGGATTAGAAACTGCAAAATTCGGTGCTAGCGCTAAGTATAAAATTTCTAAAAAGCCAAAACAAGAATTTGTAAAAACTTCAAGAGCTGAAAAGATCAAAGACCCTGTTGATAGAATAATAAAGTATGTTCCGGAAAGCAAAGATTCAGATACAACTAAGAAAACGGGAACTACATCAGATTATGGAGTGCCTGAAAAGAAATCATTAAAAACAGCACCAAATACAGGTACAACGACTGTTAGAGAGATGAAAAAGAGAAAAGAAGAAGCAAGAGAAGAATTGTCTAAACAAAATGATAATAGCAAGAATAGAAAATCGTCATATAGTCAAACTAGTGGTGCTTTTACAATAAAAAGAAATAGAGAAGAAGCAAGAAAGAAACAAAAAGAAGATAAAGATTCTACAATAAATATGCCAAGTACAAATCAAATGTCTGAAAATAGAGCATCATCAGGAAGAGCACAAAATCCGGGGGCAGAGTTTGCAAATAGGCAAGGTTCAGCAGATGATTTAACACAAATATTAAATAAAGAGCAGAAAAGAGATATAAGTCAAGATAGAAAACTTGTAGAAAATGCTACTAAAAAACTAAACGATGCTGCAAGTGGTGATTATTCAGCAACAGAACTTTTAGCGATGGCGAAGAACTTATCTAAAATCTCAAGCGTATACCAAAATGGAACAGAAGAAGAAAAGAAATTAGTAGAGGAGATCAAAGAAAAAATCGGTTGCAAGCCAGAAGATTATGAGGCATACATAAGAGTTAAAATATTAAATGATCCTGATTCAGTAGGAAATAACAGAAAGATAATAGAAGAGTGTAAAGCTTACTTATGGAACAATGATGTACCGGCTCCAATTCTAGATAAACTTGGATATAGCCTAGATGAATTAAAAGAAGGTGTTGATCCAAAACTTTTAAGAAAGAGAAATACCGATGATGAAGGTATAGTATCAAGAGAAGAAAGATCGCGAGTTCAAGAAGAATACAATAACAGAATGGAATACAATAGATTGTCTAAAGAGAAAGCTAAACTTGATCGTAAAAACGAAAAAGAATATGGAACTAAAGCGATTATAAAAGATACAGCAGAAGTTCTGAAAGATGCAACATTATTTGTTGCTGATACCGCTATAAATGTTGGTAATGTGGGCATCGGAGCCATAACTACTGGTATGACTGTAAATGGCAAGCAAGATCAGTTAGGTCAAGCCGTAACAGGAATGTTTGGAGGCTACCAAGCTGCAGATAAAATCACAGGAAATGCTATAGAATATGTTAAAGGTACGTTTGATGAGGTAAAAGAAATAATGCCTAAAAAAGAAAAAAAGAAAGATGGTCCAATAATTTCAAAACAACTGTCAGCAGAAGACATGCAAGCTAAGATAGAAAATTTAAGAGACAAAACAACAATTAAAACTAAATCATTTACAGACAGAGGCAAAAAACAATAAGAAAGGTGGGCGAAAGCACCATGAATAAGAAAATTTATAGACATATAACAATGTTAATATTGATGGTAATGTGCTTAGAAGTGGTGCTGCCGGCTAAAATTTGCTTAGCAGATAGCAAAAACGGGTATGTAATATATAACAATGTCAAAATGGAGCGTGATAAATTTAAGAAAGTAGGCGATGAGTTTATCTATATTCCGAGTGAAACTGATTGGTATAATACACTTTTTCTTGTTTCTGCAGGCGAGGCAACCAAGAACTATATTTATTACATAGATGAAAATGGAGAAAAGCAAGCTCCAACCTTTAATGAAAATGAACGTGTATATTTAGTAGCAAATCAGGTATATCATTTTTCAGGGTTTGGTGGAAAAACAGAAGCAGTGTTTTCTTCTTTGGGGGGCATGGCAAAGGCGGAAAAAAGCGTTTTAGAAACTTTAGAATCCTGTATAGCTAGTCTTATATATGGAATTGCTACAGGGCTTCACTATTTAGTTGGTGCAGCACTTGGTGGAGGAGAGTCAATAACGATTGACGACCTTGTTTTTAATCAATTTGATGAAACAAAGCTTTCATTTTATGAAAAAGGTGGTACAGGAGGCTCAACATTAATTCACGGCGATGGAGAGACTAATGGTTTAGACGTGGTTATAAAGCAGTGGTATAACGTATTTATGCGTATTGCTTTAATGGGCTATATGGCGATATTAGTTTATATGGGCGTTAGAATAATGTTTAGCTCTACTGCCGAGAAAAAAGCAGACTACAAGAGATTATTTGTTGATTGGGTAATAGGAATTACAATACTTTTATTATTTCCATATGTAATAAAGGGTATGATAGAGATAAATAATGCCTTTGTTAAAACTATAGAAGCGAATAAAGGAGATTTTGAAACTAAAAAAGGTGAGATTGCAACTGGCACATATTATAAAGAATTTGTAGAAATATATATAGATTATGAAATTGACTGGTCAAAGGGAACAGACTATATGTCTAAGATGGGGGATTTAGCAATGAAAACTAAAAAAATTGCTCTATCTGTGGCATTTTTGATTATGACGTGGCAATTGATGGCTCTTATATTCTTCTACTACAAAAGATTATTCATGGTTGCATTTTTGATTATAATATTTCCGCTTGTTGCGCTATCTTATGCAGTCGATAAAGTGGCAGATGGAAAATCACAGGCCTTTAATACGTGGGCAAAAGAGCTTATGCTAAATATATTTGTGCAATCTTTTCATGCAATAGTGTATGTGTTTACATGTTGCACTGTATACTCAGCAGCAGGTGAAACATCAAATGGTTTAGATTATATACTAATTATAATTGGAGTATCATTCTTAAACAAGGGTGAAGATATTATTAGACGTATATTTGGACAAGTTTCAGGTGCTGGAACAATGTCTAGCTTAAAAGATAGCACAGCAGCAACGCTTGCAAAAGTAAAAATAGCGCAAGGTGCAATCAAAGCAGTTGGAGACTATACAGTTGGTAGAAAGAGTGTTGCACAAAAACTTTATAGAGGTGGAATGTCGCTTGCAGCACTAAATGCAAGAGATAAGGCATTTGATAAAACAGCAACAAAAGAAGAAGACTATAATATTGGTGCAAGATTAGAAGGTGCTCCAGAGCCTCTTGGAGAGAATGCAACAGAAGAAGAAAAGAAAAACTTTAAAAATGAGATGAAAGCATATAATGCAGCAGCAATTTACAATAATCCTAAATCGCATAGCTTAGCAGAAAGAGCGATGGCTGAGAAAACACTAAAAGATTTGGCAAAAACCGATCCAAATCATAAGGCATTTGATAGCCTTTATGCAAGTGTTGGACAAATGCAAGCATTATCTCAACTTGATTATGATGTACAGCAGATGATGGCTTCGGGTATGAGTAGAGTAGATATAGAGAGAAATGTTACGGCGAGACTTGGAATAATATTCCCTAACGAAACAGAAGAAATGCAGAAAGAAAGATTGAAGACATATTTCACCGATATGTACATAAACGGAAGCTATAATAGTGTATCAAAAGGTATGGTAAGAAAAGAAATAGATGATATACTACAAGAAGTTGAAGATGTTCAAAATAGCATTGAATTTAAAGATATTGATAGAGTGCTAGATGACATGGAGCAAGCTAGCTTAGACAGAACAATAGAAGATGACACGAATGAAATATTAGGTAAATATGATGTCGATGAAAGTGAGAAAGCTTTAACAAAAGAGTATGCAAGAAATATAGCAATATTAAAGCAAAGAGGTTCTGGCATATACTCAGAGGCAGATATTTTAGCGGCAGCAAGTTATTTAAGAAATCACTCTCACGATAATGAAGCTATAACAGAAATGATGGAAGAAGATTTTGGCATGGATGTAGATATGTTTATGCATGCTTTAGCTAGAAAAGTTACAGATGAGCCAAACTCTGCAAGCCAAGATATAATTGATAGAGCAAGAGGAATTGCAGATGATTACGAAAACAATGATAGAGAAGGTTATTTTGATGATGAAGTTTCTGTACATCAGATTATAAAAAATAAGAGTAATTCAGAGGAATTAGATAGAATATTAGAAGAAACTTACAAAAAGAGACAAGAATTTATGAAAGAGGAGACTTCAGCATTTGCAAAAGAATTCTTAGTTCAAAATGAAGTCGATATAATGGAAAACCATCATGATACAACAAGGCTTACACAGTCTGGAGATACAAGAGAAGAAATACTTGCCCAAAAAGTAAGCACAATAGGAAAGACAATTAATAGCTTAGCAAATGTAACGGGTGAAAGTGGTTCAAACGATTATTCATGGCTTGATTTATTAGGTAAACTAATAATGCAAAAGAAAGAAAAAGAAAGAACAGGTATAGAAACAAGTATAAAAGAGAAGAAGAGGGCATGGCTAGATATGGAAACAACAGATGAATACATTAGTAAGAATAAGGCAGATAGACAAAGGATAGATCACGAACACTTTACTGGAGATATACCAAAAGATGATGAATAATAAAAAGTGAGACGGAAAGGTAAGTTCACTTGCTGTCTCGCTTTTTGCTAAAATAAATTTATTCGATATTAAGAGGTGTAAGTTATGTTAGTTGAAAACAAAAAGGCATTTTTATCTGGAAAACTAGTTGGAACAAAAACATTAGAATCTGAAATAAATGATATAAATAATCCAGATGAATATGAAAAGTTTTTAATCAATTTTGTAAATCTGAAATTTGATATAAATGTAGAAAACGAAGTTATTTATATAAATGATAATCAAGATTTTGAAGATAACATATCATTAATTGAAAAAAGTAGTTATGCAAGCTTATTTGTAAATGATGGCTTTACTAGAATATATGTTACAACGGATGATAAAAAGACATATGCAATAAGGATAAATAAAATAGATATAAATCTACTTACTAGCTTGATATCAAAAGAAAATCCAATAAAGTTTTCATTAAATGCTTTTTCACTTATAAAATGGTGTAACGAAAAAAATATCGATGCGAGAAACATTTATGATATACCTACATATATAAAAATATTGACAAATAATTTAGATTTAGAAAAAAGCACAAGCGCCTACATAGATGAATATACAAACCTTAAATTAGAAGAGGATGATAAAGAAAAAAATTGCATAATTATAGGAAATTTTATATATGAATTTGGCAGATATTTAGATGGATATATAAAAAAATTTGAACTTGTGAATATGTGTAAACTTATAAACGAAAATACGTATTTTGAGAGTATAAAGGCAAAACCAAAAGGAGAATGTCAAATTGTTTTTTCTTATATAGATTTAGAAAAAATAATGAATGAATTAGTTCAAAAGGCAATGACACAATATGAAAATAAGGCATATGTACTTTCACCACTTGGAAGAATAGCATTAAAATATAATAAGAATACCAAAGATTTAATGATAGAAATATATTATGAAGATTTAGAAATGCTTATACTAAATGAAATGTACAACAATAATATACATACACAAATAATAGAAGATAATTTATATAAAATAGAATGTAAATTCAAAAATTTTGGTAATGTAATTTCTCTAATTGTTGCAATACTAACAGATGTGTTTTATAGAATGTTTAATGAAAAAGTACAAATAAAAATAGAGAGTATAGTTAAAGAGTAGGATACAGTTTAACAAAATAGGATTCGAATAAAAAAACTAATTGTCATTTAGCCATGATTTATGGCATGTGCCGAACAATAATATTTTTATGGAGCACACCTAAGCTTAAGCTACATTTTTGTGCATATTTTTAAATGCTAAATAATATTTTTGTTTTGATTCGAATCCTATTTTTTTATATTTATTTAATATTTAATATTGTTTCAACAATTTCTTTTGTTGAATTTGGTCTTGCGATTTTTCTTTGCATTTCTTTCATGCAATTTATTCTTTCGGTATCGCTAAGTAATTGATTTAAAAATGGTGTGGTTTTTGTAGCATCAAATATTCTAACAGCTGCGCCATTATTAAGTAAAAATCTAGCGTTTTCTTCTTCTTGTCCAGGTATAGGGTTTATTATAATAAATGGTACATTGCTTGTTAAAATTTCGGTTGTTGTAAGCCCACCAGGTTTAGATATTACAAAATCTGCAATACTCATAAGCATTGCCACTTTATCCGTGTATCCAAGTATAATAGTTTTTTTATCGTATTTTATAGTTGTACTTTTAAACATGTTTTGAATTTTTTTGCTTTTGCCGGCTATTGCTACAACTTGAATATCTTCATCAACTTCAAGTAGACCTTGTAAGAATGTTTTTACATTTGATAATCCATATTCGCCACCACCAAATATCAAAATTACTCTCTTTAAAGGATCTAGTCCAAATGAATTGCAAATTTCTTCTCTATTATATTTTTCTAGAAACTCTGGTCCTACAGGAATTCCGGTAACAAATATTTTGTCACTAAATATGCCATTGTGAATTAAGCCATATTTCATTTCTTCATTTGCAACAAAATATCTATTCACATACTCTGGTTTCAACTCCCAAAATTTATGTGAGGCGTAATCTGTAATTATTACATTTAGTTCGGTATTTATCTTACCTTTCTTTTTAAGTATTGCTACCATTTCTGTGATAAATGGATGTGTTGAAACTACAATGTCAGGTTTTTCTTTTTCGAAAAGTTTTAAAAGTTTTATAGAAAGCATTTTTTGAACAGCATTACTGAAGTTCACAGCTGAATATTGTTTTTCACTGAAGCTATACAAATCGCCCCAAAATTTAGGTGAATATCTTGCCATGTTAACATAGGCAGATATGATTATTTTATCTACTACTTTATTAGTATATTTCAGTGCATCTACCATTGAAACAGTGTTATTTGGGTAGTGTTTCAAAATGTAGTTTTTAACGCCACTAGCGGCTTTAAAATGCCCACCTCCAATAGAGGCATATAGTATCATTATTTTTTTACTTTTCATACATCTCCACCTTTCTTAAGTACTAATTTTAGCATACTTATGAATAATATTCTATATTTGGATAAAAATATATATGAAAAGTATTACTATTTAGACTTCAAAATAAAAAGTTATATACCAAATGTAAATATGTACTATAAAAATGTAGCTTAAGCTTAGGTGTGCTCCATAAAAACATTATAATTTAGCTTTAAATTAAGGCTGAATAGTAACTGAAAAATGATAAACGGAGGTGAAAATATATGAAAAGTTTTTTAGGCAGAAAAATCAACAGGATAAATGGACATCGATTAGCCTTTTTTCTGATTATTATTTTAGGATTATTGTCGGTTTATTTGAATATGCAAAAGAATAAGCTAGAACAAACAATAAACAATTCATATGGTAGAGCATTTTATGAACTAGTAGAATATGTGGATAATGTAGAGACATTACTTGCAAAAGCGCAAATAACAAGTTCTCCAGAATATTCTGCAAAAACATTAACAGACATATGGAGAAAAGCAGATTTAGCCAGTGCTTCGCTTTCACAGATGCCAATCGAACATAATAGTTTAGATGTGGCTGAAAAATTTTTTAACCAATTAAGCGATTATTCATATTCATTATCAAGAAAAACAATCGAAAATCAAGAGCTTTCTGAAAGTGATTTTGAGAATTTGCAAGATATGTATGAAAAATGCAAACTTTTAAATCAAACGCTAAGCTCACTTATGCAAGATATGTCTTCGGGAAGTTTATCATGGAATGAGCTTACTAAAAAAAGCGATGAATCAATATTTGCACAAGAAGTCGTAAATCTTTCAAAAGATAGTTTTAGTAAAATAGAGCAGAATATGCAAGATTATGAGGGACTTATATACGATGGACCATTTTCTGAACATATGACAAATCCTGAAGTTCTTGGGCTTGGAGATAAGATCTATGATGAAAAGATGGCAACAGAAGTAATATATGAATACATGCCAAAAGAAAATATAAAAACTATAAAGTATAATGGATTAGTTAGTGGAAATATAGAGACACATAGTTTTGATGTTACGCTAAATAACGATGAGATGTATTATATAAATATAACAAAAAGAGATGGCAGGGTATATTTTATAAATTATCCTAAAGAGGTAGGGGAGACCAAATTAACTAAAGAAGAGGCAAATGCGAAAGCGCTAAAATTTTTAGATAAGCATGGATTTAAGAATATGAAAGAATCATATTTTACAAATGAAAATGGAATGATGACAATAAATTATGCATATTGTCAAGGCGATGTAGTATGTTACACAGATTTAATAAAAGTAAAAGTAGCACTAGATGATGGAACAATAGTTGGAATTGAAACAAAGAGTTATTTGAATTCTCATAGAGAAAGAAAAATAGCAAAACCTCTTATAACAATAGAAGAAGCAAGAAACAAGATAAATTCTAAAATTGAGATATTATCAGAGGGCATGGCAATAATACCAACAGAATATCAAACCGAACTAACAGTATATGAATTTAAAGGCAAGGCCTTTGAAAATAATTTTATTGTATATATAAATGTTGAAAACGGAAAAGAAGAAAAAGTATTTATGATAATAGATACTCCAGGCGGAACACTTGCTATATAAGATATAGTCTCTTGCATTATATAAATAAAAAATCTCCAAGCATTAAAGTTTGGAGATTTTTATCATGTAATTTTATCTAACCTCAGTTATATAAGTTGCCATTAAATCAGCCATATGAGTGTAAACCGCAAGAGGATATTTTTCGTATGCTTTTGCAATATATGAATAGTTTTCTTTTGGCTCATATCCACCCATGTGCCAACGAATAGCATAGAGTTCTTCTTTAGTTAATTTAATGAATTCAGAAATAAGCATAACAGATTTTTCGCCGTGTCCAAGTGGCATTAAATCATCTGTTGTAAAGTATGGTTCTTTTATCCATACACCATCATCATTTTTCTTGTTTCTATAATCTACTTTATATTGATTAACTTTACAAATATCATGAAGTAAAGCAACGATAGCAATCGTATCGTCGGCCCATTTTTCTTTTGTTAAATCTTTTAGGCAATCATACACATTTAAACTGTGTGCTAATAGCCCACCTTCAAAAGCATTATGAAATCTAGTGCTAGCAGGTGCAGTATAAAAATCAGTTTTATCTAAAAAGTCTAATAAATTATCAATTCCTTCTCTATTTGTTGCTTTTAATAGTTCTATAAATCTTTGTTTCATATTTTAAAAATCTCTCCTTGTAATTTATATGATATTATCAATTTAAGGTTGTAGCGGAGCTTAAGTGTGCTCCATTACGAACTATAACATGTATCTAAATTCATTTTAATGTACTATTATTAATTTAAGGTTGTAGAGGAGCTTAAGTGTGCTCCATTACAAACTATAACATTTATCAAAATTCATTTTAATGTACTATTATCAATTTAAGGTTGTAGCGGAGCTTAAGTGTGCTCCATTACAAACTATAACATGTATCTAATTTTATTTTAGTGTGCTACTATCAATAATATTTTTATGGAGCACACTGTGCTCCGCTACATTTTTATAGCACACATTCACATTTGATATATACTTTTATTTTGAAGACTGAATAGTAACCATTGTCAAGTTATTTAAATAATGTGTACCATAAATCTAAATAAGCATCTAGCCATTCTTTATTGTATTTGGCACATTTACAAATTCTGCAATATAATATTACTTTAAAAAGTGCTATTACCTTATTTTTAGGTTCACCAGTATAACCAGTTAAGTAATCAATTGAAACATATGGTAACAAATCAACATTACTAACTAGTGCATAAATTAAATCATAAGTACTGTCGCCAGCTATTGGAATAGGGTCAATTGCACCAACAAATTTTTCATCTCTTTCAATAAAGTTGTGAGTTCCAAAATCGCCATGTATAAGCTTTTTCTCAAATGGATATTTATCAAGTTCATTTATTGCATCATAGACAGCATCTTTAAAATTAAATTCATCTGGCAAATATTCGCTTTTTTCATCGACTTCTTTTTTTAAGAATTCAGTCCAACTATTAGATGGTCTAGAAATATAACCAAACTCTGGGCCTGAATATCTTTTATACGATGAAACAATTTGCTTAATAGATGAAGCTAAATCATCAAAATTTAAAACTGTGTGCATAACATCACCAGGAATATATATATATACAATATATTCAAAATTTGGCTTAATGTATGCAGCTTTTTGAAGCATTGGATTTTGATAGCTTTCAGCGAATTTAGCTTCTGCCTTTAATTGAGCTTCATTTGCAATCTTTATGATGTATGTATCATTTAAAAGAATAATTTTGCTTGATGTGCCATCATGAAAATATTTATGTTTAGAATATTCAATATTTAAATTATTGCATACCTCATCAATTGTTGCAAAATCAAGTAAATAATCTGACGGAACAAAATTATCATTTTCATCAAAAGTATAAGGTAAAACAGTAACAACCGCATCTTTATCTATTTTTCCATATACATTTGCATTGTAATTATCATATTTAATTTCACAATTTAACTTGTTTGTATCAATGCAAAGAATAATATAATCTTTAAGCGTTGGAAGGTTTATATTGGCTTCTTTTATATCTGCGATTTTATAACATGGAATATAACCTTTTTCTTTTATCAAAGAGTCACTGTAAGAATTACTTAAAGACTCTTTTTCCCATTCGTTTTTTAAAGCAAAATGAGCAATAAACATATAATCACCCTTTCTATCTATTGGTTGTGCCTACTAATTTCTATAGAGTATATATAAGACTAAAATACATTTAAGTATATAAACAATTATAAGGAAAAAAATAATAAATATCAAGTGGAAAAGAGAGGCGCTTAAATTAACAATAGTGCATTAAAAACAAATAAGTCCCACAACTATGATTATAAGTAACAATATTATTGCACAAAATTAAAAATAGTCGATATATGTTTATAAATGGGGAAATTTGAAAACAGATGTTTAAAAATCAACAAAAATCAAGCAAATTTTAAGCAAAACCACTTGAAAATTTACATAAAATATGGTAGAATATAACCGAAAGTGTATGAGTTTTTTCAATCCGTTACCCTGATTTGGGTTGGAAACTAGAACACAATCAAAGAATTTTAGAGGAGGATTTCTGTCATGAAGAAATCAAACAAGACAAACAAGAGACTCGCATGGACTGCAGTTGTAGTGGTAATAGCTACCATCTTTATGTGGTTTGGTCCGACTGTTCTTTACAGTTGCGCAAATGCACGGAACGACCAGCAGCAGGTAAGTGTAGATAACGGTGAACCCGTAGAAAACACTGACACTGATGCTGCTAACACCGCAAATTCCAATACTCCCGCCGCAGATGGCAAAAACGTCCCAAAGGGCTATGTTTCTCAAGAGGACTATGATCAGGTCTGTGACCAGCTTAATAGTTCGAATCAGGATAATGAGGCTCTTAATGGCGAAAATGTCAAGCTTAAAGGCGACCTTCAAACGACTATTAGCGAAAATGCTAAGGCACAGAAGGAAATCGCTACGCAGTCTGCTAGAGCAGATGCAGCTGAAAAGCTTGCAGATGCTCTTCAGACCAAGCTGGAGAATGTGCACCCCATTACCGTTAAAAACGGCAAGGTCTGGGTGCACATCGATGATTTCCTCAATGCTGCTAATGGCGTTGGGGCGATCATCAAGAACGAACGGGGTTATGCAATGAGAGCGACTTCCGGGACACACGTCGTAATTTACGATGATATGTCTTGGGATCGTAGCTTCCTCGTTGAAAACTTCGATCTTCCTATGACTCAGTACTATTGCATCGCGCTTACCCGCGACGAAGGCAAAACAGCTTTCGTAGCAAGCTTTGGCAACTATAGCTGGGCAAATGGTGGTCTGTTCACAGACTACCGCTCGGTAGAGTTTGCCAGAGAACTCACCTCTATGCCGAAAAACGGCAAAGCTGGTGAGCAGTTCTTCGCACTTCTTAGCTACTGCGCGGTTGTGACTGAAGTTGATGGAGAATATCGCTTTGCAATCTATGCAGGTGATTTTGAAGCCAACCCCACGCCGGCAGCTCAGCCTACTGTAGGACCGGAAGTAATCGTGAAGGAAATCACTAATACTGTTACAGAACAGGTCTTCATTGATCGTTGTGGTAGATGTGGAGAGCTTATAGAAAATTGCATCTGTAAGCCCGAAATTATTGAGACAACAAAAACTGAAACAGTGGTGATTGAAAAGGTCAAGGTCATCGAGAAGACTGTTGAGCCCGAAAAGCCGGATGTACCCGATGAACCCGATGAACCCGAAAAGCCTAACAAGCCGGATCACAATCCGCGCCCTGATGATTCGAACACCGATCACAATCCTCGCCCTTGGGATAATGATGACAACATCACTGGCGACGATTACGATGATTCCGATATCACTGGCAACGATTACGATGATGACACTGCTCATAATCCGCGCGAAGACGACAGCGACATCACCGGCGGCGTTCACGACCCGTTTAACGATGACGGGGACATTACAGGAGGTGTACACGATCCAGAATATAACGGCGACTCCAACAGCACAGACCATTCCCCTCGCGAAGAGGAAAGCATTACCTCTAGCTCCGTCGACAACGCAATCGACAACATTAAACCCAACTTCGACGATGTCGATATTACTGGCAGCGACCACGACATAACCGGCGACTCATCAAGCCATTCCCCTCGTGAAGAGGACAACATTACCTCTGACTCTGTTGTCGATAATGAAATCGATGACATTACCTCTACCCATGTCGGTAACGACACCGACAACATTACCTCTAACTTCGACGATGTCGATATCACCGGTAGTACAGCTAACAACAGCGGTACAGGCCACTCGGAAAGACCTTAATTGGTTGAGTACGAAAAACAGCGGTGTGTAAAAGCATTGCTGATGTACGAATATCCGAACCATGGTAGCGTGTAAAAGCGTTGCCAGCATACGAACATTCACCTTAAGAAGGGTAATGGTCCTATGGCTGTTATTCCTTTAACCTTAATGGTTTAGCATCTTTCAAAATAGTCACTAAGGCTAGTACGTTTCCTCGCAAGGGGAAGGAGCCAAAATGGTGCTATGACATTAAAACGGTGGCATGATCAAGTGTAGGGTGTTCTGCAGGCATCTTGTATGTACCTAGGTCGACAAGGTATATCACACTTTGGTTTGTGTTCACTTAGTTTTCTTTGTTAAGATTGCTAAGCCATAATGAATCTGCGGGGCGTAAAAACGCCAAGCGATGATTACTCATCAACAATACATGTATACAAATAAATTTTGATGAGTATGATTCGTACGGCGTGCTCCGCGGGCCTTCGGGCTCGCGGGGCACACCCTACGATTCATAACTCACTTGCGTTCTAGCGGGTGAGTTTTTTTATGCAAAAAAACACCTTAGACTAGTATCTAAAGTGTTTTTTAAAAAGAAATAGTAACTATTTTTGAATTTCTTCTTTATTTGTGCTATTAGCATATTTTTTTAGTTTTTCGCTTACTAAATAATTTACTGTACCAACAGTATATTCGCCATTTTTATTTTTTCTTCCGGCTGGTACACCAGTTAATAATTCAATTCCCTCGTCAACAGTTTTTATCGCATATATGTGGAATTTTCCATCTTTGACTGCTTTTATTACTTCATCACTTAAGTTTAGGTTCCTAATATTTTGATAAGGCATTAAAATTCCTTGGTCTCCAGTTAAGCCACGTAGTTTACAGATATTAAAGAATCCTTCAATTTTATCTGTTACGCCACCTATTGGCTGTATTTCACCTTTTTGGTTAACTGATCCTGTAACTGCTATTGATTGTTTTATAGGTAGCTCTGATAAACTAGAAAGTAGAGCGTAAAGCTCTGTACTTGAAGCACTGTCGCCATCTACACCATTATACATTTGTTCAAAGCATAGGCTTGCTGATAAAGAAAGAGGTTTTTCTTGAGCAAATTTTTCTCCGATATATGCAGAAAGTATCATAACGCCTTTTGAATGTGATGTTCCACTAAGTTCAACTTCTCGTTCTATATTTACAATTCCTGATTTTCCAACATATGTGTTTGCTGTTATTTTAGCAGGTTTTCCAAACGAATAATCACCTATGTGCATAACAGATAAACCATTTATTTGTCCAATTTTTTCACCATTTGTATCTATCATAATAGTGCCGTTTTGAATCATTTCAACAAGTCTTTGATCATATTTATTTATTCTTTCAATTCTTTCTGCAATTGCTTTTTTAACATATTCTGCTGTTACGATTTTTGCCTTATCCATTCTAGTCCATGTGCATGCTTCACCTAATAACTCTGTTATATCATTTAACTGGGTTGATAGTTTTGTTTGATTTTCGACCATTCTAGAGCAGTATTCGATAACTTTTGCAACCGCTCCGGCATTAAAGTGAGGAGCCTTTTCTTTTTCACAGAAGTTGTGAATAAACTGAGCTATTTTGAACATGTTTGAATCTGTTCTTGGAGCTTCTTCATCAAATTCAACTTTTACTTTAAATAATTTTCTAAAATCTTCGTCGACTTCTAGTAGCTGATAGTATATATTAGATGGTCCGATTAAGACAACTTTAATATTTACTGGTATTGGTTCAGGCTTAACGCTTGCTATTGCAACTGCATTCATTTGATAATCTTTTAAGGTATCAACATAAATTAGTTTTGTGCGCAATACTCTTTTAAAAGAATCCCATAAAATCGGATTAGTAAGTAAATCACGTATTTGTAGTACAATGTAACCACCGTTAGCTTTGTGTATTAAACCAGGCTTAATAAGTGTGAAGTCTGTTTTCATCATTCCAAATGAATTTTCATATTCTAACTTTCCAAATAAATTATAAAAAGATGGGTTAGAGTCTATAATTACAGGTGCACCATCTAATTCCGAGTTATCAACAAACAAATTTACTTTATATTTATCCCAAGGTTTACCGTTTGCGTTTTTTGCCATTTGCATTTGTGCAGGCATGTTATTTGGTTTTTCATCTTCTATAAAATCATTTAAGTTTGTAAGTACATCTTTTTGTACATCTTTTAAGAATGTTTGAATTTTAGGAAACTTTTTATACTTGTTTCTAAGTTCATTTACTTGTATTGTTACAGCAAATAGCGCGATGTTATTTTGCCAAGAATTCATTTTGTCGGTAGCTTTATTTTCCATTTCTTTAATCTTTTTCATTGTGTCGATTGTTTCTTGTTGAATTGCAACTGAACGAGCTTCAAAATCTTTCTTTGTTTTTTCGTCTAATGCATTAAATTCATCTTCACTAAGAGTTTTACCATTTATCATTGGTAGAAAATATATTCCAGAAGATGTGTTTTTAATTTCAAAGCCTTGTTTTGCAGCATCTTTGTTTAACTTTTCAATTAGTTTTATTTTTTTATCTTCAACATCTTTTTGAATCGATTCTTTTTCTTTTTCGAAATCTTGATTGTTGAAAGCAGATTTTATTTCATTTTTTATTGTTTCAATAAATTGGTTCATATCATTTGTGAATTCGCGACCAAGCCCAGCAGGTAAGTTTATAGCAACAGGCTCATTATTATTTGCAAAATTAAATACATAACACCAATCATCTGGTACAGGTTTAGTTTTTGCAAGTTCATTTAATTTGTTTTTAGCATAGATTGTTTTTCCGATTCCAGTAGGACCCTCGATATAAATATTGTAGCCCTTAATATCTATGTTCAAGCCAAATTCCATTGCTTTAATAGCTCTTGCTTGACCAATTGCTCCATCGAATGGATCTAATTCTCTAGTTGTTTTGAATTTGAAAAAAGATGGGTCGCATTCTTTTTTTAGTTCTTTAAAATTTAATTCTTTTATTCTAGACATAATCTTTTTCTCCTTTGTATTTTAAAATTTATCTATTAAAGTGTGCAAGACATTACAATAGCATCTTCACGAGTTCCGTCGGGATTTTTATAGTAATCTTTGCGTATAACTTCTTCTGTAAAATTGAATTTTGAATAAAGGTTTTGAGCTGCCAAATTGCTTTTTCTAACTTCTAGTAGTATGTATGCTGTTTTATGTTCAGCACACAGTTTTAGCATTTCATTTAGTAGTTTTGTTGCTATTTTGTTTTTTCTGTATTCTTTTAAAACAGCAATATTTGTTATGTGGCATTCATCCATTACAAACCACATGCCAAGATAACCTACAACTTTGCCTTCAAATTTTGCTACTAAATAAGTTGCTAAGATGTTAGAAAGTTCTGATTCAAAAGATGATATTGACCACGGAATAGGGAAGGCATCTTTTTCGACTTCGTAGATACCGCATCAAGTCTTCTTTTGTTAGTTTAGATATTTCTATATTCAATTTATTATACCTCCAAAAGGCAAATTTATATTATATATTTTCAGCTTCTCTTTCAGCTTGAGATTTTTTTAAGTACATCGGCATTATTGTATCACAAGTATCAAATTCATCTAGCAAAGCCTTATCAAGAGCTGCTTTGGCAATAGATGTTGAAAGTTGGTTGTTTAAATGTAGAGGTGCAAAATATGCATTTTCTTGCAGAGCCTCTGTGAACTTTTCTTTGAATGCAGTGGCACCATCACCAACGAATAATACTTTTTGATTTTTTGATTTTAAATTCTCTATCAATGTGTCAACTGAATCAGTTATATAGTTCTCAATCATTTTTGGTTTATCCTCGTATTTGAAAAGAGCAGCGTAAACATTGTCATTTCGAGCATCTAGAACTGAGCATATTATTCCGTCAAAATTAGTAATGTTATAGGCAAGACCGACAAGTGTTGGAACTGCAATTACTTTTTTATTAAGACTAAGTGCAAACCCTTTTATTGTGGCAATGCCAATTCTAAGACCTGTGAAAGAACCAGGGCCGATGCTGCATGCAAATACATCAATGTCTTTTAAATCAATCTCTGAAAATTTGCACATAGAATCAATAAGTGGCATTAGTGTTTGTGAGTGTGTTAAGCCAGTATTTAGATTAAAATCAGCTATAACTTTATCTTCATCGATTATTGATACACTGCAATTTGTACCAGATGTATCAAGAGCAAGTATCTTCATTTTTAAAAACCTCCTCAACTATTTTTTCATATCTATTACCATGTGGAATAAATGTGAAAGTTCTGCTATTTATATCTTCACTATTTTTTTGTATTTTAATTTCTAAAAAGTTTTTTGGTAATAAATCTTTGATTTTTTCTCCCCATTCAATTATGCAAATACCTTGATAGAAGAATTCTTCTCCGCCAATTGCAGTGAATTCATCTTCAAAATCAAGTCTATATACATCAAAATGAAAAAGTTTTAAATCATCTTTTAGGGAATGTTCATTTACAATCGTAAATGTTGGGCTAGCAGCTTCGTTCTCTTTTTCGTAGAAGCTTAAAAAGCCAGAAACAAACATTGTTTTGCCAGCCCCTAAATCACCTGAAAGTACGATTACATCGCCCTTTTTTAAGATATTACCAAACCTTTTTCCAAGTTCTTTTGTATAATTTACTGATGTAGAATTTATACTAAACATATCATTTTCCTTTCGTTTATTACTTAAAATATTTTATATCAATTACCTTTAAATGTAAAGCAAAAGAATGGCTGAAAATGCAAAAAATAAGGCAAGAAAAAGATGCTTCATTAGAAGCATCTTAAGAGTAGTTAATTATTCATGATGACATAAGAAAGGCTTGAAAGTACATCTTGGATTTCTTTATCTGTTGGAGTTACAAGTATAAAATATTCTAACCAAGTAAAAGCTTTCCAACCAATGGCAACAACAATGGAGACAACAGCAATTATGAGATACTCCATTTGGGCAACATAGTCAGGGAAGAATATATGTAGCGCAATAAAGATTAGTGAAAAAATAAAAATGCGCATCTGATAAAGACATGTGCAGTTTGGTAAAAGCTTTGTGGCTCTTTTTACTTCTTCTAAAGTTGGTAGAGAACCTTTTTGGTTGTAAGCGTTGATAGCCATATGTATTGCGGTGTGCTTCATTGCCGCTTTACGCCAATTATTGTCACCAAAATGATATCTTATAGACTTACAGATAAAGGTGGCTATTTTGACGAAAAGAGGTAGAAAAAGTAAACTGAAAAACATCAAAGCGTATCTGTCAGTATTCAAATAATACACGGATAAGCCTATGGTAAATGCAATAGAAAGGGCAAAATCGCTGTTGGAATGTAAAGAATACATTCCCGCGGGAAGCCGTAGACTAGCTTTTAGTTTGTTTTTGAGGTCGCGTTTAGTATAGGCACAATAAATGCTATCCTCACAGCACATTAGCATATATTCTTTTCTCATTTTGTAATCTCCTATTTAAAATATAAATTTGACACTTGAATTATACAGTAACTTTACATAAAATGCAACAAAAAGAGCGAATATTGACAATTATAATTATAAAATGGTATCATTTAGGTGAAAAAAGGAGGTCTATATGGAAAGAATTAGTGTTTTAGGTGTTAATTTTGATAATGTTAATATGCAAGAAGCAGTAGATAGATGTATGGAATTTATAAATGGTGAAAATGGAAATTTAGTTGTTACTCCAAATCCTGAAATAGTTATGAAAGCTAAAGAAGATGAAGATTTCAAGAAAGTTATAAACGAAGCAGAGCTTGTTATACCTGATGGAATAGGGATAATAAAAGCTGGAAATATTCTTGGAACACCACTAAAAGAGAGAGTTGCAGGATATGATTTAATATGCAATCTTTTAGAAAAAGGTAAGGATGGATCTATTTCTTTTTATTTTTGGGGAAGCAAGCCAGGTTTTGCTGAAGAGGCTAAACAAAAAGTGGAAGAAAAATATCCAAATATAAAAATTTTAGGAGCGCATACAGGATATTTTAAAGATGAAGAAGAAAAAGCAATTGTTGATGAAATCCGTGAGTTAAAACCAGATGTTTTATTGGTTGGTGTTGGTTTTCCTAAGCAAGAAAAGATAATAAACAAGTATAAAAAAGAAGGATTTTTTAAAATCGGAATTGGCTGTGGAGGTAGTATAGATGTTTTGGCGGGTGAAGTGAAGAGAGCACCAAACATATTTATTAAAATGCATTTAGAGTGGTTTTATAGACTTTTAAAACAACCATCGAGATGGAGAAGAATGCTTGTGTTACCAAAGTTTATAAAAGAGGTAAAGAAAAGCAAAAATTCATAGAAGACAAAGAAAATGTTTTAACAGTTCCGGTAGAAGCAATAAGTAGTAAGGGTGAAAAACATTTTGTGACACTTGAAAATGGCGAAGAGTGTGAGGTAGAAGTGGGAATTTATAATGAAGAGGTACCTGCTGTATATTCAATAAAATGGATAGTTATATCATTAGTGGTGTCGTTACTTATAGGCGTAGCTTTTGGCTTGTTTCCGGCATACAAAGCGTCCAAAATGGATCCTATAAAGGCACTAAGGACAAATTAGACTTGAAAAAAACAGCATTTTATGGTAACATAATTGCGAAAAAATATTTTATGGAGGAAGTATTATGGAAGAATTCCGTGCTCGGTGGATAATAGCTATAGATTCTACGTTGCCTATAACATATTTTTATGGTTGCATAGAAGCAAAATCGCTGAGTTTTTACTTATATCAGCCACACAATTTATTGATCGATGCAGCACTTATGGAGGAAAAGCAATTGAATGGCTAACAAGCGAGCAAATCGAAAACAATATTAGACCACACACAAAATGGTCACTATTAGCTTCGTATCCCAAAAACGAGGCGGTGGCTAATGCAATGTTTGCAATTATTTTTGAAACAGGTGAAAAACGAGAGGCTTTTATGAAAAGCTTTATGGGATAATAGTAAAGAATATCAAAAAATGAAAGTAGAAAAATCTGCTTTCATTTTTTTAAACAATATATAAAATTTTGTTATTAGGAAAATATTCACTAAGCAAATTTTGCATATATTCTTTAGCCTCATCTTTAACACTTGTTTTATACATATATTTGCCCCTGCCACGCATGGTCATAAGTTCTTTATTAAAAAGTTCTGGCGCATTTGGAAATGCATCGTGGTTTATCATTTTATGAATATAACTGTAAGTCATAAAAATAAGTTCAAAAAATACAGCTTCTTTTACTTTAGTAGAAAGCTCATCAGATAGCTTAACAATCAGATCTTTATAGAGCTCTTTCCAATTTTGAATTAATATTATCGGAGCAATCAAGATTCCGACTTTATAACCAGCCTCACTTAATTTGTTTATGGCAATGATTCTATCTTTTAATCTAGACGTTCCGAATTCTACTTTGTTTATAATTTCTTCTGGATTAACACTCATTCTAACAATTACTCTTTCCTTACCAGGAATGTCTAAAATAGGGTCTACCATATCAAATTTTGTTGGAAATGTAAGAAGACCTTTGGTCGATTTAGAAAATTTTTTAATTGTCCAAACAAGGTTGTTGGTAATTGTATTTTCAAGTATCAAATCGCTATTGCTTCCAATTTCAAAACACAAGTTTTTATCGCTTTTATTAGCAGTTTTAATGATTTTTTCGAGCATTTGCTCACGATTAACAAATAGCCTTAGGTATGCACATTTATTGTAATTACAAACTAAATAGCAATACATACACATAGCTGTGCAACCAGAAGATGTGTATGGAACAAGGAAATCTGAGACTTTATGATTTTCTTCATACTTGTGCGTCTTTCTAACACCGATTATCAAATGCTTTTTTAATGTCGGAAACTCTACATTTTCTTGCTCACGCATTTCTGGAATATTATTATGATTGTCTATTAAAAATCGCGGGACATCTTTATATTTTTCTAACAAATAAACGCCTAATTCGTAGCCTTTAATAGCATTTTCATAGTAAATAGCATCTGGTTTAAACATAAAAACACCTCAAAAGATATTATGCACAAAAAATAACTTTTCTATTACAAAAAAAGCTGCAAGAATCTTTGAATTCTTACAGCTCTAAGCTCTGGTGCACCACCGGGGATTCGAACCCCGGACCCACTGATTAAGAGTCAGTTGCTCTACCAACTGAGCTAGTGGTGCATGACATCATTTATTATAAGCATAAAAGCGATTTTTGTCAATAAATTTTGAAAATGTTTTGAAAAAAGCCTCAAATACGGCTAATAACTGTATTTGAGGCACTTATCTTTTAGATTTTGGTAATAAACATAATGTGATGTCAAAAAATATCTTTTTATTAGAATTGTACTTTTGGTGTTTGTTTTGCACTGTCGTTATCGATTTTATATAATGCTTCGGTCTTGAAACCAAACATTCCACCAATTATATTGTTTGGAAACACTAATAATTTGTCATTATACATTGTAACTGCATCGTTGTAAAATTGTCTTGAAAATGCAATTTTGTCCTCTGTTCCTTTTAAGTCTTCTTGTAATTTTGAAAAGTTTTGATTAGCTTTTAATTCAGGGTAGCTTTCTGCTACTGCAAATAAAGTTTTTAGTGTTCCTGTTAAAGCATTGTCTGCTTCCATTTTTTCTTCAGGTGTTTTTGCGTTCATATACCCGCTACGAGCGGCTGTTACATTTTCCAAAACTTTTGATTCATGAGAAGCGTATCCTTTAACTGTTTCAACTAAGTTAGGAATTAAATCAAATCTTCTTTGAAGTTGAGTATCGATATTTGCAAAAGCATTGTGAACTTTGTTTCTTGATGTGACAAGATTATTGTAGACACTAACAAATAAAATTGCCAAAATTACTATTATCCCTAAAACTATCCATATCATAATAAATCCTCCTTTTAATTATCATCATCGCTATTATTTTTTGAAACACAAATAGCGATAATAATGCCAGTTAATACAATAACTGCTAAAATAATAAATGATAAAAACATAAAATCAAATCCTTCTTTCGAGATTTACAATAATATTCTAGCATAACAAAATAAAAAAGTATAGAAAAACTTGAAAAAAACACAAAATTATGTTAATATAAATACACGCAAGTAGAGTTTTATATCCTAGGTAGAGGCAAACTTAACTCGCAACACAAAAAATTTTTTGGAGGGAAATATGAGAAAACTTAAACGGATAATTTTTAGAATCTTGGGTGCAATGAGTTTGCTCATTTCGTTTAACATACTCACTTACATCAGAGACGAAAAAAGTATTCCACAGGCGGCCGGAATTCCACTCTTCTTAATTGCGGGAATGATTCTTACATTTGAAGCATATATAGACTTTCTTCAAGTTAAAGACGACATAGAAGAGCCTATAGCGTATCACATTATTGGCGGTAGTATTGTTGCACTAATTGACATATTAGCACTGATATATGCAATTGGTGTGATTATAAAATACTCTACTAATATTGGAACGGTTATAGCATTTCTGGCATTAGTATTAAGCGTCGTGATAGGAGTAGTGTTAATATGGATTCCACGTTTTATAAATGTGACTATAAGTGATAACAGAAACGATTAAAAATAAACTAATAAGTCAGAGTGTTTTTTCATTCTGGCTTGTTAGTTTTTTATTTGCCAAAATCGAAAAAAATGTTGCGACTTGTCGTTTTATGGTATATGATTATTATCGTAAATTACTACGGATGAAAGGATTTTAATTATGTATCTTAAAAAATTAGAATTGCAAGGTTTCAAATCATTTGCTGATAAAACGACTCTTGAATTTAAACCTGGCGTTACTGTTGTTATGGGACCTAATGGTAGTGGAAAAAGCAATATTTCTGATGCCGTGCGTTGGGTCCTAGGTGAGCAAAGTATTAAGACACTTCGTGGATCTAAATTAGAAGATGTAATTTTTGCAGGCACACAGGCTAGAAAATCTGTAAGCTTTGCAGAGGTTGATATAACAATAGATAACCAAGATGGAAAACTACCTATAGATTATTCAGAAGTTACAGTTACAAGAAGAGTTTATAGAAGCGGTGATAGTGAATTTTTTATAAATAAAAATGCATGTAGATTAAAAGATATCGTTGAACTTTTCATGGATACAGGTATTGGCCGTGATGGGTATTCTATCATAGGACAAGGTCGTATCGATGAAATATTGAGCACGAAATCAGAAGACAGAAGACATATCTTTGAAGAAGCTGCAGGTATTGTGAAATATAGAACGCGTAAAGAAGAATCAGAGAAAAAACTAGAAAACACAAGACAAAATTTGACCAGAATTAACGACATATTCTCAGAAATCGAAAAACAATTAGGACCACTTGAAAATCAAGCTGAAACAGCCAAAAAGTTTTTAGATATAAGAGAAAAATTAAAGTATTTAGAAGTTGGATTATATATAAATAATATAAATAAAAACAAAGAAAAATTAAATGAAATCTTAGACCAAGTAAATGAAGTTACTAATCAAATAACAGATGAAGAAACAAAACTTGAAAATTTACAAGGCAGAAAAGAAGAAATCAAGCTTCTAGTAGAAGAACTTATAAGAAACATCGAAGAAGAACAAGGAAAAGCATTTGAGGCTCAAAATAATATTGAAAAACAAAAAGCAGATATTGCTGTTTGCAAAGAAAAGAAAGAGCACAATTTGGAAAAATACGAAAATTACAAATTAGATATTGAAAAATCAAGTGCAAGGAAAATAGAATTAGAACAAGACAAAGAAGATAGAAAAAATAGAAAATTAAACTTAGCAGAAGATAAGAAAAGATTCGAAACAGAACTTCATGAGAAAGAAGCAGAGTACGCAAAACTTTCAAAAAACATGACAACAGAGCAAAAGAAGATTGAAGATTTGAAAGAAAAAATAATGAACAACATAGATTTGAAATTTGAAAAAATGCAAGTCTTAACAAATCTAACTGCAAGTTTAGAAACTGGAAAAAGCAGAATAAATCAAATATCAGAAGAGGTTAGGGACAACATTCATGAGCTAGATAAAGAAAGAATGGTAAAAGAAGATGAACTTGTATCATTTAATAAAATTTCTGCCGATTCAAATAAATTAACAACGCATTTAGAAGAATTAAATAAAATGAAATCTGAGTGCAATGCTAAAACTTTAGAACATGAAAATAACATAAAGAAAATAAGTGAAGAACTACATATAAAAGAATCAAGATATAAATTCTTGGTTGAAACTGAAAGAGAGTTTGAAGGATATAACAAAGCAGTAAAAGATGTTTTATCAAAATGTCAAAAAGAATCAGCATTTGGAGCAGGCATACATGGTGCACTTGCGAGTTTGATAAAAGTTCCTTCAGAGTATGAAACAGCTATAGAAATGGTGCTTGGTGCATCTATTCAAAACATAGTAACAGAAACAGAAGATGAGGCAAAAAGAGCAATTGCATATTTAAAAGAAAACAACTTGGGAAGAGCATCATTCCTACCTATTAGTGCAATTAAAGGCGGAAAATTAAACGAAAATTTCAAAGGCTTTGATGGAGTTTTGGGAGTAGCTTCTGACCTTATTTCTTATGACAAAAAATATGAAAATGTAGTGCAAAATTTGCTTGGTAGAACAGTTATAGTAAACAATATGGATACTGCAGTTTTAGTCTCTAAAAAATATAAGTATTCATTTAGAATAGTAACATTAGAGGGCGACATCGTAAATGCATCTGGTCAAATGACAGGTGGTAGTGTGTTTAAAAAGACAACAAGCATATTGAGCCGTTCAAGAGAAATATCAGAATTAGAAAAAGTAGTAATCGACTTAAAGAAAAAATTAGAAAAAGCACAAAATGATTTAGAAGAATATAAATCTAGCATAGAAGTGGCACTTAGCGAATTTGAAGAAGTTACAATAAGACTTCAACAAGTAAATATTGAACTTGCAACAGAGACACAAAAAATGAAAGAAATAGAAAACAACATAGAACGTTTCCAAAAGAAAATTTCACTTTTAAATGGTGAAAAGGAAAAAATAGAAGAAAGTCTTGTTGAATCAAAGAAAAACAGCGATGAAATAAGCGACCTAATTAAAAAGGCAGAAGCAGAAAACGAAGAAATGCAAAAAGTAGTTGATGAGTTTTCAGAGAAAAATAAAGAACAACAAGAAATAATGAATGACTTAAATTCGGACATAGTAGATTTAAGAATTTCGGTTTCATCATTTGACGAAAGTGCTGATTCAATCGATGAAATGATAGCCATGATAGATGAGGAAATAAACAATTGCGAGCAAAATGTTAAGAATAAAACAGAAGAAAGAGAAAAATTGTTAGAAGAAAACAAATCGTTAGATGGCAGAATTGTAGAACTTGAAGAAGCAATAGAAAATGTAGATAAAACATCAAAAGAGTCAGAAGAAAAAGTGGCAAAATTAAAAGAAGAAAGAGAAGCAAGAAACAAAGAACAATCAGAAGTTGAAAGTGGCATAGAAAGCGAATTTAAGACATTAGAAATATTGAGAGATCAAAATACAAAATTAGATGTTAGAAAATCAAAGTTAGAATTAGATATAGAAACAATTCAAAACAAAATGTGGGAAGAGTATGAAACAACTCCAAACACGGCTAAAGATTATGCTGAGGTAACTAATGGTACAGCAAAAGAAGTAGAAGGATTAAAAACAGAAATCAGGAATCTAGGGCCTATCAATGTAAATGCAATAGATGAATACAAGGCTCTTAAAGATAGATATGATTTCTTAAATACTCAAAAAACAGATTTAGAGGAATCAGAAAAATCACTAAACAAAATTATAGAGGATATGGTTAATTTAATGAAAATACAATTTGCAGAGCAATTCGATTTAATCAACAAAAACTTCTCAGAAGTTTTTGCAGAATTGTTTGGGGGAGGATATGCAAACCTAAGAATTGCAGATGAAAGCAATATATTAGAAAGCGGAATCGAAATAGATGCACAGCCACCAGGAAAGAAACTACAAAGCATGATGTTACTTTCAGGTGGAGAGAGAGCATTGACGGCGATAGCTTTGCTTTTCGCAATACTAAAATTAAATCCATCTCCATTTTGTATTTTAGATGAAATAGAAGCAGCATTAGATGATGTAAATGTATATAGATATGCAGATTATCTAAAAAAATTCTCAGAAAAGACACAGTTCTTAGTTATAACTCATAGAAAAGGAACACAAGAAGTTGCAAACACAATATATGGTGTAACAATGCAAGAACATGGTGTATCAAAGCTTTTATCACTTAATTTAGAGTAGATAAAATATGTAGTTTTTTGTAAAAAACTTTTTCAAAATTTGGCTACAATATGACAATAAATTTAGAAAGTGTGCGATATAATTGGAGCATTCAAAAGAAAAAGTTAAGAGGTGTTATGTTTGAAAGAAAGTTTAAAAAGTAAATTTAGATTTGATGATTTAAATGAAGGAGAAGTGGTCGAAAAGAAAATTTCTTTAGATTTTGAAACATTGATTGGAAGCTTTAAAAATATTATAGTATTCATTATTTCAATTTTAGTTAGTAGCTTAAAATTAGCATCGGGGGCAATGCCATTTGGAATGGCAATATTTGCTGCGATAAATTCGGCAGGAGTTCCACTTATCATTCCGTGGGTGCTAATCTCAATTACAACAACCATATTTTTTGGTGGCACAGCACTAACAAAATTTTTAATAGCTTCTATACTATATGTTTTGATAAAAGCCTTCATCAAAAACGAAAACACTAAAGTTGGAAATGTGGCAAGAATAATTTTTGCGACCGCAATTTCAGAAATGGTAGGACTAGCTATAAACGGAATGTTAGTATATGATGCCTTAATGGCGGCGTATACTAGCATCACAGTTGCAATATTTTACATGATATTTTCAGAAGGTTTGCCAGTAATAATGAATGTGTTTTCAAAAGGAATTTTTGGAGCAGAGCAAGTTACAGCAGCAGGAGTTTTGATAACAATTATACTAAGTAGTTTCTCTGCAATTAGTATATTTGGAATGACACTTGGTGGAATTGTTAGTATACTAATTGTTATGCTACTTGGTTGGAGAAGAGGAGCGAGCATAGGAGCGTCGGCACGGAATATCTATTTCAATAGTGCTTGCACTAATGGGATTTGGCAGTGTTGCAACGATTGCGACATATGGCTTTTGTGGACTGCTATCAGGAATATTTGCAAGGTTTGGAAAAGTAGGTGCAATACTTGGATTCATTATTGGAAATATAATTTTAGCATTCTATTCAAATGGCTCGACAGAAGTAATTGTAAGTTTAAAAGAAATAATAATAGCTTCAATAGCACTATTCTTTATGCCTAAAAAGGCAGTGGTTGTAATAGATGACTTATTTGATTACAACAATGCACTTCCTGAGGGAAAAGAAGGATACATAGAAGAATCAACAATGTTAAAGCTTGGTGCAGCATGTGATGTGGTATCAGAAATGGCAGACAATGTGTATGCCAAAAAAGAAGATGATGAGCAAGTCACAGATGCAATGGGAAGCTTTATAAAAACTTTAAATGAAAACACCTGCAAAAGATGTGAAAACTATGAAAAATGTTGGACAAAAAATTATCATAAAATGTACGAAACAACATTCAATGCAATAACACACTTACAAGCAAAAGGCGATATAAAAGCAGAAGATTTAGATGATACATGTTGCGAAAATAAGCCATTATTAGCTGATGGTTTAAACTTCTCGTATGAGATATATAAAGTAAATCAAGATTGGCAAGAGCGAATGAATGAAAACAAAAAACATATATCAAAACAGTTGAAAGAAGTATCAAACGCATTAAATAAAGTAAAAGACGAAATGAAAGAAACTGTCGTAAAGGCAGAAAAAGAAGAAGGCAAATATTCACTTGAGATAGGCATAGCAAAGAAAAAGAAAAACAATAGCATAATCTCGGGTGACAGTACAACAGTAATAAAGCTAAAAGATGGAAAAATATTAGTAGGACTTAGCGATGGCATGGGCTCGCGGAGAAATGGCTGCTAGAAATAGCAAAAAAGTAATGTTGACACTAGAAAAATTTTTAAACACAGGATTTGATAAAGAAACAGCAGTAAAACTATTAAACTCATATTTGTTAGTAGGAAAAGAAGAAGAAAACTTCGCAACATTAGATGTAGCAATATTTGATCCAAACACATGCGAAGTGGAATTCGTAAAAGTAAGTGCTTGTCCAACTTTAATAAAAGAAGGTGGAAAGCTGAAAAAGGTAGAATCAATGTCGCTTCCAATAGGTATAATAGATGATATAGATGTAGATTTAAAAACGGAGAAGTTAAAGAAAGGTGACTTCTTCATAATGACAACAGATGGCGTATATGACACATCTAGCAAATTGCCAGAAGAAAGAACAATAGATGCTTTAGCGAAGCAAATAAAATCAGAAGAGCCACAAAGACTTGCAGATATAATCATGCAAGAAATGCTTGATGCAACATATGGAATCGCAAAGGATGATATGACAGTATTGGTGGTAAAAGTGGCGTAATACATAAAATTAAGGGACTTTTTGAGAAAGTCCCTTTTGTATGAAAAGTGCAATACTTAGGTGCCTTTTTGTCATAAAACGCCTATTTTGAAACAAAAGTTTACTTGTGAATAATATAAATAAAAATCCCAGTCACTCTTAGAATGACTGGGATTTCATCGCATATAGTATGGTGAGCCTGGAGAGATTCGAACCCCCGACCCACGCCTTAGAAGGGCGTTGCTCTATCCAGCTGAGCTACAGGCCCATAACCTTGCGACACTTAATATATTAGCACGACTGAATACACTTGTCAACATTTTTTTGCAAAAAACACATCATTTTGACTATAATATGTTGTTATTCAGTCTTTGAAATAAAAAGTATATATCAAATGTAAATGTGTGCTATGAAATTGTAGCGGAGCTTAAGTGTGCTCCATAAAAACATTATACATCAGCAAAATTAAGTCTGAATAATAACTATAATATTATCTAAATCTGTTGTTGTATATATATCTTTGTCTAGAACGCCTTCTTTGTTTTTTTGTCATTATATATGCTTTTAAAAATACAAGAAGAATAATAAGTACGACAAATGCAACGAATAACCAAAGTATAAGTTTTAAAATGAAAAAAGCAGTATTTTTAATTACATTGCCTGCAGTTTCAATTACAGGAACCTTTAATGCGACATTATTTCCAGCAATTAGATTTGATGTATACTGAACTCCGTTAACATCGTATGTAGCTGTACCAACAATCTCACCAAAAGTGATAGGAGCAGAAAGGTTAGGATTGATTTCAATGGTTGGAGTGTAATTTCTGGCATCTTCCATGGCATGGAGCGTGACATAAATAGTATCTTCCATCAAAACATCAAGCGTATTTGCGCCTTTTTCACCATTATCTATGGTAATTGTTTTCATAACAGTACCAGAAACAGTAAGAGGCTCTGATTTTAAAATGCCAAAACCATATTCAAACAAATTAACAGCATCTTTTCTTAAATTTGTCCAACCCGAGGCACCAAAAATAACTACAATTAACTCAACGCCATCCTTTTTGGCACTTGCAACAATACAGTTTGCGGCAGCATCTGTGTATCCAGTTTTGATACCAGTAGCATATTCATAATAATAAGCTGTCCTATTAGGGTTTATTAAGTGATTTGTAGTAGTATTTAAATATCTGACTACACTTTTAGCATCTGGATATTCATTCATGTAAAGCTCGGTGTACTTCTCTGTAATAGGCAAAGAGTAATTCACTGTAGAAACGATTTCTCTAAAAACAGGAAAGTTTTGCATGGCAAACCTAGCAAACAAAGCCATATCATAAGCAGAACATTTATGAGATGTACTAGGCAAACCATTTGGATTAGCAAAAAATGTACTTTTAGCGCCAAGTTCCTTAGCCCTTGCATTCATCATACTTACAAAACTTTCTATAGAACCACCAACATGCTCAGCCAACACATATGCTGCATCATTGGCACTGTGGATAAGCATAGTAGAAAGCAAATCTCTAACAGAAAGTTCCTCACCAGGTTGAATGCTGGCTGTTGTTCCATTTGCATAAACACTATTTACAGCAGTTGCACTTGCTGTCACCATCTCATCGAGATTGCAATTTTCTAAAACAAGAATAGCAGTTAAAACTTTAGTGGTACTTGCGGGATAGCAAGCTTCATAAGCATTTTTTTGAAATAAAACTCTACCGGTATCAATATCTATTAGAATTGCGCGTGGACTGTTAATCTCCACAGCAAAAACATTTGAACTCAAAATAAGAATAAAAAATATGAGTAAAAAAAACTTCTTCATAAAAACCTCCGTAGGAACATTTTATATAAAAAATCAATAAATATCAATAGTTTTTAAGTTAAAGAAAATTTTCACTTTGAAAAAACAAAAACATGATGTATAATGGAAAAGTCAGGAGGTAAAAAATGAATAATAAAGAAAAAATTGCACTAGCAATGGGGACCTTTATTATTTTGGCATTAGTTGGCTTTTTTCTAATGAAAAAAGATGATGATGTAACTTTTTACTCGGGGGAAGAAAAAACACAAGAAATATGTGTTTATGTAGTTGGTGAGGTAAACGAGCCAGGAATATTTAATGTAGAAGATGGAACAAGAATATATGAAGTAATAGAAATGGCTGGCGGAGCAACAGAAGATGCGGATGTTTCAAGAATAAATCTTTCAAAAATATTAGATGATGAAGAAAAGATATCAGTTCCTAAAAAAGTAATAAAAGATGAAAATAGTCATGAAAGCGAAAGCAAAAATGTAAATATAAATTCGGCAAGTGTCGAAAAACTATCAACATTAAATGGAATTGGCAAAAGTACCGCAGAAAAAATAGTAAGATATAGAGAAGAAAACGGATACTTTAACACAATAGAAGATTTAATGAATGTAAGTGGAATAGGTGAAATCAAGTTTAACGCAATAAAAGATAATATAGAAGTATAAAGGGGGTGTGCTTATGAATATAGGTGAAATAATAAAAGCAAAAAGAGATATGAAAGAACTATCAACAGAGCAAATTGACTTTTTTATAAAAGAATATTCAAACGGAAATATACCTGATTATCAAGCTTCTAGCTTGCTTATGGCAATATATCTAAATGGAATGTCAGAAAAAGAAATCTTAGACTTAACAATGGCAATGGCTAAGTCAGGTGACATGCTAGATTTGTCAGAAATAAAAGGAATAAAAGTAGATAAGCATAGCACAGGTGGAATTGGTGACAAAGTAACAATGATCGTAATGCCACTTGTTGCAGCATGCGGTGTTCCAGTTGCAAAGATGTCAGGAAGAGGACTTGGATATACGCAAGGAACAATAGATAAATTAGATTCTATTCCTGGATTTAAAACAAATTTAACATTAGATGAATTTATAACAAATGTAAAAACAATAGGAATCGCTTTAATGGGGCAAAGTGAAAAAATAGCAATAGCAGACAAAAAATTGTATGCGTTAAGAGATGTTACAGGAACTGTAGAAAGCATACCACTTATAGCATCTAGCGTAATGAGCAAAAAATTAGCGGCAGGTGCAGACAAAATACTATTAGAAGTCACATGTGGAAGTGGAGCGTTTATGGAAAACACAGAAAGAGCGAGAATCCTTGCTGAAACAATGGTTAAAATAGGCAACATGGCAAACAAAGAAACAATCGCAGTGTTAACAAATATGAACCAACCACTTGGAAGATACGCAGGAAATGCATTAGAAACAAAAGAAGCAATCGAAACGCTAAATGGAAATGGCGAAAGAGATGTAGTAATGGTATGTGGAGTTCTAGGAGCGTATATGCTAAAGCTTGCAGGCGTTGGTGACAGTATAGTAGAGAACATGAAACTAATACAAAGCAAAATAGATTCAAAAGAAGGCTTAGCAAAATTCAAAGAAATGATAGGATGTCAAGGTGGAGATATAACTGTAGTTGAAAATCCGGAAAAACTAGTGACAGCAAAATATAAAGTGTCAGTAAATTCATTAGAAGATGGTTACATAGAAAAAATAGAAGCCAAAAACATTGGGCAGGCAGTAGTAAACTTAGGTGGAGGCAGAATGAGAAAAGAAGAAGAAGTTGACTATTCTGTTGGAATCGAAGTAATGAAAAAAATAGGCGATGAAGTAAAAAGTGGTGAGCCACTAATGTATATATATGCAAATGATGAAGCAAAAGCAATGTTGCAAATCGAATTTTTAAGAAACTCATACAAAATATCAAAAGAAAAAACAAAAAGAGAAGAAGAAATATTAGGAATAATAGAATAAATATTGAAAAAGAAAAATCATAGTGGTAATATCGTATTTGCGAAACAAAAGAGGAGTGAAAAAATGTCTGTATTTGAAAAATTTTTTAAATTAAGTAATACAAGAATTGAAGATGAACATCAAAAGAAAATGAACCTACTAATGCAGGTTACAAACAGCAAAATGACAGAAAAAGAAGTAGAACGAGTATATAAAACATTAGATGAAGAAATAATAAAAAAGATGCCAAGAAATGTACAAATAATAGAAGCAATGGAAATGATACAAAAAATGAAAGGCGATTGGCTAACAGAAGAAGAAAAAGAAAATTTCGTGGCAGGAGTATGGATGTTTGATACACTAAAATCAGAAGAAAAAAACAAAAATTATATAAATCCAGAACAATTAAAATATGTAAAACAAGCAGTACTTGGCAACCAATTTAAAGCTGCAAAAGCAGGAAAATACTATGCCGAAATACAAGACTATAAACTAAAATACTAAAAAAAGTCCTATGCAAAACAAAATCTAGCATAGGACAATTTTTAAAATTAACGATATTTAGCATTGCTCTTCTCAGCAATTTTAGAAAATCTCTTTTCATCGGCAGAAAAATCCTCAACATCAAAAAACTCTGTAAGAGAGCGACCTAAAGAAAGAGATAACTTCTCGATATTAACAATAGAAATATTTCTTTTGCCACCTTCAACAGAAGCGATGTAAGTTCTGTCAAGTCCGGCTTTTAAACCTAAAGCTTCTTGGCTAAGACCTGCATCTTTTCTTAAAGATCTGATTCTTTTTCCAACTAAAACCCTTATATCTTGCATATTCTCACCCCTTAAGACAGAGAATATATGAGTGTGGTTTAAATATCAACGGACTATAAGTCGAAAACGCGCAAAAAACAATAATAAAAAAGAAAAATGAAAACATGTACTCTCTAACGGTATAAGTAGTAATAGAAATAAAAAATGTTACTATTCAGTCTTCAAAATAAAAAGTATATATCAAATGTAAATGTGTACTATAAAAATGTCGAGGAGCTTAGGTGTGCTCCATAAAAACATTACTAGTTATTATTTACTTTAAGGCTGAATAATAATCCAAAATAGCAAAAGAAAAGTAAAAATCTTCGAAAACAGTTGACAAAACATATCAATGTGAGTATACTATAGTAGAACATCGCGGGGTGGAGCAGTTGGCAGCTCGTCGGGCTCATAACCCGAAGGTCGCTGGTTCGAGTCCAGCCCCCGCAACCAAAAAAACGATAAAACCTTACAGGCATATGGTTTGCAAGGTTTTATTTTTTTGTCTTCTACCCTAAAATAAGTGGATTTGACAGTCATTTGACAGTCACCGACACGGAAAATATGGAAGAGATGGAAAAATAGCAAAATTGAGTTTTGGAGTGAAAGGAAAAATTTTATATTTTTATTTGATAAATTTATTTACAAATTAAAATTGTTTTGCTACAATTATCGAGGAGGTAGAGAAACATGGAACATATTTTAAAATTACAACCTAAGTATTTTGATTTTATAGATTATGGAACAAAACGTATTGAATTGAGACTATATGATGAAAAAAGGCAAAAAATTAATGTTGGTGATACAATACTTTTTCAAAAAGAGCCAGAATTGGAAGAGACATTAAGAGTTAAAGTTGTTGGATTGCTTCGTTATAATTCATTTGAAGAATTGTTTAATGATTTTGATATAAGTATGTTAGCAGATTCATCAATGACGAAAAAAGAGTTATTGACAGTGTTAGAAGAGTTTTATACACCTGAAAAGCAAAAAACATATGGTGTTGTAGGAATAAGAATTGAAAAAATATAAAAATAATGCACCAAATTCGTTTGAATCTGGTGCATTATTTTTATATTCTCATACTAATTTGCCATTAAAGACAAGTTCATGGGAAGTGTTGTTATAATAGCCATCGCACATAGTTTGTGTGAGTTGCCACTCGTACTTTTTTATAATGCTCTCAAACATCGAAAGCTTATAATCGGCTATTGTAATCAATGGCTTTGTTGTACCCAAGTACTTAAAAGATTCTTCAAGTAACAAGGTTGCTATACGGTTACCACGAAATTTTTCGAGTACCAGTATAGTACAAATTTTTTTCTCGTCCTCCTCCTTCTTTAAAAAAGCTACACCTGCAATTTCATTGTTTACAGAACAAACAACGATCTCAGCTGTACCGAAAAAGACTCTTGGTATTTCTTTTGTCCAAAACCATTCGAAGTGTTTCGGGTAATCTGCACAAATAAAGTCAGTCACTTCATATGCAGATTTTGCAACCTTACCAAAAAGAACGTGATTGTCAGTTATCTCACTGAGCTTGATGATTTTGGGAATCCCCTTTTGTTTCCGAAGTTCAAAAACATAAACTCCGAGAGATTCTTTGTCTTCGGGATAAATTTCTTGATACATGGCTAAAGCCTTATACTTGCTAACGCCAGGAATTGCTTTAGAAGAGTCTTCATTGTCAAGCATTTCGGGGAAATCGACATAACGGGTAACACGAATGACTTCAAATCTGACATTTGAATAATCCTTAAAGGTAATCGTATCGCCTTTTTGGACTCTTTTGATGTCAGGATAGCCAACTCTCACTTCAAGAGTCTTGACTCCTCTGTATATGAGATTGTAGTAGTCTTTTTTTATTCTCCAATTGAAGTTTCTAGCCACGATAATACATCCTTTCATTTTTTATTGATTAAATTCGATATTATTATACACAAATTATGTACACTTGTCAACATAATTCGTATATAATTTTATAAATACAAAAAATAAAAATTATTAAAATTGCATACGTTCGATGGACTTGAAAAGTAGAAATATGATATAGTAATAACATAGATATATATAAGTGGGAGTAAAGCAATACAAAAATTAATTGAATTTAGCGAATATCCTATAAGATTTAAAAGGTTAAGGAGAATAAAAATGGAAAACGAAGAAATAATTGAAGAGAAAAAAGTTTATACAGACAAAAAAGATTATCCCATAAGTACTATTAGAGAAATGTTTGATGATGGAGATATAATACCTCAGCCAGATTATCAAAGAGATTATGTAATGGATGATAAAAAGGCTTCTAAATTGATAGAATCCATACTAATGGATATTCCAATACCAACCGTGTATTTTTGCGAAGAAATTGATTCAAGACTAAGTATTATTGATGGTCAGCAAAGACTAACATCAATAGTAAGATTCATGAAGAATGAATTTGCATTAACAGGACTTGAAGAATTGTCGAATTTCAATAAAAAGAAGTATAGTGATTTAGATAAAGTAAATCAAAGAAAATTAAAAAATTCTACTATAAGTTCAGTTACGCTAAAGAAAGAATCGCAAGAGTTAAAGTATGAAATTTTTGCAAGACTAAACCAGGGTTCAACAAGTTTGAAACCACAGGAACTAAGAAACTGTGTTTATAGAGGAAGCTTTAACAATATGCTTGAAGATATAGCGAAAAGTAATAAAAACTTGCCAATATTATTTGTTACAGAAAATAAAAGAAAAATATATCAAGAAAATATATTAAGATTTTTTGCTTTAAAAAATTTTATGGAATATAGTAGTTCAATTAAAAAGACTTTAAATACTTGCATGAGCAAAAACCAAAATGCAGATGAACAAGCAATTGAAGAATTTAAGAAGAAGTTTAATTCAACAATAGACATAATAAAACAAGTTTTAGGTGATGATGCTTTTTGTGCTTATGACAGAGAGAAAAATACTATAATGAAAAAATTTAGTGGTTCGGTGTATGATTCAATTATTATTCCGTTTGCCATGTTTAACAATCATGATATTATGGTTCATGCAGACGAAATAAGAAAAGCAATTAATGATATAAAAAGCGGAGATGCAGAATATCAAGAATATACATATGCTGCCACAGGTTCTAAAAATAGAGTTATAGGAAGAATTACAAAGATATATTTGAAACTTCGTGAAATTATAGGAAAAGATGCGGATACTGGAATTAAAAGAATATATTCTAACAAAACCAAAGAAGAATTATTCTATCAAGGTTATATTTGCTCATATTGTGGTAATACAATTTTAAGTATTGATGATGCAGAAGTTGATCATATGAAGCCATTTAGTTTAGGGGGAGAAACTACAACTGAAAATGCACAATTATTGCACAGACATTGCAATAGAGAAAAGAATAATAATCTTCAAGAAGAAAATATGGAATTTGAGGATGATGAATCTGTAGAATAAAACAAAACACAAGGGACTACACTATCCCTTGTGTTTTTTCTATTGCCTCTCTTGTCATATTAGGAAGTACATGAGAATAAATTTCCATTGATGTTCTCATCTCACTATGTCCAAGAAGAGTTTGTGCAATTTTAGGATGAATACCATTTTCCAAAAGATTAGTTGCAAAGGTATGTCTTAAAGCATGAAACTTAACATATGGTATATCTAGACTCCTTAAAATTCTTGCATATCTTTTACGAACATTACTTTCATTTAATAAAGTTCCTGCCTCACTTAAAAAAACCATGTCAGGGAAAAATGATTCTTTATCCTCTACTTTTGGACAGAAGCTTCGTTGATTTAATTTATATCTCATAAGCATTTGAGCTGTTTCTTTTCTAATGGGGATAGCACGAATACTTGATTCGGTTTTTAAATCAGCTAAAGTAACACCACTTCTATAACTTGTATGCTTTTCATCATCAAATTCATATTTCCACGATACCCCTTGATTAAGATGAATTTCAAGATTATTGAAATCAATATCATTCCACTTTAAGCCAAGAAGTTCTCCCATTCGACAACCAGTAAGCAAAGCCATTTTTATAAGGATACCCATGGTATCATCTTTCAAATATTTTAATAACTTAACTTGATTATCAGTAGAAATAACAGTTACTTTTGCTTTCTTGATAGCTGGTCGAGTCGTGTTATGTGCAGGATTAATTGTAATCAATCCTTCTTTTACTGCCTGATCCAAAGCAGGAGACAATACATTATGAATATGTTTTATAGAAGAGGGAGAAAGCCCTTTTTCAACACAACTGTTATATAAGCTTTGAATATGTGAACTAGTAACATTTTTAAGTTTTACTTTACCAAGAGCAGGAACAATATAATCATTTATAACATATATATATCTGGAATAAGTATTAGGTCTTACTACATTTTTCTTATAAATTTTTAGCCAGTTCCAAATCCACTCCTCTAATGACATTTTTCCTGCATCAGCAAAAACATTTTTTGAAATATCCGATAAAGTATTTTTTAATTTTTCGGCAACTTCTTGTCTAGTTTTTCCATAGTAGGTAACAAATTTACGAGAACCATCTTCTTTGTAGCCAACCTGAGCTTGAGCTGTCCACCTCCCATCTTTTCTTTGAAATATACTACCTTCATTGTTGCCTCTTTTTCTCGCCACCATAATCAACTCCTTTCAAAAAGAACATCAGTTCTTGTACGGTGCTTTTAAAAACAATGCCGAAGCATTGTTCTTGATTTGTTTTATACAATTTCCAAATTATAAACTTTTAATGCATCAGCCATGAACTCATTTGTCACTTCAAAAGCATCTGCCAAAGCTTCAATATAAATACATGGTAAATCTTTCATGACTTTTAATAACTTATCACGAGGGACTAATCTTTCAACTGCTTTCTTCTTTGCTTTTAATTCATTACGTTCCCTAGTGGTTTTATTTAATAATGAATTTGAAAAAGAATCGCTTGGAATAATACCAACTTCATAATGAGCTCGTTCTTCTTCTAACACGCATAATTCTTCTCGTTCTGAAGATAGAGCTTTATAATTAACAGCAATCCAGCATTCATGTTTAGGATCAGAATCAATTGATGTTAATGCCTTAACTGTTTTAAGAAATGGAGCATCAACTAATCTGATATCTTCTCTGCTATATAAATAATCATATACTTTTTCTAATTGCTTATTCTTATTTAAAATGGTAATCCCCTCCTCCATATATATAACCTATAAAATGCCTCAAAAGGGACAAAAATTCAAAACTTATTTATTTTCTTTTTTAAGCTTTTCTTGTTGAAGCCTAAATTCAATGAAATTAGAAATATCATCTTGAACATCCTTAGACCAATTGCCAATATCGGCATCAGTTAAATTAGAGAAACAAGCTATGGCTTGTAATGGCTTCCTTATATTTATTTTTCCTATTAAATAATCAACAGGAACATCAAAAAAATCCGAATAAGCTTTTAAAACTTTTAGATCAGGCATTCTAGCTGAACATTCATATGAACTAATAGCACTTCTAGAATAGCCTAAGAAATTACCAAGAGCCTCAAGAGTTAAACCTCTTTCCTGCCTTAGTTCACGAGCTCTTTTAGCAAATATTTTTAGACTTTCCTGAGAAATTGCTTCAGTCTCTTTTCTAAAATTACTCATACACTAATCACCTTCCTACGATGATAAGTTTACCACTTAGAGTGGAACTTGTCAAGTCCAAAGTATGATAAAATAAGTATTTCTTTATTTTCACTAACTCTACATTTCAAAAACTATTGTAATTATCCACGGAGAGTGGTAAGATTATAACGTACTAAAGAAAGGAGAAAAAATATGGAAAATACAGAACAAAAACAAAGAAAAAGAATTAGAAAATATGATAAAAGAACCAAGGATATACTTTTGAGAGAATATCGTGAAAATATGTCACTCACACAAAATGAGCTTGGTAAATTGGTTGGGGTTGATGCAAGGACAATATCAGCTTATGAACTTGGAGTTAGAAAACCATCAATGAAAATAGCAATGAAATTAACTAAAGTTTTAAATGCAAAATTAGATGAAATATTCCCAGAAACCGATTAAATTTCTACAAAGCGTGGTAAAAAGCAAATGTTTTATTTTTTTTGAAATGCCGTTCCACAGAGAGTGGCAAAATACGAAAGGATGTGATGAAATGAATACTAAAGTTGGAGTACAAACAGAGCTAGAAACAGAATGGCAGGATATGCCTTTATATATGGGTTATGCAGATATAAAAAAGCTAGGTTTTAAAAAAACACAAATATATCAATGGTTTCACAGTGCAGACTTTCCACCTATGCTTCGAAAAGATGCAAAAAAAGTAAACAAATATAAATTAAAGCAATGGCTCGAAGAAAGAGAGGAAAAAGCAGATGAGGTATGGTAAAAATATAATTCTTGTAATTTTATTAGTAATACTTTTATTAATTCTTCGAGGAGATACAAAAGAAGAAAAATATGAATTAAAAGATATAGTTGTTTGCAAGAATGATACGATATGGAAAATTGCTTGCGAAAATAATCCAGCCAATAAAGATATTAGAGAGATGGTTTATTTCATTGAGTTAGATAACAATATTACTCCAGGAAATTTATATCCAGGACAAATAGTTAAAGTTAGAATTTACGAATCGAGGTAGCAATGAATAGAAGAATAAAAAAAGCTGATATGTTAAGCCGTCAAACTAAAACATATCAACTGTAAAAATTGCCTTTTAAAACAATTTCTATTTTCATTATACCTTGAAATTAATACAAAAGTAAAGGAATGTGATAAATATGAGTGAAAAAAGATACTTTTGGTTAAAACTGAAAGAGGACTTTTTTGATGATAAACAAATCAAATACTTAAGAAGTTTACCAGACGGAGATAAAATAGTAATAACTTATCTAAAGATGCAATTAAAAAGCTTAAAAACAAATGGAACAATCAGATACGATAAGCTTCTCCCTTCTTCAGCAGAAGAATTATCAATGATGCTTGATGAAGATTTAAATATAGTAAAGTTTACACTAAAAGCATTGGAACAAATAAATGCTATAGAGATATTAGAAGATGAATCGATTTTTATGATAGCCATGCAGGAACTTATTGGAAGTGAGGGGTCATCTGCTTCAAGAATGAGAGAATTAAGAGCCAAACAAAAAATGCTATCGTCACATCGTGATAATAATGTTCAAAATAGTGCGTCACTTTGTTACGGAGAGATAGAAGTAGATAAAGAATTAGAGAAAGATGTAGAGAAAAAACTAGATGTAGAACTAGATAAAAAAGAACAGATTTTTAGATTTTGCAAATCAAAAGGAATCGAATTGAGTGATAATGCTAAAAGCTACATCTCCGACTGCATGAATACAATGCCACCTGAAATAATACTTTATGCAATTAATGATGCAGTCGACCATCAGATAAAGAACTTTAGCTATATTAAATCAATTTTAAACAGGTATAAATTTGAGGGGTATAAAACATTAGATGAAGTAAAGCAAGACAGTAAAGAACGAGCCAAAGAAAGCTTGCCTGCACATACCAAAAAATTTTATAACCAATTTTATGCTAACACATAGAGAGGAGCTGATATCATGAAAGAAAACAAATTTATAATAGCTGAATCTAAAGTATTTTACATTTTAAATAAGTATGCTGAAACAAGGAAAAGTGATCAATTACTTTATTTAAAATATTGGCAATTAACAGATGACAAAGTTCCTTTTGATATCTTCTTCACTTTTCCCCATTTATTTTCAGGTCATTCGTTTAAAACAATTGAAAGATGTAGGAGAAAAATTCAGGCAGATCATCCTGAACTTAAAGATAAAGAAACAGATGAATTAAGAAAAGAAGCCCAAAAAGAATATGAGCAATATTCTATTGATATGTGAGGTGGATTATGAATATACATGAAGCTAAAAAAGAATTAAAAAGTTACTTAATGATGGAATACTCTAAGCATGAATTACAAGAATGGATAGATAGTAGAAAATACGATTCAAATAAACTTACATCTTCATTCTCACCTGAGCCAAAAGGAAGTCCAAAATGCCAGGATCAGATGGCAGAAAAGCTAAGTAAAGCAATAGATACTGAATCTAAAATAAAGATAGACATAGAACAAATGAATAAAAAGCAAGAAATGATAATTGAAAAGATTATGAGCTTAGAAAAGCCATATCAGACATTATTATTCAGTGTTTATATAAAAGGCAGAACAATAGAAAAAGCTGGACTCTGTATCAATTATTCACGAAGCCAAACATTTAGAATCAAAGATAAAGCAATAGAAATGTATGCGAAAATATAACAAAATAAAACCTGCAGAAGAGGGATCTCAACTGCAGGTATTTTTTATTCTTCATATGGAGTAATAACAATATCTTCCTTACCAGCCTGTTCAATCGTAACTTTTACTTTATACCTATCAGAAGCGGATTGAACATCATCAAGAAATCTAAGATATCCTCTATCAATTCCCATAGCTTCGAATGCTTCTTCAACACCACAGGCAGGACAGATTTCTGTCTTATTGTCCTTACGAGAAATAGCTGATGGCTCAACATAGTATTTAGAACAATGAGGACATTTCTTAATATCAACCTCTTGCATTGGTATTCCAACATAGCGAGGATAATCAAAACCCTGAGCATCCACGATAAGTCCTGAAATATCATCTTTACCTTTTTCCTTAACAAGTAATATTTCATCAATACCTTTTAAGAAGTCTCGGTCACTTAATAAATTATTTTTAAATTCTTCAAATTCCTCATGAGATAATTCCACCACAGTAGAAATTTTGAATTCTTCAACATTAGTATGCAAGTCATGAAGCATTTGCTTTTGGTCTGCTAAAACTTGCTCATAATTAATTGGCTTTCTTACTAAAATAGTTTTTAATTTCTTCATATCAACCACGCCTTTCTAAAGTTCAACCAAGATACCTGAAAGAATTTTGTCAGGTTCATGGAATAAAGATTTTTCAATTTTGTAATCAATGTTTGAAAGTTTGCAATTATTAGCAAGTAAAATTTGAATTGACTTAAAACATTCTGTAGAAGTATTAATAAATACAAAACTTTTAATATTTAATTCTTTCATGTAATCAAGCATATTTTGAATATCACAAGCCCAAGAGTTTTCAATAACTAATAAATCCACCAAGGAATCCTTGCTACGATCCAAATACACATATGCATTAACAACATCACGTTGACCATTATTTAATTCTTTCCACCTTTTAGTAGTCTCTTCACTAACCATTTTAAATATTTCTAAACACTCGATTTTCATACAAATTACCTCCTTTAAAATGTTTTTTGTATTGTAGCTTGGAAATGCTTTATTTACAAGTCTTTTCAGGCTTTTACTTCACTTTCTTTTCATATATTTTAAGGCAATTTTTAGCACTAAAAAAGGAAACTTTTAGAAGATGAAACTAAATGAAATTGAATGAAATTATACAAATGTGGTAATGTTATAATAGAAAGATATAGATAAGCAGGCAGGGATTACTCCTTGACCTGCTATTTTTATGCCTGATGAAAGGAGCTAAAAACATGAAAGTTAAAGCAATAATTACATACGATGATAAAGAACTAAATAAAAGAATTACACCTGCAGATGAACCATACGAGGTAACTGAAGAAAGAGCCAAAGAACTTTTAGGTAATAACAAAAACCATATTGTGTGCGTTGAAGAGGTTAAAGACAAAGTTAAGGCGAAAACAAATGCAAAGAGAAAATAAAGAGGTTGAAAGTTTTTACAAATCAAAGGAATGGCAAAAGACTAGAAATGCATATATAACTTATCGAAAAGGAGTATGTGAAAGATGCTATTCACCTGGTGTAATTGTCCACCACAAAAAATACATAACAATAAATAACATACATGATCCTGAAATAACATTAAGCTTTGATAACTTAGAACTACTTTGTAGGAAATGTCATAACGTAGAACACATGAAGAAAATTATTCCATACGAATTTGATGAAGAGGGTAACCTAATAGTCCCCCCCAGTCCTCCTCATTTTTTATGAAAAATGGAGACCGATGAGAGGGCATTCAAAGAATAAAAATGCGATTTTTGAAAAGGGGGTGTGGTATGTGAATAAAAATAAAATGCGTGAGCTTGAAAAAGAAATCCGCAATACTAAGAGCTGGAAGAGAAAACGTGATTTATATAAGCACTTAAAAAGGCTACAAAAAGCTGAATATTATGCTACCAAAAATGACAAAAAACAATGTGAAAAAAGCAAAAATTTACAACAAAAATTGCGAGGTGTAAAATGCAAATTGTTTATAAAAAAATAAATGACCTTATTCCCTATGAAAAAAATCCAAGGAATAATGATGATGCAGTTGAGTATGTTTCAAATTCGATAAAAGAGTTCGGATTTAAAGTGCCAATCATAATTGATAAAAACAATGTGATTGTTGCAGGACATACAAGATACAAAGCAAGTAAAAAATTAAATTTAGATGAAGTCCCATGCATTATTGCAGATGATTTAACTGATGAGCAGATAAAAGCATTCCGCTTAGCAGATAATAAAACATCCGAAATAGCGTCATGGGATTTTGATTTGTTAGAGCAAGAACTTGCTGACTTGGTAAACTTTGATATGAGTAACTTCGGCTTTGATATTTTAGAAGATGAAACTAATGTTGAAGATGTAACCGAAGATGAATATGATGCAGATGATACATATCCAGTTGAACCAAAAACAAAACTCGGAGATATGTATAGATTAGGTAAGCATTACTTACTTTGTGGAGATAGTACAAACATAGATACTGTAAGGCAATTAGTTCAAGAAAATGAAATGGACTTGCTTCTCACTGATCCGCCTTATAATGTGAATGTGGAAAATTCAAATGGATTAAAAATAAAAAACGACAACATGGATTCAGATAGTTTTAGAGCATTCCTATCCTCTGCATTTAAATGTGCAAATGAAGTAATGAAACCTGGAGCTCCATTTTATATTTGGCATGGAGAAACAGAGGGATATAACTTTAGAGGAGCTTGTAATGATGTTGGTTGGCAGATAAGACAAAATCTAATATGGAATAAAAATTCGATTGTACTTGGTCGTCAAGACTATCAGTGGAAACATGAACCGTGCCTTTATGGATGGAAAGATGGTGCGGGACATTACTTTATAGATGATAGAACTCAAAATACAGTATTCGAAGATAAAATTGATATAGATAAACTAAAAAAAGAAGAAATGAAAAAAATGCTCAAAGATATATTTGAAGATAAAATTCCAACAACTGTTATAAATGAAGATAAACCTACAAGAAATAAAGAGCATCCAACAATGAAACCAATAAAACTAATGGCAAGACTGATAAATAATAGCTCAAAGAAAAATGAAAAAGTTCTCGATTTATTTGGTGGCTCAGGTTCAACATTAATTGCCTGCGAACAGTTAGATAGATGTTGCTATATGATGGAGCTTGATCCTGCATATTGCGATGTAATTGTTGATCGTTGGGAAAAACTAAGTGGAAAAATTGCGGAAAAACTTTGACAAAGGAATGATGCAAAATGAAGAAAGGAATGAAGAAAGGTTTAGATGATGTCTTGAGCATGAATGTGCCTGATAAAATAGCACAACAACTAAGACAATTTGGTGTTAAGGATAAAGATATAAACAATGAAACTGCAATAGCGGTTGCCCTTTATCAACAGGCTGTCAAAGGAAATGTTAATGCAATAAACACAATTGCGAAAATGTCTGCTGATGAAGTAAAAAAAGTGGAGGTTAATAAGAAAAGAAGCCGAGCTAGATTTGTTAAATTAGAAATTGAAAGAATATCAAAATTATTTGAAGATTTAGCACCTGAAAGAAAAGAACTTGCAAAACCATTAATAGAAAACGCAGGCTTCCTTTCTGTGACATTAAATGAATTAAGACAAGAAATAACTGAAAAAGGAATTAAAGAAGAATACCAAAATGGAATGAACCAGTCAGGCTTCAAGGATAGCGTTGAAGTGAAAACTTACAGCAATATGTTAAAAATGTATATGCTAGTAATTAAGCAACTATCGTGCTTACTTCCAAATGCAGATGCAAATCTTGAGGATGAATTTGATAGATTCTGTGATGAAGAATGACGTACATTGAAGAATATTATAATGAAATTAAAAGTGGAAAAATTGAAGTAAGTCACAAAGTAAAAGTTGTATATAAAAAGTTAGTACATGACATCCGCCATAAACAGCAGGTGTCATTTTTTAATGAAATAACGGAAGAAAGAGAAACACACACATATGTATTTGATGAAAAAAAAGCAAATCGACCTATAGAATTTATAGAAAAATTTTGTAGACATTCTAAAGGTAAATGGGCAAACAAACCATTGAAACTAGAACTATGGCAAAAAGCATTAATACAAGCTATGTATGGATTCGTTGATGAAGATACAAGACTTAGAAAATACAAAAAAGTGATATTATTTATCGGCAGAAAGAATGGCAAATCAACTCTTGCCTCTGCTCTTGGGCTTTATCATATGACAGCTGATGGCGAAGCAGGTAGCGAATGTTATTCTGTTGCTGTTAAGAAAGACCAAGCAAAAATAGTTTGGGAAGAAGCCAAAAGGATGATAAAGAAAAGTCCTGCACTTAAGAAAAGAATTAAGACATTAGTTAATGGACTATTTTATGACTCAAAAGATAGTTACTTCAAATCACTTGCAAGTGACTCAAATAGCTTGGATGGGTTGAATGCTTATTTTGTATCAGCAGATGAAACTCATGCATGGAAAGACAAAAACTTGATGGATGTAATGTTCGACTCTATGTCGGCTCGTGAACAGCCACTATTATTTGAAACATCGACTATGGGTACAGTTAGAGAATCAGTCTTTGATAATGAATATGAGTATGTAGAAAAAATTATAAACGGATATGAAGAAAAAACAGATGGCATAAAAGATGAAACACTACTGCCAATTGTGTATGAATTAGATAAAAAAGAAGATTGGCAAAATGAAAAGAAATGGCTTCAAGCTAATCCAGCACTAGGAACAATAAAACGAATGGATGACATTCGCTCCAAAGTAAATAGAGCTAGGAATAACCCAACTGAACTTACTAACCTTTTATGTAAGGATTTCAATATACGAATGACATCGGATGAAAAATGGCTAACTTTTGAAACTGCAAATAATACAGAAACATTTAATATTGAAGAGTTGAGAGATAATTATGCAATTGGTGGCGTTGATCTTTCATCAACCACAGATTTAACCTGTGCAACATTAATTGTGTATAAAAATAAAAAGATATATGTAATACAACAATATTTTATCCCTGAAGCACACTTACAAGACAAAATTAAAGATGACAAAATTCCGTATGATATTTGGAACAAAAGAGAATTAGTAACACTATGCGATGGAGCAAAAGTAAATTATTCAGATGTAACTAAATGGTTCTTAAAAATGCATCAAGAATATCAGATACATCCTCTATGGATTGGATATGATCCATGGAACTCTCAATACTGGGTTGAAGAAATGGAAAACATAGGATTTACAATGCAAGAAATTAGACAAGGTGCAAAAACTATGAGTAACCCAATGAAACAACTTGAAGCTGATCTTATAGAAAAGAAAGTTAATTACAATAATAATCCTGTGCTTAAGTGGTGCTTAACAAACACAGCTGTAAAGAGGGATGATAACGATAACATTAGACCAGTAAAAGGTCAACAACAACGAGCAAGGATTGATGGAACTGTGTCTTTAATTATTGCCTATTGTGTGTTTGTTGAAAAATATACAGACTACATGAATTTAATGGAGGAATAAATGGAAAAAAGAAGTTTATATGAAAAAATATTTGGTAAAAAACAAGAGTTGCCAAAGCCAACAGAAAAGACATATTTGAAAATGCTAAATTCCTATACTCCAGTTTTTACGAATGTAGGTAAAAATTATTCGGATTATTACTTGATAAAAACTTGCATAAATACCATAGCTACACATGGAGCTAAAATGTCCCCAAAACACATTTTAGAATCAAATGGCAATATTACATTACAAAACGGAGAAATTGAATTTTTACTATCAAAAAATCCGAATCCGCTTATGAATACATATGACTTCTTGTACAAAGTAATTACACTACTCTATAAAAACAATAATGCGTTTGTATTCATACAAAAAGATAATGATGGAATGATAACAGGCTTCTACCCTATTGAAGCAAATTCATATGAATTGCTCCAAGATAAGAATAATGATATTTACTTGCAATTTAAATTTATAAATGGACAACAGTATCTTATACCTTATGAAGAAATAATTCACTTGAGAAGATTTTTTGAAAATCATGAAGTGTATGGAGATTCAAATGAATCGTTAAAGACACCAATTGAAGTTGCCAATACTGCAATGCAAGGAATAGATAATGCAATAAAGACAAGTTCATATCTTCGTGGAATATTAAGATTCACACAGAATATGCTAAAGCAATCAGATCTTATAAAATTCAAAGATGCATTTGTAAAAGATTTCATGACAATTGAAAATGAAAGCGGAATTGCAGTTCTCGACCAAAGAGCTGAGTTTAAAGAAGTAAACACTACCCCACTTACATTATCTAAAGACCAGTTAGAATATACCAAGGAAAATATATATGATTACTTCAATACTAATGAAGATATTATAAAAGGAAAATTCACAGATGATGAATGGAATGCATATTTCGAGAGTGTAATTGAGCCATTATCAATTCAATTTTCATTAGAATTTACAAATAAGATTTTTAACAAAGAAGCAATTAGAAGCGGACATAAAATTGTATTTAGTGTAGATAGAATCCAGTATGCTAAAACAACTACCAAAATACAACTATTAAAGGAACTTGCAATACTTGGACTTTATACAATAGATGAAGCAAGAGCAATATTAGATATGCCTCCTATAGGTGGCGAAGAGGGAAAGAAACGAATCCAAACACTAAATGTAGTAAATAGCAACATAGCTGATAAGTACCAATTGGGAGAAAGTGAGGATAATGATGGTAAAGAATAAAAAAGAGATAAGACTTCTTGATGTAAGAGCATCTGTAGATGAAGAAATGACTATAGAGGGATATGCCGTTATTTTCGATTCACCTGCGACACACTACTGGACAGAAACTGTTGAACGAAACGCATTCGATGAATGCGATATGAATGACGTATGTATGAAATACAATCATGAAGATAATTATCTCCTACTTGCAAGAACAAGAAACAAAAGTCTAACACTTGAAGTTGATGATAAAGGATTGAAAATAAAAGCGAAACTTATTGATACAAATTCAAATAGAGATATATATAAGTCTATTCAGGCTGGCTTACTAGATAAAATGAGCTTTGCTTTCACTGTTGCTGAAGATAAATGGGATTACGAAAACAATACAAGAATCATAAAGAAAATAGATAAGCTATTTGATGTTTCAGTTGTCGATGTCCCGTTCTACGATAGCACAGAAATATTTGCTAGAAGCAAAGAAGAACATGAAAAAGAAAAAGGTAAATATGAAAAGCTAAAACTTGAGAAAAAGAAACTAGAATTACTACTTTTAACTTGACTTTTTTTACTGGCAGATATATATTTGTAAACATAAAGGGGGCATATATATGGAGTTTATTAAAAAGAATTGGAAGTGGTTATTGCCAGTAGTAATAGTGGTTTATACCATAATAGTAATATTCTTAACAATAACGATTTATAAGAATTATTTAGGAAAGAAAGTACAAGATGCATTCAAAGATGCTTTTTCTGAAACTTTTAATATTAATTCAGAAGAGACAGACGAATCAAAAGAAAAAGAAAAACAAAATCAAAGCATAAAAGATTCAAAACCGAAAACAAATACAAAGTTAGATGAAGATGTATCTGTTATTGAAGATGATGTGTATGAAATAACGTATAGAGGATGTGAGTTTACTAAAAAAGTATTGCCACCTGTTCAAACATCTTTTTATACATACTATGAAGCCAAAGAAGAGGGACATCAATATTTAGTAATTAAACTGGATTATAAAAATCTTGAAGCGACAGGAATAAGTGCAGATGAAGTTGCAAATATAGACGTAAAATATAATAACAAATATGAATATTCAACTTTTTCTACAATAGTTGATTCTGATGGAGATTTTACATATTCAAGTATAACATCAATCAAACCTCTAACCACAGGAAAGCTATACTATTTATGTGATATTCCAGATGAAGTTGCGAATGGAACAGAGTCAGTGGTTGCATATGTAAATGCAAAAGGAAAAACATATGAAATAAAAATTAGATAAAGTTTAAATTAAAATAAGCTGGTAGAAGCTTTTATATAGCCATTAGTTGATAAAAACAACTAGTGGTTTTTTTATGCCTAAAAATAGGCTATTGGTGGTAGAACCAAGAAAAACGATGGTAGAATCGTAAAATTTTGAAAGGAGAAAAGAAAAATGACCTTAGAAGAGATTAAAAAGAAAAAGTTAGAGTTAAGAAAGAAAATTCAAGAAATTCGTACTGAGAGTGAACTTGAAGAAATCAAAGAAGAATTAGTTGCACTTCAAGAAGCCGAGAAATTACTCGAGGAAAAAGTGAATGAACTTGCTGAAGATAATTCTGAGGAAAACAAGGAATTGGATGAGGACACTGAAGAAGATGAAAAGGAACTTGTAGATGAAAAAAGTTTGATTAAGAACTCTAATATTAAACCCGAAAAAAGGAGTCTAGAAAACTTAAAAATTATAAAGAAAGATGAGGAAAAAAAGATGGATGAAAAAAATATTTTAGAAACAGCCGAATACCGTAGTGCATTTCTTAAAAGACTACAAGGTAAAAAATTAAACGATGAAGAACAAAGAGCTATGACAACTGCAACCAATAGTATCGGTTCTGCAATTCCAACTACTACATTAAATAAAATTGAAGAAAAATTAAGACAGACTTCTGCCCTATTTAATGAAGTTGAAGTGTTAAATATCCCAGGATACTTATCGATTCCAAAAGAAAATGTAACAAATGATGCTTCTTGGGTAGCCGAAAATACTGCAAGTTCTGATGTAGATGACACACTTGATGCAATAAATTTTGGAGCATATAAACTAATTAGGACAATTTCAATAACAGCTGAAGTTGAAGCAATGACAATTGATGCATTCGAAGCATATATCGTAAAAAAATTGTCAGATAAGATGGCAATCGCAATTGAGAATGCAATATTAAATGGTACAGGCTCAGGTCAACCAAAAGGAATATTAACAGAAACATTAAAAACTGTGGAATATACACATGGTAGTTCTCCAACATATGCAAATCTTTGTAGTTTAATGGCAAATTTAAAATCAGGTTATAAACCAAATTCAAAATTTGTAATGAACTCAAAAATGCTTTGGGAAACTATAGCAACTATTACAGTGGGAAATCAACTTGTATTCTTGCCTGATCCTACAGGAGAATTTGCAGGTAGAATATTTGGTAGACCAGTAATTGAAGATGATTATATTTCAGATAAGAAAATCTTACTTGGCAACTTTGAAAAATATACAATCAATTTTAACAAGCCAATAGAGATTACTTCAGATGATTCGGTTGAATTTAGAAAAGGAAACAAAGTATATAGAGCTTTAGGTTTACTAGATGGAAAAGTAGTAAATACGGAAGCATTTGTTTTACTAGATGAGGCAAAAGAAGAATCTAAAAATGGAGATACACCATCCGTTTAATCATAGAAATGTGAGGATAAAATGACAAATTTATTAGATAAAGCTAAGGAAATATTAAGCATTCTACCTACAAGTACATCCAAAGATAATGAGATACAGATGCTAATTAATTCAGCCATAAAAGATATGAATAGATTAAATATAAATGTGACTGATAATATAACCGATGATTTAATAGTTTCAGCGATTATGATGTATGTCAAAGCATACTTTGGAAACACAAATATGAGAGAAAAAGAACTTTGTCAAAAATCATATTCGCTTTTTTTATCCAATATTGCAAATACTCAGGAATATTTAAGTGAGGATGACACAAATGATTGCTATGGAGATAAAGTTAATTAATATAACAATAACCAAAGACAGTATCGGAAATGATATTGAAACAAAAAATGAAATAACAGTACCAATAATAAAACATGAAGATGTGTATGCAAACGAATTTTATTCTGCAGGAACAATAGGACTAAAACCAACTCTCAAAGTGAGAATTAGTAGTCTAAACTATAACAATCAGACCAAGTTAAAATACATGAACCAAGAATATGACATCATTAGAGTTGACTTCTCCACACTTGATGAAATTTCGTTAGTATGTGAAAGGAAGATTTCAAATGAAAGTGGATAATTTAGCGAGAACAATTGAAATTGAATTAGAAAGATATTCGCAAGAGGTCGCAGATAAAGTTAAAGAGTGTACTGAAGAGGTTGCTAAAGAATGCGTTCAAGAATTAAAGATGACAAGTCCTGTGTCTAAGAAAACTGGTGGCAAGCATTATGCTAAGGGGTGGACATATAAAAAAGAATTTGAAGATAAGTCAGTTGTTAGATACAGAATAAGAAATAAAACAAAACCACAACTTACTCATTTACTTGAATATGGTCATGCTAAAATAAATGGTGGTCGAGTTGAAGCAAAACCGCATATAAAAAAGGCAGAAGAAAATGCCAAAGAGAAACTGCTAAAAAGATTTAAGGAGAACTGATAGTATGATGGACTTATACGAAATATTAACAGAGCTAAATATAGAAATTGCATATAATCATTTTTCAAAGCCAGTTGTCCCTCCTTTTATTGCGTATTACAGAATAGAAAGTAAAAACTTCGTAGCTGATGATAAAGTTTACGAAAAAATAAGCAGATATAGAATTGAAATTTATACAAAGAAAAAAGACATAACCACAGAGGTATTACTTGAAGATTTATTAGATGCAAATGGAATTACATATGATGTAGTTTCAGAAAGCTTTATTGAATCAGAAAAAATGTACCAAGTTGTTTATGAAGTAGAAATTTAGGAGGTAGAAAAATGCCAAAAGTAAAATTTGGATTTAAGAATGCGTATTATTCAAAAATAATTGTTGGAACTAGTGGAACGATAAGTTATGCAACACCAGTAAAATTAAAAGGTGCAGTTTCGATAACACTTGCACCTGCTGGAAATGAAGTTGAGTTTTATGCAGAAGATGGGCTATATTTTAGTGATTCGGCAAATAACGGATACGATGGAGATTTAGAACTTGCAATGATACAAGAAGATTTTCTAAAAGACATTTTGGGAGAAGTTGAGGATAGCAATAATGTGTTACAAGAAAGTGTAACAGCCTCGACTTCTCCTTTTGCGTTGCTTTGTGAGTTCACGACAGATGATGGTGCAAAGAAATTTGCATTTTATAACTGCACTGCCTCTCGCCCTGAACTTTCATCAAAGACAAAAGGAGAATCAAAGGAAATACAAACAGAAAAGTTATCAATCAAAATAAGACCAAATACTGATGGTCTTGTAAAGACTTCGACAAAGTCAGATACAACTGCGTCAGTAATATCTGAATGGTATAGTTCGGTGTATATACCAACTAACTCTTCAAATAGTGATACGCCTGAAGTTTAATATGGGAGGTTTAATAAATGGAAAAAATAATTGATATAGATGGAAAGCAAATCAAATTCAAATCAACTGCAGGAACTTTGATGAGATACAGAAATAATTTCGGTAGAGATTTTATAAAAGACATAGTTATATTAGATAAGAAATTCAAGAATGTAAAATCAGGAATGACGCAATTTGAATTAGTAGATTTAGATGTTTTTGAAAAGATAGCTTGGTCGATGGCTAAAACTGCAGATGAACGAATAAAAGACATAGAACATTGGCTTGATGACTTTGAAAGTTTTTCAATTATGAAGATACTTCCGCAAATAATGGAGTTGCTTGTAGGAAACTTAAGGCAAGAAAATGAAAAAAAAAGAATGATAGAGAATGCAACGGCGTATCATCGCAAGAAATATCATCAGAAATATTAATAATAAGAGCACTAGAATTAGGAGTTAGCCTATCGGATTTGGACAAGATCACGATAGGCTTTCTTATTGATTTGTTACAAAAAAATCATAAGGACAACGATGAAGAAATTGTTGAAGCAACTCCTGAAATACTTGATAGATTTTAGGAGGTTTGTATGTCAGACAAAGTTGTGGGCATTGAAATCAATATCGGTGGAAATACAACTGGTCTTGACTCTGCCCTATCCAAAACTAATAAAGAAATAAATAGTATTCAAAAAGAATTATCTCAGGTTGAGAAACTATTAAAACTTGATCCTACCAATACAGAACTCCTTGCACAGAAAGAACAATTATTATCAAAGGCTGTTGAAGAAACGAAGACTAAGGTTAATGCATTAAAGGATGCAAAATCAACTGCGGATAAACAGATGCAAAACGGAACTGAAATAAACCAAGAACAATATAGAAAGCTACAAAGAGAAATTGCTTCATCGGAACAAAGTATTAAAAGATTAGATGAAGAATCCAAAAAGACTAATAATACGATAGCAAAAATCAAAGAAGCTTTTTCAGGACTTGGAGAAGCTTCAGCTCAGGTATTAAAATCAGTTGGAACTGGAGTTGCAACGATAACAGCCTCTGGCATTGCAGGTGCAGTTGCTATTGGCAAAGCATCAGTTGAGAGTTATGCAGAATATGAGCAACTTATTGGTGGTGTTGAAACACTTTTCAAGGATAGCTCAGATATTGTTGAGAATTATGCGAATAACGCATATAAAACTGCAGGATTGTCTGCAAATGAATACATGGAAACTGTTACTTCATTTTCTGCTTCACTCCTTCAATCACTAAACAATGACACTGAAGAAACAGCTAAAGTTGCTGATATGGCTGTTACTGACATGGCTGATAATGCTAATAAAATGGGCACTTCTATGAGTAGTATACAATCGGCATATCAAGGATTTGCAAAACAAAATTACACGATGCTAGACAACTTAAAACTTGGATATGGTGGTACAAAATCTGAAATGGAACGCTTACTTTCCGATGCAGAAAAGTTATCAGGACAGAAATATAATATCTCAAATTTAAATGATGTATATAGTGCCATTCATGTTGTACAAACAGAACTTGGAATCACAGGAACAACTGCTAAAGAAGCTAGTCAAACAATATCAGGTTCAGTTTCAGCAATGAAATCAGCATGGTCAAATTTACTTACAGGAATGTCAGATGAAAATGCTGACTTAGAAATGTTAATAGAAAACTTAGTTGAAAGTATACTAACAGCGTTAGATAACGTACTCCCTCGTATAGAAGTTTTTGCAAATCAAATACCAACAATAATGTCTAGCATTTTAACAAAAGTAAGTGAGCATCTACCCCAACTTCTTATAACAGGTGCAAGCATTATACAAAATCTCATAGCAGGAATAAGTCAAAATATGCCTCAAATAATTAATGTAATAATGCAAGTAATGATGATGCTAGTCCAAACAATTATTTCGATGCTTCCGCAGATTATTCAAATGGGAATGACAATAATCATTGAACTAATAAATGGAATAGCACAGCAAATGCCTGCACTAATTCCTGCAATAGTAGAATGTGTACTTTTAATCGTGCAGACATTACTAGATAATCTAAATCAGTTAATTGAAGCTGGAATACAAATATTACTAGCATTGATACAAGGAATAATCGAATCACTTCCAATGATTATTGAGCAATTACCAGTAATAATTACAAAAATTATTGAAGTAATAACTAATAACTTGCCTTTGATTATTGAAGCGGGTATCACAATCTTATTAATGTTAATAGAGGGCATTATAAAATCAATTCCCGATTTAGTAAAAGCAGTACCACAAATTATAACAGCAATAGTTGATGGAATTAAAAGAGGAATTGCAGATATTAAAGAAGTAGGTAAAAATTTAGTTCAAGGACTATGGAATGGAATTATTAATTTAAAGGATTGGTTATATAACAAAGTAGTAGATTTTGCTAATGGAATACTCAGTGCAATATGTTCTGCTCTTGGAATAGAATCACCATCAAAAGTTTTTAGAGATAAAGTCGGAAAAAATATTGCATTTGGAGTTGGTGTTGGATTTACAAGTGCTATGAATAATGTTGCAGATGAAATGTCAAAAACGATGACGGAATTAACTGATTCAATATCTAGTGAAATATCAATTGGAGATATTCCAAAGCCAACCAAAAGAATAAGCCAAGAAAACAATTACATTACAAGAAACTATAATAATAGTACCGAAGTTGTTAGAGAAGCTACTCCTCTAACATTGGAACTTGATGGCAAAACATTAGGAAGATTAATCGTTCCTTTATATGATAAAGAAAAAATGAGAATGGGGGTTTCAATGGCATGATATTTGTAATTGATGGAGAAACATTTGATGTTGGAATAAGTAAGCTAGATAGAAAAACAAGAATTGAAAAAGAAAAAATAGGAACAACATTAGATGGCAAGGAACACTATGAAATAATAGGAACTTACATAGATTACATACTTACCCTTGTATGCAGAGGAAACAACATCAAAGATTATGATAGACTTTATGAATTGGTATCAGAGCCAACTGAAAGTCATACTGTTGAACTTCCATATAATCAAGAAACATTAACAATCAATGCAACAATATCCATAAGCAATACACAGGTGCAATATGATTTTAATAGATTTAGAAAATGGAGTGAAATGAAAATAACATTTTCATCAATAGAACCGAGGGCTGAACAATGACAGAAATAATTTATAGAGATGTACCACTTGGCATATTAGAAGATTCAACAATAGAGTTTAATAATAAACAAAGTTTTGTAAATGTAAATGAGCTAAAGGATGAAGTCATAGAAGCGGAAAAGTATGGAACACTAGAACAAGACTTTTATTTATTGGATGGAACATTTAAAACTTTTCCTGATTCACCAAGTAATATGGAATACATGAGTGAAGAAATGTCCGATGAAGAGGGAAACTTTCAAATACCTATAACCATGACTAGAACATTTACAAATAGATATTCGGCTACTGGAATGACAATAAAATTTGATACAAATACTGGAGATTATTGCAGTAAGTTTAATATTGCATGGTATAGAGATAATGAACTAATTGACACAGCCGATTTCTACCCGACTGACTCAGAATATATATTAAACAGATTAGTTGAGGCATTTAATAAAGTTGTATTAACTTTTTATAAAACGAATAAACCGTATAGATATTTAAAAATACATTATCTAATAGATGGAATGGTAAGAGTATTTAATAAAAAAGAATTACTTAATTTAGAATTACTAGAAGAAGTGTCAAAAACAGGAGAAACATTACCAATAAATACTTTTACGTTTGACTTGATTGTAGATAAATCGGTTGCATATTTATTTCAAAACAAACAACCTATAAAACTTTATCACAATGATAATTTTATGGGATCATTTTTTATAGAATCTGCTGTTCAAAAAAGTTTGAAAGAGTTTTCTGTAAGCACTACAGATTACATAGGAATACTTGATGCAGAAAATACTTATGGCGGACTTTATACAGCTGTCCAAATAACAGATGTATTATCTGACATCCTTGGAACAATTCCATACGAACTTGATGAATCGTTTGCAGACAAAACCTTAACAGGATATTTACCAATATCAACAAAAAGAGTAGCACTTCAGCAACTTGCGTTTTCAATAGGAGCAATAATTGATACTAGTAGAAGTGAAACTATATTGATACTGCCTTACCCTAAATTAGCCTCAGCTACTTTTGATAAATCAAAAGTATTTAGAGGAATACAAACAGAAATTGAAGCGATAGCAACTAGTGTTAAATTAACAGAGCATAATTATTACATAAAGAATGAAACAGAAACATTGTATGAAGAAATACTGAATGGGACAATAACAATTGAACTTTCAACACCACACAGAGCATATGAAATAACAAATGGAACTATAGTAACAAGTCATCCAAACTACATAACAATAACTGGAACAGGAAATACAGTAACATTGACAGGAAAAACATATACAGACAAAACAAGAGTATTAAAAAAGGAAAATCCTCATACTACTGCATCAACATTAAAGAAAGAAGTAGAATTTGCTGATTGTTCGCTTATTTGCAGTAATAATTCTGAAGAAGTTATAGACAGGCTTGCTGATATTTGTTTCAACAACAAGGCAGTAACTGGCAAAGTAATTTTAGGTGACGAACGAGTCGGAAAAATAGCAACAATATCTACTGACTATGGCACAAAAAAGGCACTCCTTCTCTCCCTCGTTACAGACCTAAATTATAAAGGTAAGTATGCTGAAGCAAAATTCATGGAGGTAGAATGATGCAAGATAATTTGATATATGACCGTACCATTCAAGATATTAAAAACAGAACTGCAAAAGGATATTATAATTTTAATGACTTGAACAGAATTGAGCTTTGGTGCGTATACATAGCAGAAATATTAAATAGGTATTCGTACCATATAACAATAAATACAAAAACAAATTGGACACGAAAAGATTTTTTAAATGTAACACACTTAGCACGAATTAAATCAAATGTAATGGCATTGAAGAATAACTATATTACTTATACATATACACCGAATGTATCAGGAACAGGAAATATGACTTTTGATGAAGCAAATAAAATTGAAAAAATACTAAAAGATCTAGATGAAATTCTAATCAATATGCAAAGATATTTTGTAATAAGTGGTGTTGCTTCATGTAATCAACAAAGATTTTGGCAAGTAAGATTTAGAATGGTTCATGAATGGGATACGTTACTTCAAGAAAAATGGACAGATTTTAAAGCAAGTGATATTTGGGGAGGTTTAATATAAATGACAAGAACAACAAACCTAGGATTAGGTACATTTTCAAAAAATGATTTGATATGGAACACTATAGAGACGATCAATGAAAATATGGAAATAATAGATGAAACATTTGGAGATTTTCTTAATGAATTAGATAGCATAATCGGAGGTACATAATGTCATACAATGATTATTTGAAAAGATTAAAAAATGTAAGAAATAATTTGGTAAGTATATTAGGCAGATTTAACATTCAAGCATCAACTACTGAAAGTTTTTCAGAGCTATCTCCTAAGTTTAACAATATAGCCAAAGATACTACAGCTACCACAGATGATATTATGCTTGGAAAAACTGCATACATAAATGGCTCAAAAGTTACAGGAACATATGCTGATGGAATCGTACCATTAGTAAATAGCATAAGCGTATCAGGAACATATTCGGATAGCACATATCAAACATATGCTGGAGCTTTTTATGCCCAGGATGGAAAAGTTGCATTAATCATGAAAAGTGGAACATCAACCACATATGAAAATTTAAATTTTAGTTTAGCATCAGCACCTGCAGGTGTAAGTATATCTGGTCAATCGGTTTGCACTTATTCAAGTGCAAATGCTGGACAATACTATGTAGCAATATTAACAGGCATAACTAAAAAGGTAAATATTTCAATAGATATGAGTTCAAGAAACTCATCATCCGATTATGTGCAGTGTGCAATCACGATAAATGAGGTCACAGAGAGTTGAGGTATAAAATGATAGAAATATTAGACGAAATTTTAGCAGGAACACCTAAGTATAGAATAACAGACAATAATGGAAATATTATAGCTGATAATGTAACAATTGAAATGATAACTCAAATAATTCAAGCAGGAACACCAATAAATAAAGAATTATTTGAAAGATTTGAAACAGATTATTCAAATCAAATAGCCTGCAAAATGGATTTAAGTAATGTTTACAATGTTGGCATCTTAACAACAGAACCAAGAATAATTACTACTTCATTTAATGATCCATCAACATGGAGAGAAGAAAGCACAACTAAAATATCACATACTTTATCAGGTTTTACAATATTAGCAAGTAGAGTTTATTCCGAAACAAATAGTTTAATAAAATTTGTAGATGGAAAAGCAGATACAAATGCGATAAATGATAGCTATTATTTAACATTTCAAAGAGCAGTACCATGGAAATTGAAAAGGTTAAACGCATATATTCGAGGAGAATATGGTTCAGGTACATACAAACAATTAAGAATCAGTCTTGATACTACATTTAAAACACCAGGCAAATATAATGCTTATACAAGTGCTCAGCAACAAACTAATATATTTGACGTAAACTTAGATACAGCACAAACAACTTTTTATATGATGTCAATTGCAGGAACTAATTCAACAACGACATATGATATTAGAGCATATGAACTATATTCAATAACTTACGAAACAAATTGCAATATTATTAGTTATGCGTATCCATATGCTATTGCAGATGGAACAGTAATAAGATTCAGAACTCCTGCAAATTTAGATGAAACAATTCCAACAATATTGAAAATTGGAAATACTGAAATTAACTTAAGTTTAAGAAAAGCCAATACAAATTATGAAATAATTTGGAACGATGAATCGTCAATAAATGCTTCACTGCCAATCTCGATAAAAACAGGAACTATATCAGATGGTGGAACAATTCCAAAAACCGAGGGTTTTTTGAATTATGCTTATTTTGTGAGTCCAAATTCTGCTGGAGCTGATAGTGCAGAATCAAATTCATATGAAGCTGATGGCAATGGTTGGTCAATTACTTGTTCGGTTAATCAATCGTCAAGAGTCGTAACATCCAAGGCAGTTTCAAAAACAAGAAGAGATTCTTCAAATGATTACACAGGAATAACAACAAAATCAGCAACAGTAAATTATATGGAAATTGCATGGAATTAGAAAGGAGAAGCTATGTACACGATCGCATATGATAAAGATACCAAAAGAATTTTAGGATTTATAAAAGCTAACGAACCAATAAATCCGTTTGAAGTGTTTTCAGGATTTCAAAATTATCTTATTAAAGAAACAGATGCAATGCCACCAACAATTAATTTTGATAATTATGTATTAAACGAAGAAAATGAAGAAGTAAGTTTTGATAGGTATACCCCATTACTAAGTGAAGCGGAAGAAATTAGCAATAAGATTAAAACATTAAGAGGTCAATTAAGAGAAACTAATGATACCGCATTTGAGTTTTTAGAGGGAGATTTAACTGTTCTGGAATTTACAGAAATAAAACTTCAAAGAAGAAATATAAGAAGTCAAATAAGACAGCTTCAAGAAAGATTAAAAAACTTATAAGGAGATTAAGCCATGGATGATAAAGAATTACTTGCTAGAGTTGATGAAAGTACAAAGTCAGCTCATAAAAGAATTGACCGTTTGGAGTCCACCATAGAAGATATAAGAGAATTAACATTTGGAGTCAAAGAAATTGCAACTGAAGTAAAATTAATGCGAGAAGAGTTCCAAAAACTAGATGAAAGAGTCAGCTCGATAGAAAAAGAACCTGCAAATGATTTCAAAGAAATAAAGAAACAAATAAGAAATTCAACTATAAGTGTGATAATAGGAGCTGTTATTGGAGCTATTATCACACTACTTTTAAAATGAGAGGAGCTAAAAATATGAAAGAAAAAATAGTAAAATTAATAAATGTGAAAAGTATTGTAACCATTGTGCTTACGGTACTTTTTTTCATATTAGCACTAAAACAAATTATAGATAGCAATGCAGTAATTACCATTTACACAACTGTAATAGCTTTTTATTTTGGAACACAATTTGAGAAGAAAGGAACAGAAACAAATGAAGATAATACAGAACTACCTAACAAATAATAATTGTTATCTAAAAGGACAAACAATTAAAATTAATGGAATTATGGTACATTCTACTGCTTGTCCAGGAGTCAAAGCAAGCAACTTTTTAAAAAGTTGGAATACAGCGAAACCAAACGGTAATTCAGTATGTGTTCATGCATTTGTAGATGACACAGGAATATACCAAACACTTCCGTGGAATTACCAAGGATGGCACGCAGGTGGTAACGCAAATAATTCGTATATAGGATTTGAAATATGTGAGCCGAAAGATTACTCTGACAAAGAATATTTCCTAAAAGTAAAATCGGAAGCGGTAAAATTATGTGTGTATTTGTGCCAAAAGTTCAACTTAGCCCCCGAATCAATATTAACTCATTGCGAGGGATATAAATTAAAAGGAAAAACATTTGCTTCTAATCATGCAGACATATATCATTGGTGGAAAAAATATCATAATTACACGATGGATGACTTTAGAAATGAAGTGAAAAAAGCTTTAGAAAGTGAGGAAAAAAAGATGAAATTTAATACAGGAATAGAAGCATTAAATTACTTAACAAAAAAAGGCAGAATTACAAATAAAGAATATTGGCAGAAAGTATTGGATACAACTAGAAATACCGAATACTTATTCATAAAATGGGCTCAAGATGTATATTTATTTGAAAAATAATGATATAATACACAGGTAAATAATAATTTAGCTTTGAATGTAGAATAAAATTAGATAAATAGTAATTTGTTAAGTAGAATGGAGATGTAAATATGGCTTTTGATTATAAAAAAGAATATAAAGAGTTTTATATGCCTAAAAACAAACCAAGTATTGTAGAAGTTCCTAAAATGAATTATATTGCAGTAAGAGGGACAGGAAATCCTAATGAAGAAAATGGAGATTATCAAAATACAATAGGATTATTATATGGTATAGCTTATACAATAAAAATGAGTTATAAAGGAACTCATAAAATAGAGGGATTCTTTGAATATGTTGTTCCACCACTTGAAGGATTTTGGTGGCAAGATGGTATGAACGGAACTATTGATTATAATAATAAAGGGGCAATGCACTTTATATCAATTATTAGATTACCAGACTTTGTAACAAGAGCAGATTTTGATTGGGCTATTGAAGAAGCAACAAAAAAGAAGAAACAAGATTTTTCAAGAGTTGAGTTTTTAACTTATGATGAAGGTCTATGTGTTCAATGTATGCACTTAGGTTCTTATGATGATGAACCAGCAACAGTTAATTTAATGCACGAATGTATGAAAAAAAATGGTTATGAATTAGATATAACTGATGAGAGATACCATCATGAAATATATTTAAGTGATCCAAGAAAATGTGATGTAAGTAAATTAAAGACAGTTATTAGACACCCAATAAAAAAGATATAGGAGTGATGAATTATGGCAACATCAAAAGAATATAAAGAATTTATATTAGAGCAATTAGATTTATTAAATAATATAACTTATAAAGCAATGATGGGAGAATTTTTATTGTATTGTAATAATGTTTTATTTGGTGGAATTTATGATAATAGATTACTTGTTAAAATAGTTGATACAAATAAAAAGTATAATATGAATGAGCAAATTCCTTATGAAAGTGCAAAACCAATGTATTTAATTGATGATGTAGATAATAAAGAATTATTAAAGGAAATTGTAATTGAAACTTGCAAAGGATTACCAATTAAAAAGTAAACAAAAAATTACAATTTAGAGGGGAGATTCAATTCTCCCCCGTTTTTTTATATTCCAAAGCATCGAAGATAATATTAACTGCATCAGAAAAGCCATATTTATAATATTTTTCATTAAAATATGCGAATTGCTCTGATATATTACCTTCAAAATCAAAAAGCATATCTGACAAAACATTCTTTATTTCGCCAGAAAGATTAAGTGATTCAACGTAATTCATGATGCTATCAAAAGAATGGTCTTCATCTATTTTTTGTTTCATAAATTCTAAATCATATTCAGATAATATAGCCACATCTTCCATACGAGAATCTAACACAAAATCAAGCATATTCTTTCTATCCATCTGTGCACCTCCCTCCAAGTTTTGTTGTATAGTAGCTTACAAAAAATAATTAATCAAGTCATTTTATCAATTTTATTTGACAGTCATAATTATACTACTTTCGGTAGAATGACAGTCATTATACAGTCACCAGAAAATACGAAATGGAATATGCGGAAGATATGGAAAAAAAGAATAATGAAGCAAATGCAAAATTGCTTAGAAAACAGAACGTTTGACGACTTTTGAAAAGTAAGGAAAATACGGAAAATGAGCAGGGTCTAACCCGAAGGTCGATAGTTCGAGTCTATCCACCGCAACCAAAGATTTGATAAAACCTTACAGGCATACGGCTTGCAAGGTTTCATTTTTTGGCTCTTTGTCAATAGCTAGGGCGAAGTAACCTGAAAATTGCTCTGCACCAGCTTTTTTTGTACTTTCCAAATTGCACCTAAAAAAACAGCTTAAAATGGCCACTTTTGGGTACACTTAATAAGCTAATTGAAATATTGACTTAAAATTTTGCTATCCACTTAAAAAATTTTAGTTTGACATCAGTAAAATTCTTGCTTTAAAATTAGTGAAATTCCTAAATCCAAAAGCAATTCTTTTTAAAGTTTTAATTTTGTTGTTGTAGCCCTCCATTGGACCATTTGAGTATGGTACTGCCAATGAATTTCGTATTTCTTCAATCCAATTGGTGTATGTTTCAGCACAGTCTTTTAGTTCTGAAATATTAGACATTGCACACCTTACAACCCATTCATTGAGTAATTTAACAGCTTTTTCTTTATCTTGCATATGAATAATATCTAATAATCTTTCTTTCTCGAGATATGCTATTCTGAGCTTTTCTGAATAATTAATAAGTATATAGTTAAGTTCTTCTTTTTGTTTTTTGTCTTTTAAGTTTTCATATCTTGAAAGCAGTAATTTTCTAGAGTGTTTAAAATATTTTTTCTCCTTTTTGCCAAGCTTGTTTTGAACTTCTTTTCTAATTGTATCAACCATTTCAGTAGCATATCTTGCGTAGTGGAATCTATCTGCAACAACTTTAGCATTAGGAAAATATATTTGAGCTAAGTCTTTGTAAGATTTCCAAAGATCAATAACTATGTATTTTACTTTTTTCTCTCTTCAAGTGGAAATCGTTTAAAGTAGTCTAATAAATGAGTCTTGTATCTACATTCTACTATGTCAATTGGTTTATTAGTCTTTGCATTCAAAATAGGAACTTAGTATTTGTAGTATCCTGTATTTCCTTTAAATTCATCAATACATAGAACTTCTGGAAGATGTTTTGGTGATACTGCAAGAAGTGGTAAAAGTCTTGCTACAGTTGCACTTGAAACATTAGCATCTTTTGCAATATCTTTCATAGACTGTTTGCTAGTTAATCTTTCAATAATAAACTCTGTAACACGAGTAGTTTTTCTTCCTCGCTTAGCTAGAAAATAAACCTGTTCATAAAATATCCTGCCACAGTTTTTACATTGGTATCTATGCTTTTTGTAGGATAAATATGTGGTTTTAAATCTTATTGAAATATCTTTTATTATTTGTGTCCTATAATCCTTTATTTTTGTTGTTTTGGCTTTGCAGTGAGGACATGCTTGCTCTCTTACTGGCATTTCAATATGAATTTTAACAAAATTTTTCTTATACCTAACCTTTTTTACAATTACCCCTTTTAAATCTAATAAATTTCTGATAAAATTATTTTTCATTTATCTATGCCTCCTTTGTTGGTGTTTTGTGCTAAAACAATTTTATCAAAGGTCTTAGATAAATGCTATTTTTATATTAAAAAATAGTTGGAGTTTCCCACCACAACTAAAATTATAGAACCAGGAAAGGTATGGAATGTAATTAGTGAGTTACAAAATAAGTTGTGAAAAAACATTGGAAATTATAAAAAACTTTTTCGACAAAATATCTTAAAATATTGGAATTTTATTGTTAAAAATTGGATTATGTGATATAAAATATAATAGAATGAATGTAGTTTGTATTAGGAGGCACAAAATGAAAGAATTAGAAGAAGAAATCGTAAAATTTGCAAAAGATAGAGATTGGTTACAATTTAATACACCAGAGAATTTAGCCAAGTCAATATCTATTGAAGCGGGAGAATTACTAGAATGTTTTCAATGGAATAATAATTATGATAAAGATGAACTTAAATTTGAAATTGCAGATGTTATGAATTATTGTATTCTTTTGTGTCATCAAATAGGAGTTGATCCTAAGCAAATAATTTTAGATAAAATGAAAATATCTGAGAAAAAATATCCTGTGGAAAAAGCTAAGGGCGTAAGTACAAAATATGATAAATTATAAGGAGTTAAAAGTGGAAGTAGAAAATAAACTAATAGAAATTTTTACGAAAATTGCAAATGGGGAATATACTAGATTTGATGAATTAGAAGACTTTGCAATTTCCATTATCGAATTAAGTGTAATTGATAAAAATGAAAAAGAAAATGCAAAATTGATGATAAAAACAGCTAGAGAAATAGCTGAAAAGAATATTAAGAATAATAATTAATGGGGGCAAATTATTATGATAGTATATGAAGCAACAAAGGAGTTATTTATTAACGATGTAATAAATAATCAAATAGCTAGTAGAATAGAGCAATTATATAGATTAAGGGTGGGACAAAATGTTAATCCAAGAGAAAAGAAGCTTGGAAGAATTCTATGATGTATATGAATAATGTTTTAAATGATGTTAGTATTCCAAATAATAGTGGGATAGCAATAGAATTTAAAGTTCCATATACTTCAAAAAGAATAGACTTTATTATAACTGGAAGAGATAAACAAGGAAGAAATATTGCAATTATAGTTGAGTTAAAACAATGGACAGAGGCTGAAATTGTTGAAGGTCAAGATGGTATTGTTAGAACTTTTACAGGTGGTGCAATGAGAGAGGTTGCTCATCCATCTTATCAAGCATGGTCATATGCGGCGTATATTGAAGATTTTAATTAAAATGTTCAAAGAGATAATGTAAAATTATTACCCTGTGCATATTTACACAACTATGAAAATGTTGAGCCCAAAACTATATTATCAGATAAATATAAAGGTTATATTGAAAAAGCTCCTGTATTTATTAGTGGCGATGCCATAAAACTAAGAGAATTCATTAAGAAATATGTTACAGAAGGTGATGATAAAGAAACATTATATTTAATTGAAAACGGAAAAATAAAACCTTCTAAATCATTACAAGATTGTATAGCAGGAATGGTAAAACAAAATAAAGAATTTATATTATTAGATAATCAAAAAGTAGTATATGAAACAGCGATGGAAATGGCAAAGAAATCTAATGAAGATGGTAAAAAAAGATGTTTAATTGTTAAAGGTGGACCAGGTACAGGAAAAACAGTTTTGGCAATCAATTTATTATCAGATTTAACAAACAAGTCATATGAAATGGTATGCCACTATGTTACTAAAAATGCTGCACCTAGAGCGGTATTTAAAGCTAAATTAAAAGGAACTGAAAAAATATCAAAAATAGACAATATGCTTAAGGGTTCAGGAATATATACTGAAGCTAGAAAAGATGATGTAGGAGTAATTTTAGCAGATGAAGCGCATAGATTGAATGCAAAATCAGGAATGTTTAAGAATCAAGGAGAAAATCAAATAAAAGAAATTATAAATGCAGCCAAGTTTTCAGTTTTCTTTATTGATGAAACACAAAGAATAGATATTTACGATATAGGTTCAGTTGCCGAAATTGAGAAATATTTAGATGAATTCGGAATAGTAGGAGAAGAAAGAAAAATATTAGAGCTTGAATCTCAATTTAGATGTAATGGTTCAGATGGATATTTGGCATGGTTAGATGATGTGCTAGAAATAAGACAAACAGCTAATAATGATGGATTTAATATTGATTACGATATTCAAATAATGGATAATCCTAATGATGTTAAAGATAAAATATTTGAATTAAATAAAATAAATAATAAAGCAAGATTATTGGCAGGGTATTGTTGGAATTGGATTAAGGAAGGTAAAAACGATACGAAGGTTCACGATATAGTTATACCAGAATATAACTTTGAAATGAGTTGGAATTTAGGAAGCAGTTCGACTTGGGCAATTGATCCTGAATCTGTAAATGAAGTAGGATGCATACATACATCTCAAGGATTAGAATTTGATTATGCAGGAGTAATAATTGGTAAAGATTTGAGATATGAAAATGGCAAAATTATTACTGACTTTACAGAAAGAGCAAGTACAGATAATTCATTAAAAGGAATTAAGAAAATGTACAAAGAAAATCCTGAAAAAGCATTAAAGCTAGCTGATGAAATTATAAAAAATACATATAGAACTTTAATGACTAGAGGACAAAAAGGATGCTATATTTATTGTGAGGATAAGTCTTTAGCCGAATATTTAAAAAGTAGGATAAATAGATGTAATGAAATTATTTATGGAATTGATGAAGATAATGAAAATAATGAAAATGGTGCTTTAATGGTTGCTGAAGACGTGGAAGAATATAAATATGAATAAACAAAAGAAAAGCAAAATAATATAAAATAATCCGTGCACAAATCTAGGCTTATTTGTGGACTATTGTATTGATACTGCAAAGGAAAATTTATAATTAAAAAGAGGGTGAGTAAAAATGAAATATGAACTTGCTAAATATTTAAAACTGGTAAGAGGTGGCTTTTATTCTAGCTATGATGAATTGGCGGATTATTTATATGATCCTAAAGGAGTTGAATGGTTGAAAAGTGAGGGGTATATTACAAATGGTGATTCACACATTATTCTTGCTGAAAAAGGAATAGAATATTTGAATAAGATAGAAAAGAAATGACAAATAATATTTTTTATTAGTAAACTATCTAAATGAAGTACATCCCAAATATTAAACAAAAAATCTAATGTTCGAGGTGTGTTTTTTATGAACAAATATTCTGTGAAGTTTAAAAAGAGGTGGTAAAGCCTTGTATAGAGAAAGGATATAGTTGTGAAGTGGGGGGCAAGAGAATTTAATATTATAAGTTCTGAAATGGTCAGTAGATGGTGTAAACATTATGAAATTCATGGCCTAAATAGTATTTTAAAAATTTTTACTCAAAATCTAGCTTTCTTAAAGACAATATGATATATTTTCCATTGCAATAATATGCTATATATAATTCTGATTTTTGTACTTTGTGTATTTTTGATTCTTTGCTTTCCAACATTGAGTATTACCATTTTTGCAGTAGTATTTGAAATTGCATTGTTAAATATAAAAGAGGAGATGAAGTGCATGAAGAATTGTTGCAAGGGTTGTGTCCCTGATTTATTTATGCGTAGTTATCAAAAGTTGAGATAATTAAATGTACATGGTCAAAATTGATATAGATTAGGTTCAATTCCTAAACTACGCTCCAAGGCACCTTTGTGAGGTGCCTAATTTAATATAACTATCAAATTATTGATTAAATGCACGATTATATTCTTGAGATGACTAAATGATTTCATCTAACATCTTCTTTGCATACCTCTTTTGATTTTTGAACATAGGAGAATAAATAGTTAGAGTTGTGGGCGCATTGCTATAATCAAGTACTCTTGTATAACTTTTGTATGCACATTTACTTCCAAAATACGAGTGGCAAATGTATGTTTGATTGTATGAAATTTGACATACGGCATGCCTGCTTTTTGAAGAAGTTGTGCATATTTTTCCTTGCATTGGATTCGTTTAAGTGGTCACTAGAATCATTTGTAAATAATAAATCAGAAAAAACTATGACATTCGAACTTAATCGTTTCATATACCTGCATTGATTTTTATTTACAGAATATAGTTCGCTTCATTGTCACAGCTTTTGTGGATAAGAGATTCAAGGCTAGTATGGATATCTCCAAAATTAGAATTAGTCTGTAGAAACTCCTTATCTTTTTCGGTAGTATGAGGAATATTTTCCAAACGTGCTTCAAATATAATATTTAACATATCATTATTTATGGTTAAACTTCCTAAAATCAGATTTTGCGCATGATAGCTTTAAAGAGGAAGATAACAAGTCATTTTCAAAAATAATACTTGATTTATCGACAATATTCGACAAAAAGCATGTTGGTTTAACATAGATATGTCACACAGTAACAAAATAAAATAAAAAAGGAAATACCAGAATATGATATAATTTA